>NZ_RAWE01000115.1 GCF_003611695.1 Corallococcus carmarthensis | reverse complement strand
GGGTGGGCTCGTGGCGTATGTGGAGGCGGAACTCGAGCGCGATATCGCGCTGGGGAGGCTGCCTCCCTGCGGGCAGTTTGGCTCGGAAGCGAAGCTGGCGCGTTCCTTCGACGTGTGCCGGGGCACCATCCGAGAGGCGATGCGGCGGCTGGCGGCGCGAGGCCTGGTGGTGCAGCGTCCCGGGCGCAAGACGCGCGCGGTGGCGCTGGATGAGTCGTTGACGCTGGAGAACCTGGGCCTGGTGCTGCATGACGCTAACTCGGCGGAAGCCCGGTCGCTTCTGGAGGGCTACTTCAGCCTCAAGCGGCAGGTGCTGGTGGAGTTGCTGGCCGACTGCTGCGTGAGGGCTTCGGACCTGGACCTGCACCGGCTGGCGGACACCTGCTTCAAGCTTTGGGACGCGGCGCGCTGGGAGTCGGGTGCTCGGTGCGCGCAGGTGGAATTCGAGTTGCTACGGCTCGCGGCCTGGGCGGCTTCCCGTCCAGGGCACGCGCTCCTCATCCAGTCCCTCCAGCGGGCCTCGCGAGGTGTCGCTGCCGCTGGGCTGTTTCCCTTCATGGGCGGTGAGTCGCTGCGCCAGTGGGCCAGCTGCGCCATGTCGGTCCTGACGGAACGCGACGCCCGGACGCTTCAGCACGAGCTGCCGGCGCTGCTGAAGGCGTGCGATGAGCGCGTGCTGGACGCCTTCGCGCCTGCCCCCCAAAGGCCTGCCTCACCCGAGGCCGCCTACGTCCCAGAGGGCCCCCTCAGCGCTCCCGTGTCAGCCACTGCGCAGGAAGCCGCGCTGGAGACACTCCCCTGCGTGGAGGAAGGTGGCCCTGACGCCCCCGCGTCAGCCCCTGGGCAGGACGAGGCGTTGAAGGCACGCCTCTGCGTGGAGGAGCACGGATTCGACTGCCTCACGTCTGCCGGAGAGCAGGACGCTGCGACGGAGGCACGCCCTGGAGAGGAGGAGCATGGCCTTGCGCCCGGCGCTGAAGACCACGCGGCGCTCGGGGTTGCGCCCCGTCCCCAGGCGGCGGCCCTCCTCGGGGCGCCGGACAGCGGGAAAACACCGGCTCCAGCCGCCCCCAGGCTCGCCTTGCTCGAGCCACTGGGGAAGTGCATCGGGACGGACGTGCCGGGAGCGACCTTGGGAAACCCTTCCGACTGTCGGACCCGTTGGGACGCGTCATCTCCGGAAGGCGGCCTTCCATCCGAACCGTCATCCTCCCGCGTCCATGAACACACCGGCGTGGCGGAGTGCGAGGCGGGCGGCCCGTTTCACGGCCGCCTGGACCGCCTGGGCCGGTGGGTGGCGCGCCTCTGGCGGTCCATTGCGCATTCTCTGGGACGACCCGCCTCGTGTTCCCGGGCTTCAGGCGACCTGCTCAGAGCTGTTCGACGCCCGGTGCCCCCGACACGCCCCCCGCCTTCGCCTCGTCCGGACGCAGCTTCACGCGCACACGCGGATCCAGCTTCAGGATGACCGCCTCCACCGCCTGCGCCTGGGTGTAGTCCTGGGGCGGCGTCAGCAGGAAGAGGCCGACGGCCGCGTCGCCTCCCGCCGCCAGCGCCACCTTCCGCACGTGTTCGATGAGGTCCTGCTTGGAGGCCACCTGGCCCCGGCTGAAGGCCAGCTTGCCCAGCAACTGGTGCGAATAGCCGGCCTTGACCTGGAGCATGTGGGAGGTCATTTCGATGCCCTCCGGCAACGTCTCCTGCAGGAAGATGACCGACGCCGCGTCCTTCACCGCCGCCGCCTGGGCCAGCACCGCGCGGTCGCGCTCGGGCAGGTATTCGCCATAGCCCCGGTACTCGTTCTGCTCCAGGGCTCGGGCCTGAAGGTAGGACGGCCCCGAGCAGCCCAGGAACGCGAAGGCCCCCAGCACGAGAGAAAGACAGACAGGTCGAAGGTTCATACCCTGGCTGTCTAACACACCGCGCAGGAGCGCCCGTGGACGCGCCGTATGCCCTTCGTGCGCGAAGCTGGGAAATGGAGCCCCCCGCCTGGGCGTAGAACGGGCCACATGCTCAGCCTGCGCAACCTGGTGAAGGTGTATCCGGGCCCGGTCACGGCCCTTCGTGGCGTGGACCTGGATGTCCCCAAGGGGATGTTCGGTCTGCTCGGGCCCAATGGCGCGGGCAAGTCCACCCTGATGAAGATCCTCTCCGGCCTGCTGGAGCCCACCTCCGGCGAGGTGACGCTCGACGGCCTCGACCTCGTGCGTCACCCGGAGGCGCTGCGCCCGCACCTGGGCTACCTGCCGCAGGAGTTCGGCTTCTACCCGTACCTCTCCGGCCAGGACATGCTCCGCTACCTGCTGGAGCTCAAGGGCGTCACCGCGCCGCAGGGACTGAAGGCCCTGTGCGCACAGCTGTTGGAGCGCGTGAACCTCACCTTCGCCGCGAAGCGAAAGGTGAAGGAGTACTCCGGCGGCATGCGGCAGCGGCTGGGCATCGCGCAGGCCCTGGCCGGTGACCCGAAGCTCCTCATCGTGGACGAGCCCACCGCGGGCCTGGACCCCGAGGAGCGCCAGCGCTTCTACCGGCTGCTCGCGGAGGTGGCCCATGAGCGCACGGTGCTCCTGTCCACGCACATCGTGGAGGACGTGGCCATGCTCTGCCCGCGCTTCGCCGTCATCCGCCACGGCCGCGTGGTGGCCATCACCAGCCCCACCGAGGCGAAGTCCGCCCTCCACGATTCGCTCTTCGAGGGCACCGTCCCCCCGGCCGACATGGCCGCCTTCCAGCAAGCGCACCGCGTCACCCAGGCCGTGCTCTTCGAAGGCCGCAACCGCGTGCGCATCCACGCGGCCCCGGGCACGCCCGTGCCAGCCGGCTTCGAGCGAACGCCGCCCACGCTGGAGGACGCCTACCTGCTCCTGATGAAGGACGCGCCCGAGCCCACGGCCCCGGTGCCCACGGCTCCGGAGTCCGCCCCGGCGGTGGGCACGTGAACGCGTCCCGGCTCTGGCGCGTGGCGCGCACGGAGTGGCGCCACCAGACACGGCGCCCTCTGTTCTGGGTGCTGCTCGTGCTGCTGGTGGCGGTGGTGTGGGGCGTGTCCTCCGGCAACGTCACCATCGCCGCGGGCAGCACGGAGGTGGGTGGCAAGAAGGCGTGGATCACCAGCGCCTTCGCCGTCTCACAGACGGTGCTGCTGCTCACCTTCATGCTGTTCACCTTCTTCGTGTCGGTGGGCGCGGGCATGTCCGTCATCTCCGACGACGAGGCCCGCGTGCAGCCGCTCCTGCACACCACGCCGCTGACTTCCGCGGAGTACGTGTGGGGCAAGTTCGCGGGCGTGCTGGGCGCGTACGTGCTGGCGCTCGCGGCGATGATGGGGCTGCTCGTCTTCTTCCACCACGTCGTGCCGGCGGGCGCGGACGCGGAGTTCCGAGGGCCCTTCGCGTTCGGGAACTACGTGAGCGCCGCGGTGTGGTTCGGCCTGCCGCTCATCGTCTTCATGGCGGGCGCGGCCTTCGCCACGGGCGAGCGCACGCGCCGCGCGGTGCCGGTGTACTTCCTGCCGGTGGGCCTGTTCTTCCTCTGCGCCTTCTTCCTCTGGGACTGGTCCCCCGGCTGGTTGGATCCGCGAGTGAACCGGTTCCTCATGGCCCTGGACCCCGGCGGCTTCCGGTGGCTCACGGAGACGTGGATCAAGGTGGACCGGGGCGTGGACTTCTACAACACGCAGCCCGTGGGACTGGACGCCCTCTTCGTCACCAGCCGCTTCGTGCTCATGGCCCTGGGCCTGGGCGCGGTGGCCTGGAGCGAGCGCCACTTCCGCCGCGCGCTCCGGGGCGAGGTGGGCACGAAGGCCCCGCGCAAGGGCCTCGTCCTGGACGCGCCTCCCATGCAGGTGGCGCTGTCACACGCGGAGGCGCCGCTGTCCGCGCTGCGCATGGGCGTCCGTCCGCCGGGCTTCTGGATGGGGCTGTGGACGGTGACGCGCGCGGAGGGGCGGGGCCTGCTGTCGCAGCCGGGGCTCTACCTGTTCCTGCCGCTCCTGATGTTGCAGATGGTGTCCCAGGGCGCCACGGCGGTGGGCCCCTTCGATACGAGCCTCCTCTTGGTGCCCGGGCGCTTCGCGGTGCGCACGATGGGGCAGGCGTCGGTGCTCGTGTGTCTGTTGTTGATGTTCTACGTGGTGGAGTCGCTGGAGCGTGAGCAGGCCTCCGGCTTCGCGCCCATCCACGACGCGACCCCGGTGCGCACATTGTCGGTGCTGCTGGGCAAGGCGCTGGCGAACAGCCTCGTGGCGGTGGCGCTGCTTGTGGCCATGGCGCTCGCGGGCACGCTGGTGCAGGTGTCGCAGGGCAAGGTGCCGCTGTCGCTGACGCCGTACGTGCTGGTGTGGGGGCTGTTGCTGTTCCCCACGTTCCTCCTGTGGACGGGCTTCATCCTGGCCGCGCGCGCGGTGACGGGAGGCCGCTTCGGCACCTACGCGCTGGCCCTGTCCGCGCTGGGCCTCACCGGCTACCTCGCCGTGCGGGAAGACCTCACCTGGGTGACGAACTGGCCGCTGTGGGACGCGGTGCGGTGGACCGACCTGGGCGCCTTCCAGGTGGACCGCGCCGCGCTGGTGCTCAACCGCGTGGCCGCGCTGGGCGGGGCCGTCTTCTTCACCGCGCTGGCGGTGCGCCTGGACGGCCGCCGCGTCCGCGACCCGGTGACGACGCTGGAAGGATTGAAGCCCTCGGGCCTTGCGCGCGGGCTGTGGCGGCTGGCGCCGTACCTGGCCGTGCCGTTGGTGGCGCTGGTGTGGCTGGGCATCCTCGTGGGACAGGGGCACCAGGGCGCGGCGGCGAAGAAGCGCGCGAAGGAGTACTGGCAGAAGAACCTGGCGACGTGGAAGGACGCGCCGCAGCCCATGCTGGCGGACGTGGACCTGGACGTGGACCTGGAGCCGGAGGCGAGCGCCTTCCGCATGAAGGGCACGTACACGCTGCTGAACCGGCACGCCGTGGCGCTGCCGCGCTTCGCCTTGAGCGGCGGTGATGGCTGGACGGACGTGCGCTGGACGCTGGACGGCAAGGACGTGACGCCGGAAGACCGCGCCGGGCTGTATGTCTTCACGCCGTCCCCACCGCTGCCGCCCGGAGCGAAGGTGACGGTGGGCTTCCAGTACTCAGGCCACGTGCCGGATGGCGTGTCCCGCCAGGGCGGTGCGTTCAAGGAGTTCATCCTCCCGTCGGGCGCGGTGCTCACCAGCGAGACGCCCACGTTCGCACCGGTCGTCGGCTACGAGGAGGAGCGCGGCATCGACCCGAAGGAGAACCGCTACGAGCCGCGCGTGTACGCGGACGACTTCTACGAAGGGCCCACGGAGGCCGCCTGGGGCAGCAACATGCCGTTCCCCTTCCGGATCCGCGTGAGCGGCCCGGAGGCCTACACGCTCAACTCCGTGGGCGTGCGGGAGAGCGACACGGTGAAGGACGGCCGGCGCACCGCGGTGTGGCGCAGCGACCATCCGGTGAGCTTCTTCAACGTCATCGCGGGCCGGTGGACGCGCGTGGAGGGCGCGGGCACGGTGGTGTTCCACGACCCGGCGCATGGCTACAACGTGCCGGAGATGATGCGGGGGCTGGAGGCCGCGCGCCGGTACTACTCGGAATGGTTCCACCCGTTCCCGTGGGCCGAGCTGAAGCTGTCGGAGTTCGCCGGCCTGGACAACTACGCGCAGGGCTTCCCCACGAACATCACGTTCTCGGAGTCCATCGGGTTCCTCACGCGCACCACGCCGGAGTCGAACGCGGCGCTGCTCGTCACCGCGCACGAGGCCGCGCACCAGTGGTGGGGCAACCTGCTCATCCCCGGCAAGGGGCCCGGCGGCAACCTGCTGTCGGAGGGGCTGTCGCACTACTCGGCGCTGAAGCTCATTGAACAGCTGGACGGGCAGGAGGCGCGCAGGCAGACCGCGAAGCGCATGGAGGAGCGCTACGGCAAGGACCGGCGCGTGGACGCGGAGCAGCCGCTGGTGAAGCTGGACGGCTCGCGCGACGGCGACACGGTGGTCCTCTACGAGAAGGGCGGCTGGACGTTCTGGATGCTGGAGGACCTGATGGGCCGCGACGCGATGCACGCGGGGCTCCAGGCCTTCCTGAAGCAGTACATGAACAACGCGGACCATCCGGTGCTGCAGGACTTCCTCGCGGTGCTGCGCCCCTTCGCGCCGTCCCAGGAGGCCTTCGACCGGTTCACCCGGCAGGCCTTCTTCGAGGTCGTGGTGCCCGAATACCGCGTCACCGACGCGCGCGTGACGAAGTCCGGCGGTCAGTGGGTGACCACGGCGACGGTGACGAACGTGGGCACGGGCCGCATGCCGGTGGAGGTGGCGGTGACGAAGGCAGGGGAGTCCGCCGCGCCCCCGGGCTTCGCTGAAGCCGTGACGCGCGTGGAGCCCGGCGCGGGCGGGTCCGTACAGGTGACACTGCGCTCGGAGTTCGCGCCGGAGCGGCTGATGGTGGACCCGGACGTGCGCGTGCTCCAGCTGCGCCGCGAGCAGGCCCAGGTGCAGCTCACGCCGCCGTGACGCGATGACATGACACGCTGACACGCACGTCTCCGCGCGTCGGGGACACGTTGTCCCAATGTCAGACGTCCACGGTGTGCCGCTCCCTCTGCGAGCAGGCTGGCACATCGATTGCGATGGGCGTCTCCTCGCATGGCGGACCTTGGGGGTCCGGCTCCATGACGGGGGTTCATCACATGGTCTCGACGCAGTGGAAGCTGGGTGTGTCGCTGTTGCTCGTGTCGGCGGTGTCGTTCGCGGAGGAGGGTGTCCGCACGGGGTCGTTCCCGGTGGAGCGGCGCAACGTGGTGACGGTGTCCGTCCCCATCCAGAACCTGACCTCTCAGGTGTCGCTCGAAGGGGAGCGCGTGCTGGGTGAGCGCTTCTCCGTGGGGTTGGGCGTGTTCGCGTCCTTGAACCACGCCCAGTCGCGGTTCAAGGTGCCGGAGCCCAGCGGGTTGGAGGGCTTCGACAACACGTCCTTTGAGCTCGGCCTGGCACCGTCGGTGCGCTTCTACCTGACGGGCCGGGCCCCCGAGGGACTGTGGCTGGCACCGCGCTTCGAGGTGGGAGTGGGGCGGAGCTCCAGCAAGATGGTGGGAGACGTCCCGGACAGTCCGTCGAGCGATGACGACGATACGGACACCCGCTGGTCCGTGGGGGGGACGGCGGTCCTGGGGTACAGCATGGTGCTGGAGCCCGGCTTCACGGTGCAGGGCGGCGTGGGCCTGGGGGCCCGCCGCGAAACGCTCGCCTACGACTCCCTGCGCCTGGGCGAGTCAGGGGCGGCGGGCCTGGTGCGCATCCACCAGGCGACGTGGCTGTTCACCCAACGCATCGTGCTCAACGTGGGTTGGGCCTTCTGACGTCAGGGCGCGTCGGCCTGCGTGCTCACGGTCCACGGCGTGCGGGTGGTGTCCACCCACAGGAGCTGGAGGTCCCAGCTTCCGGGCGCGGAGCCGGGCGTGTCGGTGGCGACGGCGAAGACGCGCGTGTTCGGCTGGGGCGTCACGGAGAAGCTCGTGCGCGGCGCGCGGTTGGCGTCGTTGAACGGCACCACGCCCAGCGTGACGGTGCCACCGGAGGGCAGCGGCAGCCCATCCTGCGAGGTGGCGGTCGCGAAGGGCACGTCGAGGAAGGGCGCGTCCGGCAGCACGCGGCGCTCCGAGCCCAGCGGGCCCACGTCCACGGCGGGCGTGTCCGCGGCCGCGTGCACCCAGCGCAGGCGCAGGTTGGAAGGGTCGTTCGCGAAGCGGTCTGTGAGGGGCAGCAGCGTGAACGGGGACGCCGCTGGCCGGGGCGGCGCGAGGTAGCCCGCGGCGACCATCAGGTAGCGCTCGCCCGGGACGAGCGTGGGCGTCGTCGCCGTCGCCACCGGTGCGCTCGTGGGCCGTTCCGTCCCGGATGCGGCGGCGAAGAAGTCCAGCGTGTACGTGCCCGGCGGCACCTGGAGCGGCGAGGACAGCGCGCCATGGGCGAGGCCGCCGGACAGCTCGTGGTCGCTGGCGAAGAGGTCCAGCGTGGGCGCGTCCGGTGACGCGTGCAGCACGTACACCGTCGGGTTCTGCCGGAGGATGGCCAGCGTGCCGTCGCGGCCCGCGGTGAGCAGCGAGAAGCCGTCGCCCGCGCGCGCGGAGGCGGACATGAGGCCGGTGGCGACGATGAGCGTGTCGGTGCCGGAGCCGGCCGCGGGCACGGTGAAGGACGTCAGCGCCCGGGCATCCGTGCGAAGGCCCACCTGGAACGCGGCGCCCGAAGGCAGCACCAGCGCCTGTTCGCCGGAGTCCTTGAAGCGCGCGAGCGACTCCACCTCCACCGAGCCGTCATTGCCCAGGTCCACGTCCACCGTCGGCGCGTCCGTGCCGGCGTTGACGATGCGCACGCGCGTCTGTCCTCCATCCGCGGGCACGGTGTTGTCACGCAGGAGCAACGCGCGCATCGCCGCGTCGGAGCCCGTGGCGGAGAAGGCGCCCGCGGTCACCACCGTCCAACGCGTTCCGGCCTCCATGCCCACCCGCTGTGACACGATGGGCTGGGAGGACGCCGCCGCGCCCGTGGGCCGCAGCTCCACGGTGACGGCACCGGCTTCGCGCGTGAGGTAGGGCGTGGTGGCGCCATAGGCCACGGCCCGGGCCACGGGCGTGGGGTCGCCGGCGAGGTAGACGTCCATCGCGGGCGCGCCCGGCGCGGCCTGCACGATGCGCAGCTGCGCCTGGGTGGGCGGGACGAGCACCGGGCCGTCCTGCGTGGGCGGCGCGTCGGGGTCCTCCGCCGAGCCGCCTCCGCACGCGGGCGCGAACACCCCCAGCGACGTGAGCGCGACGACCAGCAGTGTCTTCCCCCGCATCCAGGCCATGTCGAAGTCCCCTCCTCGGCGGGCCGCGGACGCGGCTCGGCACCGATGTCGACAGGGGTAAGGGTGGGCATCACCTCCACGCGGGCGAACCCCCACGCAAGGGCCACTGTCCGCCTCCGACGTTGTGCACCGGCGCACGTCGCAAGTCCCGGGCATCACAGGCGCGGGGGCCTTCGCGGAGACGATGGGTGCGATCAACCGGGGACGGAGCGCGACACCGTCACGCCTGCCCGGCCGCCGCGGCGCGGCATCGAACGGGGGGACATCGGGCCATCCCCTGTTCAATACGCGTCATCGCGCGGGCAGGGGGAAACGGCTCGCGTGGATGCCGACGCGGGTGACGGCGCTGGTAGGGTCGGCGGCACCATGACCCTCGCGTCCCTTCCGCTCATCGTGTCCCTGCTCGCGGCGCAGACGCCCGCGCCGGCGCCGTCGAAGGCGCCCCCCGCGCCGGCCGCCGCGAAGGCGCCGTCCGCCGTCCCCGGCATCTCCCCGCTGCCCGGCCTGCCCAACCTGTGGGCGAGCGGCGTGCCGCCGGTGCCGCCCGCGCTCTCCCAGCGCGTGCAGCAGTACCTGGAGTCGCGTTCCGCGCAGCTGCTGGACGCGAGCGGAGATGGACAACAGGTGCTCATCTCCACGCGCTTCGCGGACGTCAACCAGCTGCACGTGGTGGAGATGCCGCTGGGCGCGCGCACGCAGCTCACCTTCACGAAGGAGCCCATCAACCGGGCGCGCTTCCTGCCGGGCAATCCGCAGGTGGTCTTCTACCTGCAGGACACGGGCGGCGGAGAGTTCTACCAGGTGCTCAAGCTGGACCGGCGCACGGGCCGCTCGGAGCTGCTGACGGACGGCAAGAGCCGGCACGAAGAGCTGGTGGTGTCGCAGGACGGGCGCTGGCTCGCGTACGCGGGCACGGGGCGCAACGGCAAGGACACCGACGTGTACGTGGCGCCCACGGCGGACCCCAAGCAGGCGAAGCGGGTGACGGAAGTGGAGGGCAGCTGGGCGCCGCTGGAGTTCTCCGCTGACGGCTCGAAGCTGCTGGTGCGCCAGTTCCGCGCGGCGGACGACTCCGACCTGAGCGTGGTGGAGGTGAAGACGAACGCGCGCACGCAGCTCACGCCCAAGGAGGGCAAGGGCAGCGTGGACGCCGCCGTCTTCACGCACGACGGCCAGGGCGTGTACGTGGCCACGGACCGCTACAGCGACTTCGCGGAGCTGTACCGGCTGCCGCTCACGGGCGCGCCCCCGGCGGCTCCGCCGTCGCTGACGAAGGCGGTGCGCTGGAACGTGCAGGACCTGGAGCTGTCCCCGGACGGGCGCAAGCTGGCGGTGACCGTCAACGAGGAGGGCTACGGCCGGCTGTACCTGCTGGACACGCGCACGCAGGCGCTGTCGCCGGTGGAGACGCCGCGCGGGGTGATGTCGCAGATCCGCTTCCCGCCGAAGCGGTCGGACCGGGTGGCGTTCTCGCTGACGTCGGCGCGCGTGCCGCTGGACGTCTTCACGGTGGAGCTGGGGACGAAGAAGACCACGCGCTGGACGCGCTCGGAGGTGGGAGGGTTGGATCCGGAGACGTTCGTGGAGCCGGAGCTGGTGCGCTACCCGTCCACGGACGGCGTGAAGGTCCCGGCGTTCCTGTACCTGCCGAAGAACGCGAAGGGGAAGGTGCCGGTGGTGGTGATGTTCCACGGCGGCCCGGAAGGCCAGAGCCAGCCCACCTTCAGCGCGCAGACCCAGCTGATGGCGACGGAGCTGGGGCTGGCGGTGCTGCTGCCCAACGTGCGCGGCTCGGAAGGGTACGGCAAGGCGTACCGCGCCATGGATGACGGCGTGAAGCGCGAGTCGAGCCTGGCGGACATCGGGGCCACGCTGGACTTCGTCGCGTCGCGGCCGGAGCTGGACGCGTCGCGGGTGGGCATCTACGGCGGCTCGTACGGCGGCTACATGACGCTGGCGACGGTGGCGTTCTATCCGGAGCGCATCAAGGCGGCGGTGGACGTGGTGGGCATCTCGTCGCTGCCGTCGTTCCTGCAGAACACGCAGGCGTACCGGCGGGACTTGCGGCGCGCGGAGTACGGCGATGAGCGCGACCCGGCGGTGCGCAAGGTGCAGGAGCGCATCTCGCCGCTGGGGTCGGTGGACAAGATTCGCGCGGCGCTCTTCGTGCAGCAGGGAGCGAACGACCCGCGCGTGCCGCAGTCGGAGGCGGAGCAGATCGTCCAGGCGGTGCGCAAGAAGGGCTCGGACGTCTGGTACCTGCTGGCCACGGACGAGGGCCACGGGTTCCAGAAGAAGACGAACCGGGACATGGCCCAGACGACGGCGCTGATGTTCTTCGAAAAGCACCTGCTGGGCCCGGCCGCAGGGCAGGGGAGCGGGGCGGCAGGCGGGAAGTAGCCGCAGGCGAGCAAGGGCCCGTGCCCGGGCGATATGGCGCCGCTCCGGGCACGTTGCACATTGTCAGTGCTGGCGAAGTGCGTCCCCGGGAGGACCGTATCCATGAAGCGCTACAGTCAGTCGTTGCGTCGGGGTGTGGGAGTCTTGGCGGTGCTCGCGGGGGTGGGCGGAGCGTTGGCGTCCTCCGAGCAGGACCAGCTCTCCTTCAACATCGCGCGGACGCAGTTCAACCTGCGGATGACCGCGAACAACGTCACCGGGCAGGAGTTCCAGGTGTCCCGGGCGCCGGGCGAGCTGCGCGGCCGCGTGGCGGACGTCCCGGTGACGCTGAAGCTGGAGGACCAGAAGGTGAAGGGCAACATCGGGACCGCGGTGGTGAACCTGGACGTGAAGAGGGACGGCGACGCGGTGAAGGCGAAGGGCGGCTTTGGTGGCCGTCCAGTCACGCTGACGCTGTCGCCGCAGGAGTTGACGGTGTACGTGCGCGACTGCACGTACCGGCTGAAGGCGAAGGAGCCGGGCCGCACCTACGAAGGGCCGCGCAGCTGCGACCGCGCGCTCACGCCGCCCACGGAAATCAAGCTGCCGGACGCCTTCCTCGCGGCCTCGCCCGAAGAGCAGGCGTCGCTGCTGCTCCTGGCGCTGTAGTTTCCCCATAGGCTCGGGACGCCATGGCGCGTCCCCGGTCGTGTGGAGAAGGGTCCTGGCACCGGACGCTGCCGGTGCTGGGACTTCTTTGGATGTTCGCGCTGAGCGCGTGCGCGAGCGATGGCCCCTTCGAGGCAGAGTCCCTTGAGGGGGAACTGGGGAAGGACACTCCGGCCGAGCGCGCGGGCCTCGGATTCACGCGAGAGGGAGCGCTGGAGCGCGCCTCGCCCGTGGGCGGTGAACGCGCCCGGCAGGCAGAAGCGGCCCGCGTGGTGCGTGAGCTCTGGGAGGTCGCGGGTGCGCGCGGGGCTCCGGGTGAGGCGTGGACCTTCGACTACCAGGTGCACGGCGGTGCGCTGACGTTGTTGTCCTTCCGGCGCACGACGCCGGGCCAGGGCATGGGTGCCTCCGTGGAGTGGAGCACGTTCTCCCGCGAGCTGACGCGGAGCCTGTCCACGCTGGTGGGCGTGAAGCCACGGCGCCTGCGCTTCACGCTGGAGCGTGGGCCGGAGCGTTGGCGTTTCGACCTGGAGACGGTCCGTGGGCCGGTCGCGGTCCAGGCGCGGACGGTGCCTGAAGCCCTGCCGGGCGCGTCCGGACCCCAGCTGTCCGATGCGCTGGCAGTGGCCCGGCAACTGCTACCCGCATCCCGTGTTCCCTGGCAGGGCAGGGTGCATGAACGGGCAAGGCTCCAGTTCGAAGGCCTGCGCTTGCATCCGGAGGTGGAGCTGGGCGTCTTCGAGGTGCAGGAGGGTTCGGGCCGCCGGAGCGCTCCCGAGAGCACGGACCTCCGCACGCCGGTCGTGAAGGCGTTGTTGCCCTTCGCGAACGCGGTGGGGAGCCGCACGGTGGAAGTGGAGCTGGAAGGAAGGCACGAGCGCGGCGAAGCCGAGCCGCGTTGGCGGGTGGTGGCCGCGACGACGCTCGAACCCGCCCCGCCTCCCGAGGCGATGGAGGACATCGCCAGGGAGTACCGGGCGATGCAGGAGGACATCCTCCGGCGCTGGCGTGAGGAGGTGAAGGACAGCGCGCGCCTCGCGGGAGTGTGGTCCTTCGAGCAGCTCGCGTACTGGTACGTGGGAGGCTTCATCGCGAAGGGAGCGCTCGGAGCGATGGAGGCCGCCGCGCCCACGGTGGTCTCGGTGCTGGGGAGGGGCGGGGCGAAGGCCGCGCAGTGGTTCCGCACGGTGTTGATCCGCACGCCGCCCGCCGAGCGTGAAGCCCTCCAGCGAATCTGGATGAAGGTGGAGGCGGAGGGGCTGGCGGCGCTCGAGGCTGGGGAACAGGCCGAGCTGCGGCACATCCTGGCCCAGGTGGAAAAGGCCCTTCATGAGCCGCTCGACCGGCAGGCGAAGAAGCGGCTACGGCAATGGGCCCGGCGTGAGTACTTCGAAACCGTGAACCCCCGGCTCGCCAGGGAGCTGGGACCCTTGCGGATGGAGGCGTATGAGATTCATCACCGCGTCCCCTTGGAGTATGCGCGCGTGTTCCCGCGCATGGAAATCAACCAGGGGACGAACCTGGTCGCCGTCGAGCGCACGGTGCACCGGAGCATCAACCGGGTCTGGGAGTCCGTGGGGCAACAGTCCCAGCGTCTGGACAGCCGACAGGTGGAGGAGCTCTCCCGAGTGATCGATCAGCACTACGGTTCGTGGTTCCATCGCATCCACGTTCCAGCGGAATCCGCTTCCGCGCTCGCGGCCGCGGAGCAGAATGCGCTCCGCGCGGTGAAGGCGCTGCTGGAGCGGTGAAGGGAGCGCGGATGGAGTCCTCACTCAGGGGCCTTGAGCGGCTGATGGCCCGGTGCCGCGAGCAGCGTCTGCCGTTGCGGCTGGGGACTGCCTCCACGGAAGACGCGACGGGGCGGGAGCTGTTCCCAGGGCAGCCCTTGGACCCCCTGCTCGCGGCCGTCTTCATGCGGGTAGGGGGCGCGCGGATGGCGGAGCTCATCCTCTACGCGCCGGAAGGTGAGCACGGAGTCGTGGCCGTCAACAGGACGCTCCGGGAGCGGGGAGAGGATCCCTTCCCGTCGTGCCTCGTGTTTGGTCAGGTCCCGAGCCTGGCGTATCGGTTCGCGCTCGTGCCCGGGCTCGCGGACTCGCAGGGCTTGCAGCCCGTGGTCTTCATCGATGACCACAGCGAGAAGGAAGTCCTACCGGTGGCATCGAACCTTGATCGCTTCTTCGATGCCTATGCCCGGAGCATCGAAAGCTTCGTCCGGGGGACAAAGCCCGATCCGGACGCATGGGATGACATGGACTTCCCACGCTTCGAACCCGAGCGTGTCGCGCAGGACACGGCCCTCGTGGAGATGATGCGCGCGGGTCGCTTCGACGGACTCGTGACCTGCGACGAGGAGAGCCAGCGGTGGATGCGACAGGTGCTCGGCCTGTGACTCCGCGCAAGCTCTGCCTCCTCATCGCCTTCACCGCGTTCGTGACCGCCGTGGGCACGGGCGTGTGGCTCGCGTGGCCCGGGCCGGACCTCACCGCGCAGGCCGACCTGTCGGATGACCCGATCCACCTGAGCTTCGAATCCAGCGACGACCCGGACAGCGCCGGGAGCGAACCTCCCGACGTCGTCGTGCTGAGCAACGGCATCCGGCTCACCGACGTCCCCACGAACTGCCACGCCGACACCCGGGGCTCCCTCGTCTGCGAGGACCGCTGCGACACGGATGCGGCATGCCCCGCCGACAGCGTGTGCTCGCACCACCGCGACTTCGGCTTCCGCGACTGCCAGCCCCTGCACCGCTTCTGCGACGACGCGTCGGACTGCACCTCTTCCGACACCTGCCAGCCCGTGGACACCTCCGCCTCGGGCCAGGTCCTCCGCCGCTGCGTGCCGCTCGGGACGCTGCGCGCCGGCGAGCGGTGCACCGGGTACGCACGTGAGCCGGAGGGCCACTGTGCTCCGGGGCTCCTCTGCGTCCACGAGTTCTGCGGCCCGCCGTGCAACGTGCACGACGCGAACGCCTGCGCCACCGGCACCGAGTGCGCTCCCAATCCCTACCGCGTCCTCGGCGCCTGCGTCCCCAGCTGCCGCGACCGCGCCTGTCCCGCGGGCGAGCGCTGCGAGACGGACTACGCGGGCGAGGTGCCCATCTGCCGCCCCTTCGTGGGCCCCGCCTGCCTGGACGCCGCGCCCTGCGCCGCGAACCAGGACTGCCTGCGCGGCTTCGCCGAACCCACGCTCGAAACCGAGGCCTTCGAGTGCCGCACCCGCTGTGATGACAAGGCCCCTTGCGCGAAGGGCCTCACCTGCGACGAGACCAGCGGCTACTGCTTCCAGCCCTGCACCCTCGACACCGACTGCCCCACCCCCGAGCGCTGCCACGTCCTCCACCGCCGCGAATCCCAGCGGGGCTGCGGCTTCATCGCGGAGGGTCTCCCCACCTTCCACCGCTAGGCACGCGGCAGCTCCACCAGGAACGTGGAGCCCTCGCCCAGGACGCTCTCCACCTCGATGTGGCCGCCCATCGCCTCGACAATCTGGCGGGCAATCCACAGCCCCAGCCCGAAGCCGCCGTAGTTGCGCTCGGACACCGCGCGCTCGAAGCGGTGGAACAGGCGCGGCAGGTGTTCCTTCGCGATGCCGATGCCGCCGTCGCGCACCCGCAGCCGCGCCCGCTCGCCCTCCAGCTCCAGCGCCACGTGCACCGGGTTGCCCCGTCCGTACTTCAGCGCGTTGGAGAACAGGTTGGTGAAGACCTGATCCAACCGCAGCCGGTCCCACTGGCCACGCACCTCCGGCGCAAGCGTCAGCTCCAGCGGCGTGCCCGAGCGCGCGTACTCCTGCTCGAAGCGCTCCGCCACCTCCCGCACCAGGCCTCCCAGCTCCAGCGGCTCCAGCACCAGCTCCAGCTTCCCGGCGCTCAGCCGCGACACGTCCAGCAGGTCGTTGACCAGCAGCGTCTGCCGCTTCACCTGCCGGTCCACCCGCTCCAGGCCGCGCTTGAGCCGCTCCGGATCGAAGCTCGCTCCCGACCGCGTCAGCCCCGCCAGCAGGCTCTGCACCTGGAGCTGGAGCGCGCTGATGGGCGTCTTCAACTCGTGGCTCGCGATGGACAGGAACTCCTCGCGCAGGCGGATGGCCTGACGCGCGTCCCGGTAGAGGCTCGCGTTGTCCAGCGCCAGCGCCGCCCGCCGCGCCAGCTCCTGCGCCAGCGCCAGGTCCTGCGCGTCGTACGCCCGCTTCGACGTGACGAACGTCAGCGCCCCCAGCGTGTGGCCCCGCACCCGCAGCGGCACGCACAGGTACGCGCACGTCCCGCCCGCGCGCGCGCTCGCCGGGTCTCCGTCCGACAACCCCGAGCGCGTCTCCGGCCTCCCGGACTGGATGACCCGCGTCACCACCGCGAGCCCCGGAGGCGGCACCTCTCCGTCCTCGCCGCCGCCCGCCGTGGCCACGCAGCGCACGCCGCCAGATTCATCCTCCAGGAACACGCCGCAGGCCTCCGCGTACGCCGGCACCGCCAGGTGCGCCACGCGCTCCAGCGTCTCCTCCTCTTCCAGGCTCCCCGCCAGCACCCCGCCGGCCTCCGCGAGGAAGCGCTGCGCCGCCTCGCCGCGCTGGCGCTCGGTGATGTCCACCATCACGCTCAGGCACTGCGGCGGGCCGCTCGCCGGGTGCACGCGGCCCGTCCACATGGCCACCTGCACCGCGCCGCCGTCGCGCCGCCGCGCCGCCAGGGGGGCCCCGTCCAGCACCGTGCCCCGCGTGGCGCGCTCCAGGCCGTGGCGGAACGCCTCCCAGTGCTCCGGCGGCACCGCCGGCAACACCTTCCCCATCACCTCCTCTGCCGTCCACCCCAGCATCCGCTCCGCGGCCGGATTCCACAGTCGCACCGTGCCGTCCGGGTCCAACAGCATGATCGCCGTGGGGCTCGCCTGGATGATGGCCTCCAGCGTCCCGTGCGCCTCGCGAAGCGCCGCCCGCGCCCGCTGCTCCCGCTCCAACAGCCGCGCCCGCGCCAGCGCCTGCGCCGCGTGGTGCGCCACCAGCTGGAGGAAGGCCCGCTCGTCGTCGTCGAACCCGTGCGGCAGGCCGAAGGTGAACACCAGCGCCCCCAGCGCCCGCCCGTCCGCGACCAGCGGCAGGCACGCCGACGAGGGCGCCGGCCGCTCCGTCCCCGACAGCGCGTCCTCCGCCATCAGCCACACCGGCCGCGACTCGCGCAGCACCCGCGCCACCGGCGAGTCCCCCTCCAGGGGCATCCGCTTCAGCCGCTCCGCGGCGTCCGGCGTGCAGCCCGCGCAGCGCAACAGCGTGGCGCTCGCCGCGTCCGGCTCCACGCCCCACAGCGCCCCGGCCCTCGCGTCCGCCACCGCCAGCCCCTGCTCCAGCACCACCTCCGCCACGCGCGCCGCGGTGAGCGCCTCCGACAGCTCCGCGGTGACGTGCTGCAGCCGCGCGAGCCGCCCCGCCGCCACCTCCGCCGCCTGCCGCGCCTGCCGTTCGGACGCGTACGCCCGCGCCACGTCCAGCGCCAGCGCCGCCCGGTCCGCCAGCTCCTGGAGCAGCAGCTGCTCCCCCGGCTCGAACAGCGCCGGCTCCGGCTCCTCCCGCCACACCGTCAGCGTCCCCAGCGGCCGCCCCCGCGCCCGCAGCGGCAGCACCAGCACCGCCTCCACGCCCTGCGCCTCGCCGGTGTCCAGCACCTCCGCCGCCACGCCCTCGTCCGCGCGCACCCGCTGGGAGAACAGCGCCTGCAACCGCACGCGCGCCTCCGGCACCGCCGCCGCGGACGCCACCGTGCGCAGCCACAGCCCGTCCTCCGACAACAGCCGCAGCGCGCACGCGGAGCCGAGCAGCGGCACCACCAGCCCGCACAGCCGCTCCATCACCGCGGGAGGCTCCAAAGACGCGTCCGCCAGCAGCCGCGAGGCCTCCGCCAGCAGCGCCAGCCGCTCTTCAATCTCCGGAAGCCGCGCCCCGTACTGCCGCGCTTCCCCCAGCCTGGTTGCGACCATCGTCATGCCACGTCCCCCCGTTGCACCCGCCATGGGAGCACGGCCCCGCCCGCGGCGCTCTGCGTCCCAGGTCCCGCCATCCCTGATTTCTGCGGATGCTCGACACCCACCCCCCGGAAGCGTTGGTGACGGGCACCCGCCTCGTTCCGCGGACCGGCACCCTCGGGGGCAGGGTGCCCGGGCGCGCACATGGGAATACCTGGAGCGGTTGGAAACCAAAGGAGCGTCACGGCTTCGGTTGCGGCGGGCCCGGGTTCGGCTAAAGCGGGGGCCGTGAACGCACCCTCGGAATCACCGGCCGCCCCTACGGACGGGCCGGACTCTCCCAAACGCATCGCGATGCTGGCGCTGGGCGCGCTGGGCATCGTCTACGGAGACATCGGCACCAGCCCGCTGTACGCCCTGCGCGAGTGCTTCACCGGACCGCACGGCATCACCCCGACGCCGGCGAACGTGATGGGCGTGCTGTCGCTCATCTTCTGGTCGCTCATCATCGTGGTGTCGGTGAAGTACCTCCTCTTCGTGATGCGGGCGGACAACCGGGGCGAGGGCGGCATCCTCGCGCTCATGGCGCTGGCCATGCACCGTCCCCGAGGCCAGTCACACCGCGCCCGGCCCGTGCTCATCACCCTGGGCATCTTCGGCGCGGCGCTGCTCTACGGCGACGGCCTCATCACCCCGGCCATCTCCGTGCTGAGCGCGGTGGAGGGCCTGAGCGTCGTGACGCCCGTCTTCGAGCCGTACGTCATCCCCATCTCGCTCATCATCCTGGGGCTGCTGTTCCTGGTGCAGAGGAAGGGCACCGGCGGCATCGGCGCGGTGTTCGGCCCCTTCATGGCCCTGTGGTTCGTGGTCATCGCGGTGCTGGGGGTGAAGGAGCTCTTGCACAACCCCTCGGTGCTCTGGTCGCTGTCCCCCGTGCACGGCGTGCACTTCTTCATCGACAACGGGTGGCACGGCTTCCTGGTGCTGGGCGCCGTGTTCCTGGTGGTGACGGGCGGCGAGGCGCTCTACGCGGACATGGGCCACTTCGGCGCCGGGCCCATCAAGCGCGCGTGGTTCGCGCTGGTGCTGCCCTCGCTGGTGCTCAACTACCTGGGGCAGGGCGCGCTGCTGCTGCGCCACGCGGAAGCCGCCAGGAACCCCTTCTTCCTCCTGGCCCCGGACTGGGCCCGCTACCCGCTGGTGGCCCTGGCCACCGGCGCCGCCGTCATCGCGTCCCAGGCCCTCATCTCCGGCTCCTTCTCCATCACCCGCCAGGCCATGCAGCTGGGCTACAGCCCGCGCATGGAGGTGGTGCACACGTCCGCGGAGGAGATGGGGCAGATCTACCTGCCCGGCCTCAACGGCGTGCTCCTGGTGGGCGTGGTGGCGCTGGTGCTGGGCTTCGGCTCCTCCAGCCGGCTGGCGGCGGCGTACGGCATCGCGGTGACGACGACCATGGCCATCACCACGGTGCTCGCCTACGTGGTGGCCCGCGAGCGCTGGAGCGTCAGCCGCGCCGTGGCCCTGCCCATCGCGGGGATGTTCCTGCTGGTGGACCTGTCCTTCTTCGGCGCCAACGCGGTGAAGATTTCGGACGGCGGCTGGTTCCCGCTGCTGCTGGCCGTCTGCATCTTCACGCTGATGACCACCTGGAAGCGCGGCCGGGACATCCTCGCGGCCAAGCTGCGCGCGTCCAGCCTGGGCCTCAAGGACCTGCTGGGCAGCTTCGGGGACCACCCTCCGGTGCGCGTGCCCGGCACCGCCATCTTCATGACGGGCAACCCGGAAGGCACTCCGCCCGCGCTCCTGCACAACCTCAAGCACAACAAGGTCCTGCACGAGCAGGTGGTGCTGCTCACCATCATCCCGGAGGACATTCCCCACGTGGTGGCCGGCGAGCGCGTGGAGGTGGAGCCCCTGGAGCAGGGCTTCGTGCGCGTCGTCGCCCGCTACGGCTTCATGGAGAACCCCAGCATCCCGGACGTTCTCAAGCGCTGCCGGGAGAAGGGCCTCCAGTTCCAGCTCATGGGCACCAGCTTCTTCCTGGGCCGCGAAACCCTCATCCCCACCAAGAAGCCCGGGATGGCCGTCTGGCGCGAGGCCCTCTTCTCCTGGATGAGCCGCAACGCCCGCAGCGCCACCGCCTACTTCCGCATCCCGCCCAACCGCGTGGTGGAGCTGGGCAGCCAGGTGGAGCTGTAGTCCCACCGGAAGTCCTGGCGTGCCGCACCGGGACTTCACCCCGCGAGTAGAGAATCTGTTTGGCCCACACTGCGCGTGTTTTCCCGGACTTGGGCCATTTTCAGCCTCTTAAATACCTGAAAACACATGGGTAGGACTTTTGACTAGGGGGTCGGCATGACCCTCCCACGTCCAGGAGTGGCTGCTACTCAGCCCTTTACGCAGGGGCTTGCCTGCTTCAAATTGCACCGCCCTCACCCGTTTTTTCCGGTTCGGATAGAAAAATACGGTAGGGCAGCAACACTTTCGTCGATGAATCGAGAATCTTTTCGCGGGGCAGAGAAAAGTACTGTCCCAGCGCAATAAAACTCGGTTACCCTGCGGCCAGGTGTCCCCCGGCACCCGGCGTCCGAAACGAGGTCAGACTCCCATGCTCCAGGCCATCTCCCCCGCCCCCGTGTCGTCCCCGGTTTCTCCGGTGAAGTCGGTCATGCCGTGGATGGCCGAGCCCCGGATGCCGCTGTCGGACGCGGCGCCGTACACGGTGCTGAGCGCGCAGGAGCTGTACCCGCGCATCTGCGTGCGTGATCCGTACTTCGCGCTGAAGGACGTGACGGTGCTGCCGGGTGAGGTGGTGGCGCGCGTGCCGGTGCAGATGGCGCCGGACGCGGAGGCGATGCCGCTGGGTCTGGGCGAGGCGGGCCGTCACCTGGCCATCCTGGGCTCGTGCGGCGCGGCCCTGGTGGCGCCCAAGGACGGGCAGCACTTCTACCTGGCCAGCGCGGCGCGCGGTCAGTGGCTGCAGCCCTCCGCGCAGGAGCGCGCCACGGACATGCTGTGGGCGCTGGCGCAGGCGGAGTACACCGGCAAGCGCACCTGCACGGCGCGCACGCTGTTGTCCTCGTCGGACGGCACGCCGCTGTTCCGGTTGGAGGTGGACTACAACGTGCTGTCCGCCGCCGCCTTCACCCGCCTGTTCGGCGAGGCCCGCCAGGAGATGCGCCGCGAGCCGCGCCCCGCGGAGACCGTGCAGCGCACCCCGGAGGAGTGGGCGAAGCTGCGGCAGAACCCGTACAGCAAGCCGTTGGACCTGCGCGACTTCCAGACGGACGGCGACATCCTGCGCTCGTCGCTGGTCGTCACCCCGGAGCTGTGCAAGGGCCACTTCGCCATGCACCCGGTGATGCCGGTGGCCGTCGTCGCGGGCGGCATGACGCGCATGGCGACCACGCTGGGCCGCAACCTGGAGCGCAACGCCGAAGCCCGCTTCGTGGCGAAGGACGTGAAGCTGTCCGCGGACAGCCTGGCCTACGCGGGCCAGACGGTGGTGTTCGGCGCGCACCGCACCCGCGTGCGCGGCGCGGACCACACCTTCGCCTGCTGGGCGTCCGTGGGCGAGCGCGTGGTGGCGCAGCTGGACGTGACCTACACCCGCGTCGACTGAAGTCCCGCGGGTTCCTGGAGTTCAGGCGACGCGCGGCCCCGCGCCCCGCTTCAGGTCCACTCGATGTCGTAGTCCACGCGGTCGATGCCCTGCGGCTTCGCGGTGGCCTTGCCCGTCAATCCCAACACCTTGAGCGAACCGGTGAGGATGCCCACGTGGTACGCGGGCGGCATCATGTCCCGGCGCATGCGCAGGGTGCCGGACTTGGGGCCCGTCGTGAGGTACTCGCGGTTGCCGTAGGACACCGCCGCGCTGTACGCCATCTGCGCGCCCGCGAAGAGCTTCTGGGGGTCCCCCCGGGAGATGATGCCGAACACCAGCATCCCCGGCCCGGTGGAGTAGCGGGTGATGCTCACCTCGCCGCACGCGTGGAACACCGCTTCCGCCGGACCGAGCGCGCTCTCCAGCACGTCCGCCGCGGTGAACAGCAGCGTGAGCAATTCCCGCGCTGGATACGAGCGCAGCTCCGCGTAGTCGTGGTTCAACTCCCCCACGCGCAGCTGCTCCATCCCGATGGCGCCCGCGTGCTGCTGCACCAGGCCGAAGACGGACTTGAAGATGAGTCCACGGACGGAATCCCCCGACTGGAGGCTGGCGATCCGGGCTGCGAGTTCGGCCTTGTCCGACGGCATGACTTCCACTCCTTGGGGTGCTTCCCGCACGACGACGCTTCCCAGGTATGGAAGCCGGGGCAGCTTAACGGCCCTCTTCCCCCTGTCGACAAAGCACCTTCACCCGGCGTCACACCGGCTGGGGTCACCCGTCACAACGCCTCATGTCGGGTCCAAGGGTCAACGTGGCAGGTCCTGTTCGCCCCGTGCGATTCCGGCCGGGGCGGACGCGGGACGGGGCTTCAGCGCTCGTCCAGCAGCACGGGCGCGAAGCCGGCCGCGTCGCACGACGCGAGCACGTAGCGCACGCCCGCCCGTTCGCCGGTGAAGCCCGCGGGGATGCCGGTCGAGTGCAGGTGGCCGTACACGCAGACCTTGGGGGCGAACGCTTCGATGGGGGCGCTGAAGGCGGTGGCCCGCTCGTTCGCGTACACGGGCGGGAAGTGCACCGCCACGATGCGGGTGAGCGGCGTGGGGTGGGCCGCCTCCTTCTTGAGCGCGTCGTCAATCGACGTGGTGAGCCGGCGCGACTCACGCTCCACGTAGCCCGAGTCTCCCTGCTCGTCGCCCATCTCCCCGCCGGGCATGGGCGGCGCTTCCGGCGCGGTCCACAGCCGCGTGCCGGCGATGACCCACGGCCCCAGCACCACCGCGTTGTTGTGGAGGAAGCCCTCCAGCGTGCGGAAGGGCTCCAGCAGCTTGCGCAGCTTGGACGCGGAGTCGCCCCACCAGTAATCGTGGTTGCCGCGCACCAGCACCTTGCGCCCCGGCCGCGCGTCCAGCCACGCCAGGTCCTCCATCACCTCGTGGGCGCGGGTGGCCCAGGAGATATCGCCCGCGACGATGACCGCGTCCTCTGGCCGCACCCGTTCATCCCACGCGCGCTGCAGCGGCAGCGGGTGGTCCGTCCAACCGAAGCGGTGCATGTCCTTCTGCCGGGTGGAGGGCAGGTGCGTGTCGCCGATGCCGAAGAGCCGCATGATGCTGGCGTCATACCGGATGGCCCGCCCCCATGTCGGCCCTTCCCGCGCGCCCACCGCCCGGACGGCCTTCCGCCGCGGTCCGCCAAGGGTTCAAATAGTGATTAATACAAGAAACGATGTAACAAAACGTTACGTCACGGATGTCCTGAAACACGGCATTGGAACATCCATGCGCCAGTCGGACTCCGCGTGGAAACAACAGGTCCAGGGATGTAGGTAATTCCGTGATTTCAGGTGTTTGAAGTCACAAGGAACAGCACGCGCTTCGTGCGGGTGGAGCATGCATGCACCGGTCGCGGAAGAAAACTGGACGAAGGTGATGGGCTGGAGAGGGCTGGCACGCATGGTGCTGGGAAGACGGCTCCAGCCGTCTCCGTGGGCAAGCGGGGGCGGGCCGTGGAGTTCCTCCCCCGACTTTTGGAGTCCCCTCATGTCCACCTTCCGCAATCCCTTCGCGGCGGCCGCCGCCGCCCTGGTGCTGTCCGCGTGCGGCCCCCAGGCGCAGCCGCAGAACCCGGAGGCTCCCCCCGCCGAGACGCCGTCGCAGCCCTCCACGGACACGGCCGGCAGCGCGCTGCCGCGTGAGCTGGATCCGCTGTTCGCGCAGGCCGCCCAGGAGTTCAACGTCCCGGCGGAGCTGCTCAAGGCGGTCTCCTACGCGGAGACGCGCTGGCAGATGGTGCGCGGCGAGGCGGAGTTCCCGGGCCAGCAGCCCGCGTTCGGCCTGATGGCGCTGCGCGGAGCGGACCTGGAAGCGGGCGCGGCGCTGGCGGGCGTGACGGTGGAGGCGGCGCGCACGGACGCGCTGTCCAACCTGCGCGCGGGCGCGGCGCGGCTGTCCCAGCTGGCCACGGACGCGAAGGTGGAGCGCGGGGACCTGTCCGCGTGGGCGCCGGTGGTGGCCCAGCTGAGCGGCATCACCAACCCGGAGGCGCAGGCGGAGCACGTGCACCGCTCCGTGTACGCGGTGATGAACGAGGGCGCGGTGGCGCTCAACCAGGACGGCTCGGTCGCCGTGTCGCTGGAGCCCGTGAAGGTGGAGGCCAGGTTCGAGCGTCCCCAGGTGCGTGCCATGGCGGCGGGCCCGGACTACGCGTCGTCCATCTGGCGCGCGGCGCCGTCGGGCAATTACAGCACGAGCAGGTCGCACAACCCGTTGATGATCATCATCCACACGTGCGAGGGCACCTACGGCTCGTGCTGGAGCTGGCTCACCAACAGCGCCGCGGGCGTGAGCGCGCACTACGTGGTGAACGAGAGCGGCTCCGAAATCTCCCAGCTGGTGCGCGAGGCGCACCGGGCCTACCACATTGGCGCGAACTACGACTCGTCGCTCAACAGTGGCAAGGAGGCGTGGCTTGACGGCGTGCAGTCCAACAACTTCACCATCGGCATCGAGCACGGCGGCTACGCCAGCCAGACGTCCTTCCCGGCGGGGCAGATTGACGCGTCCGCGAAGCTGTCGTGCGACATCGCGCGCGACAACTCCATCGTGAAGGACAGCTACCACATCGTGGCGCACGGCAAGCTGCAGCCGGCGACGCGCACGGACCCGGGCCCCAACTGGCCGTGGTCCACGTACCTCAGCAAGGTGAACAGCTACTGCGGCACGACGACGCCGACCGGTGAGATCATCATCGACAGCAACAGCGCCAACAACGACGCGTCCAAGGCGAGGTTCTCGCTGACGGGCGCGTGGTCGGACGGCTACAGCGCCGGCTACTACGGCAGCGGCTACTACTACGCGACCACGGAGGCCATCTCCGCGCCGGCCACGTTCGAGTTCTACCTGCCCACCGCGCAGACGCGCACCATCGACGCCTGGTGGGTGGCGGGCACGAACCGCTCCACCACGGCGCCGTTCATCTCCTATAACGCGGCGGGCGCCGAGGTGGGCCGCGTGTCCGTCAACCAGCAGACCAACGGTGGCAAGTGGGTGCAGCTGGGCACGTACAGCTTCTCCGCGGGCTGGAACAAGGTGCAGCTGAGCCGCTGGACGACCCCGGGCTACGTGGTCATGGCCGACGCCGTCCGGGTGCGCTGACGTGAGGCACGAGGGCCTCGAACGGCGGAAGCGTTCCGGGCCCTCGCGGGCACGGCGGTGGTGGGCCGTGCTCGCCCTGCTGGGCGCCATGGGCTGTCAGGGCCGCTGCGGCGGCGCTGGCGGAGTTCAAGCGCCCGGCGCGCTGTCGGAGGCGGAGCGGCGGGCCCTGCCGGGCACCATCGTCTTCCTCTCCGAAAGGGCGGGACAGAAGGACGTCTGGCGGGTGACGCCCGCTGGGGAAGAGAAGCAAATCACCACCGCGCCGGAGGACGAGTACCCCGGCCCGCCGTCACCGGACGGCCGCACGCTGCTGGTGATTGCGTCGGGCGAGGCGAACGGGCGGGTCTTCCAGCAGCTGCGCCTGCAGCCGCTCGAGGGAGGCCGTCAGGTGGCGCTGCATCCGCCCCGGCCCCGGGCGCGCAACGTGAGCTGGGCGCCGGACGGCACGTGGCTGGTCGCGGAGTCCGACGCGCAGGGCTTCAGCGACGTGGTGCGCGTGCTGCCCGCAGCGAACGCGGTGGACACGCAACTGACGCACGTGAAGGAGGGCTGTTTCGAGCCCGCGGTGTCACCGGACGGCACGGAGGTGGCGTGCGTGTGCAGCGGTGACGGGGACCCGGAGGTCTACGTCTTCCGCGCGGACGGCACGGGCGAGCCCCGGCGCATCACCACGTTCTACCTGGAGGACCGGACGCCGCAGTGGAGTCCGGACGGCAAGTGGCTCCTGTTCGTGAGCAACCGCGAGCGCAAGGAGCGCGTGTACCGGGTGCGAGCGGACGGCGCCGACCTGAGCGCCCTGTCCGGCGAGGGCTTCGCGGGCGACGAGCGCGAGCCGGCCTTCAGCCCGGATGGAAAGCGCGTGGCGTACGTGGCCCGGCTTCCGGACGGCAGGAGCCGCATCTGGGTGGCGGACGTGGCGGGCGGCGCGCCAGTGGCGCTGACGGACGGACAGCACCGCGACGACATGCCGGCATGGAGTCCAGACGGCAAGGCACTGGTGTTCGTGTCCGAGCGCGACGGCGACACCGACCTGTATCTCATGCGTCCGGACGGCACCGGCCAGACGCGGCTCACCACGGCGAAGGGCGCGGACTGGCTGCCGCGCTGGTTCGTGCCGCGCTAGCTAGCTCGCGCGCTGCCGCAGCGGTTGGGACTCCGGCGGGGCGGACGGGGCTTCCAGGGGCACGCTGAAGAAGAAGGTCACGCCCCGGTCCGGCTCGCTCTCCACCCAGATGTGGCCGGAGTGGGCCTCCACGATGAGCCGGCTGATGTAGAGCCCCAGGCCCAGCCCCTTGCCGTCCTGCGAGCGGCCGTCCTCCGTGCGGTAGTACTTGTCGAACAGGCGCGCCGCGTCCCGGGGGGACAGGCCCGTGCCCTGGTTGGTCACCGACACCACGGCGTGGTCGTGCACGGCGGCCAGGCGCACGTCCACCGGCGTCCCCTTGGGGCTGTACTTGATCGCGTTGGTCAGCAGGTTCGTCACCACGCGCTCCAACCGCGCGGCGTCCATGGGCACCGGCGGCAGCGGATCCGCCAGGTGCAGCCGGAAGCGCTCGCGCGCGTCGGGCGGCACGTCGCGCTCCAGCACCTCCGCCAGGAAGCGGCCCAGGTCGTGCGCCTCGCGGCGCAGCGTCACCCGGCCGGACTCCAGCCGCGAGCCCTCCAGCAGCTCTTCGATCATGGTGCTCATCCACTCCACGTTGTGGATGATGGCCTGGGCCATGTGGCCCTCGCGCTCCAGCTTCCGCTCGTGCAGCGCGCGCTGGAGCAGGTGCGCGCGCAGGTTGATGGTGTTCAGCGGGTTGCGCAGGTCGTGGGAGATGAGCCCCACGTACTCCTCGCGCAGCTTCTCCAGGTCCCGGCGCTCGGTGACGTCGCGCAGGATGGCGATGCGCGTGGCGTCGTCCTCGCCCTCCAGCGGGCTCAGCCGCACCTCCAGCGGCACGCTGGTGCCGTCCTGCCGCTGTCCGGACACCAGCCGCCCGCCCGCGGCGCGCTCCGGGCCTTCCCCGGCGGTGGACGGCCCGTGGAGCCCCTCCGGTACGAGCAGCTCCACCTCGCGGCCCAGCAGGGCTTCGCGGCGGTAGCCGAAGACGCGCTCGGCCTCCGCGTTGGCGAACCGCACGCGGCCGGCGCCGTCCACCACCACCATGGGGTCCGGCGCGGTGTCCAGGAAGGTGCGGAAGCGCTCCTCGGAGGCCTCCAGCGCGGCGGTGGCCCGCATGCGCTCGGTGTCGAGCATGTCCAGCGCCCGCGCCGCCAGCAGCACCAGCGTGGCGCCGCCCGCGGCCACCACCGTGGCGAAGAGGGGCAGCTTCGCGTCGTGGCTGAGCCCGCCCGTCAGGTGCATCAGCACCAGCGTCAGCCCCAGCACCGGCGGCCCCAGCAGCGTCACCGGCACCAGCCGCCGCGCCACGAAGCCGCCCAGCGTGTCCCGGGTGAGCCGCGCCATCAGCCCCAGCTCCGGCCGGGCGCACAGCGTGCCCACGCCCAGCAGCATCAGCACGCAGGTGGTGTGCAGCCCCATGCTGCGCTCCTGGAAGAACGGAGCGGCGGCGGGCGTCACCAGCGGGCCCAGCAGGAAGCTGTTGAGGCCCGTCAGCGCCGCCATCAGCGCGAGCGCCACCAGCGCGTCCGACCACGACAGCCGCTGCGGGTGGCCCCGGTCCACCAGCGCCAGCGCCGGGCCCAGGAGCATCAGACACAGCGCCGTCAGGGGCGACGACGCGACACCGGGCGGCGCGAAGCCCTGTTCACCAAAGGCGCGCAGGAACAGCGCGTCCAGGCCCCCGTTCCCGCCGGTGATGACGCCGTCCACCAGGCTCACCGCGCCCAGCAGGGCGGTGGCCAGGGCCAGCGCGGTGCCCAGCCGGTGGCGGAAGAGGCCGGGCGTGGCCGGCAGGCGCAGTCCCAGCGCGGCCCCACCCAGCATCAACCCCAGCGCGGCGCTGGGACGCATGGCGGGGAGCGCGGCGCCCATGGACTTGAGGACCATGACATCCAACGCCCAGCCCACGAGCACCAGCAGGCCCACCATGCAGGAGGCCGCCGCGGAGCTGCGCGCAAGGGCACGGACCATCGCCGTGCTTCGTGGCATGGATCGGCCGCTCATCATCCGCGTCCCCCCGGAACGCCAGCCCTGCATCCTGCCACAACATCACGTCTTCAGGGGCACCCCGGCAATGAGACGCCGGGGTTGGACGCCTGTCCGCTCTAGGCAGGGATGTCCGACCTGTCCAGGGTTTGGTCAGGGCGCGTAACGGCCCGGGTAGACGGTGAGGACCACGCCCAGGCCGGGGCCCACGTCGACGTTGCGCGGCACGTAGGTATTGGTGCCTTCCACGGACAGCTGGAAGGACGACACTCCGGCGCCGGAGTGCACGAAGAGGAACAGACCGTGGCCGGCGGTGCCCGTGGTGTTCACGGACGTCAGGTCACCGGACGGGTAGTAGACGCGGTCCGCCAGCTCCGCGCGGTCGAGCGCCACGCGCACGCCGCTCACGGGCTGACCGTTCAGGTCCACGACGCGGCCCAGCACGAAGCCCGCGGAGGCCAGGGTGGCCGCCGGGTCACCGGTGTGGCCCTGAAGGCGCGGCGCACCCACGGCGCCGCCCAGTTGATCCACGAACGCGGTGGGCAGGGCCCAGGCGTGCGCGTCGATGATGTCCGTGCGCGGACGGGTGCCGGTGAAGGCCGTGTCGAAGACGAGCGTGGTGCTGCGCACGAGGCCGTCGTGCGAAAGGCCCACCGCGAGCCCCTGGTGCACGTCGCGCACGGGCACGTCGGTGACGCGGAAGGAGCCGTCCTCGGACACCTCGCCGGTGGCGAAGGTGGCGGCCGAGTCGTTGACGGCCACGCGCAGGGGCTCCTCCACGGTGAGCGCCATCCCGGTGAGCGACGCCGCGCCGGCGGCCGCGCCCTCGGCCTCCGGGAACACGCGTGCCTCGCCGCTCACGAGGATGCGAAGGTTTTCCAGATCCACCGCCTCGGCGTCCTCGGTCCGCACGCCGGGGTCTGGTGTGAAGCCGCCGTCGCCACAGGCCATCGCCAACAGGCCCAGCACGGCACCACCCGCCGCCCGAATGTAGTGTTTCATCGCGCCGCAACATCTTCACGGACCGGGGTGATCGCAATCCGTCCCCCGGCGCCGTCCGTCCCCTTCACGACGCACCGGTGCGCCTGCGGGCCGGATGCACCGGACTCCGAGCCCTCCGGGTGTTGAAAACACGTCGGCACCGGGAGCCTGCCTTCCGCTGAAGACGGAAGGCCGCGCCCGGTGCCGCGGGTCACGCCAGGGAGGAGGAAGCGGAGCGCCTACCAGCGCGTCCCGCCCTTGCCGGAGGAGGAGCCGGAGCTCTTGCCCGTGTTCCAACCGCCATTGCTGCTTCCACTGCTGCTGCCGCCGCTGCTCCGGCCACTGCTGCCGCTGCTCCCGCTGCCGCTGCCACCGCTGCTGCTGCCACCGCTGCTACGGCTGCTGCCGCCGGGGCTGCTCCAGCCGCTACCACTGCTCCCGCTGTTGCTGCTGCCACTGTTCCCGCTGTTGCTGCTGCCGCTGCTCCCGCTGTTGCTGCTCCCGCTGCTGCCGGAGTTGCCCCAACCGCCGCTGTTGCCACGGTTGTTGTCCTTGTCGTCATCGCGGTTCTTGCTGGCCGGGGTGTTCCAGCCGCCACCCTTGTTGTCGTTGTCGCGGTCGTCATCCCGCGAGCTGTTCGAGGCAGGGGCGGCGTTGTTGCGGCCCCAGCCACCGGA
>NZ_RAWE01000114.1 GCF_003611695.1 Corallococcus carmarthensis | reverse complement strand
CATCCACCCCGTCAAGCCACACCCACCCGGCAAGCCCTCCGCCGAACGATTCCGTCACGGAACCCGCTTTCCCATTGACTCCGGGAGTTCAATGATGTTGATTCTCATTATCATTCGCTGGTCTGCAACAAATCACGGCGGTCCGGCGCGAAGCGCGCCTGGGCCTGGCCGAGCCCTGTCTGTCATTCCCGGTCAGGCCAGGGGCGAAGTGTGTCTGGATTCAGGTGACTGTCTTGAGTGCTCCATCCCCCGCCGCGCGTGAGCGCACGCTGCTGTGGCTCCTCGCGGCGGTGCAGTTCACCCACGTCGTCGACTTCATGATGCTGATGCCGCTGGGCCCGCTGCTGATGCAGCGGCTGGGGCTGTCGGCGACGCGGTTCGGAGCGCTGGTGTCCGCGTACACGCTCGCGTCCGCGGCCATGGGCGTGCTGGGCGTGTTCTGGCTGGATCGCCTGGAGCGCAAGCGCACGCTGCTGATGCTCTACGCGGGCTTCATCGCCTCCACGCTCCTGTGCGGCGCGGCCACCGGGGCCACGGGCCTGCTCATCGCGCGCACCGTGGCCGGAGCCTGCGCGGGCCTGATGGGCGCCGTCGTCATCGCCATCGTCAGCGACGTGGTGCCGGCGGAGCGCCGGGGCCAGGCCATTGGCACCGTGATGACCGCCTATGCCCTTTCCGCCGTGGCGGGCGTGCCGCTGGGCCTGGGCCTCGCGAACCTCGGGGGCTGGCGCGCGCCGTTCATCGTCCTGGCGGGGCTCGCGGGCTTCGTGTGGCTGCTGCTCCTGCGCTTCCTCCCCCGCGTGGACGGGCACCTGTCCCAGGCGTCCGGCGCCGCGTCGTCCACCGCGGGCTTCACGCCCCGGCTGGCGCTGGGCTGGGGACTCACCTTCACGGTGGTGTTCGCCAGCTTCCTGCTCATCCCCTACCTGGGCGCCTTCATGGTGGGCAACGTGGGCCTGTCCCTCATGGACCTGCCGTGGGTGTACCTGGCGGGCGGCGCGGCCACGTTCGTGTGCTCGCGCTGGATTGGCCGGATGGCGGACCGCCTGGGCCCCGCGCGCGCGCTGGCGCTGCTGCTCGTGGCCACCATGGCGCCGCACCTGCTCTTCACGCACCTGCCGCCGTCACCCCTGCCGGTGGTGGCCGTGGTGTTCATGCTCTTCATGACGCTCACCTCCGGCCGCGCCATCCCCACCATGGCGCTGGTCGCTTCGCAGGTGCCGCCGTCCCTCCGGGGCCGCTACCTCGCGGTCAACATGGCCGCCAGCGACGGCGCCTCCGGGCTGGCCGCGTGGATGGGCGGTCTGCTGCTCAGCACCGCGCCGGACGGCACGCTCATCGGCTTCGCGCAGCTGGGCTGGCTGGCGGTGGGCATCTCCGCGCTCGCGCTCGGGATGCTGTGGACCTTCGTGGGCCGCGCCGTGCGGTTGGACGCCACACCCGCGCCCTGAATCCCTCTCAACCCCTCACCAGGACCCGTACATGTCCCAGACAGCACCGCGCCACCCGTCCCTGCCCCGCCCCATCGTGGGTGAACTCAAGCTGGAGCGCTCCAACCAGCTGCTCGCCGAGGCCCGCAAGTGGGTCCCCGGCGTCACCCAGACGATGATGAAGAAGCCGGACCACTTCGCCCCCGGCGCCTTCCCCGTGTTCCTCGCCAAGGGCCAGGGCGCGCTGGTGGAGGACGCGGACGGCCAGGAGTACATCGACTTCATCCAGGCGCTCGGCGCGAACATGCTGGGCCACAACCACCCGGCCGTCGCGGAGACCATCCGCAAGCACCTGGCGGAAGGCATCATCCACTCACTGCCCACGCCGGTGGAAGTGTCGTCCGTGAAGGCGCTGGTGGAAGTGATTCCCGGCGCGGAGATGGCTCGCTTCTTCAAGACGGGCGCGGACGCCACCTCCGCCGCCGTGCGCCTGTCGCGCCACCTCACCGGCCGCGAGCACATCGTCACCGTGGGCTACAACGGCTGGCACGACCACTTCATGTATGACACGCCGGGCGTGCCCGCGACGGTGGCGAAGCTCACCACCCGCCTGCCCCTCTTCACGCCCCCGGACGAGCCCGCGCTCATCGAGCACATCGAGAAGCACGGCGCCCAGCTGGCCTGCGTGCTGCTGGCCATCCCGTACAACCGCACCGTCACCCGCGAGTTCCTCCTCCAGGTGAAGCAGACGTGCGCGAAGCACGGCGTGATGTTCGTCCTGGACGAGGTCGTCACCGGCTTCCGCCTGGCCCTGGGCGGCGCGCAGCAGTTCTTCGACGTGCAGGCGGACTTCGTCACCCTGTCCAAGGGCATCGCCGCGGGCATGCCCCTGTCCGCCATCGCGGGCCCGGAGAAGTACCTGTCGCGCCTGAGCGAGCTCCAGGTGTCCACCACCTTCGGCGGCGAGATGCTGTCGCTGGCCGTGTGCGAGGCCGTCCTCAAGGAGTACCGCACCACAAACTACGTCGAGCACATCGCCAGCATGGGCCGCCGCCTGCGCGACGGCGTCAACGCCCACGCGCGTGAGACGGGCTCGTCACTGGAAGTCATCGGCTACGACGCCGTGCCCTTCTTCCGCTTCAGCAAGGTCATCCCCGAGCACATCGAGAAGATGATCCCCTTCCAGGCCGGCATGGCCCGCCGGGGCGTCATCCTCCGCCGCGATCTCAACTTCATCAGCGCCGTGCACACCGTGGAGCAGATCGACCACACCATCGCCGCCGCTGGCGAGGTGCTCCGCGAGACGGCCGCCGGCTCCAAGGCCAGCGCCGCCTGAGCCTGAAACATCCGCTCGCCCGCCGCCCGTGAAGACAGACATCGGACGGTTTCACGTTTGAGCCATCTTGACAGGGATTCAGGACCATGGCACTTCCGCATCCTGAAAATGAGAACGGTTCTCATTTTCACTCAAACGACCAGGGCGAGCGGGTGATGGCTTCAACGACGGGACACGCGGTGGTGACGGGCGCGGCGCAGGGCATTGGCGCGGCGGTCGCGCGCAAGCTGGCGCGCACGATGCCCGTCGCCATGTTCGATCAGAACGCCGCCGGGCTGGAGCTGCTGGTGGCGGAGCTGCGCCAGCAGGGCCTGAAGGCCACCGCGTTCCCCGTGGACGTGCGTGACAAGGACGGCATCGAGGACGCCGTCGCGCACATCGATTCCAAGCTGGGCCCCATCCAGGTGCTGGCCAACGTGGCGGGCATCCTGCGCATGGGCTCCGTGCTCACGCAGAGCGACGCGGACTGGATGTCCACGTTCGCGGTCAACACCCACGGCGTGTTCCACATGTCGCGCGCGGTGGCGAAGCACATGGTGCCCCGCCGCTCCGGCGTCATCGTGACGGTGGGCTCCAACGCGTCCGGCGTGCCGCGCATGCAGATGGCGGCCTACGCGGCCTCCAAGGCCGCATCCACCATGTTCACCAAGTGTCTGGGGTTGGAGCTGGCCCAGCACGGCATCCGTTGCAACGTCGTCTCCCCGGGCTCCACCGACACCGCCATGCAGCGGGGCATGTGGACGGATGACTCGGGCCGCGAGGCCGTCATCATGGGCTCGCTGGACACCTACCGCACGGGCATCCCCCTGCGCCGCATCGCCACGCCGGAGGATGTCGCGGACGCCGTGGTGTTCCTCACGTCCGACCAGGCCCGGCACATCACGATGCACGACTTGTGTATCGACGGCGGCGCCACGCTGGGCGTCTAGCGCGCCCGCGACGTCCGCCTTTCTCCCCTGACTTCCCCTCCCGGGACAAACGCATGTCCCTCCCCGCATCGCCCCGAGTTGAGAATGATTCCTGATAGCAAAATCACTGGACGGCAGCAGGACGCGCGGACGGTGGACGGCGTGGTGGGCGCGCCCGTCGTCGCGCGCGAGCCGGAGCAGGAGGCGCTGTCCTCGCGGCTCCTGCGCGACTACGACGCGGGCTCGTTCTTCTTCGCGTCGCCCAAGCGCACGATGCTGGCGCGCGGCGTGTTCGCCACGGTGCCGGACGCGGGCGGGACCAACTCCCTGGACGGCCTGCCGGAGCGCGTGGCGGCGGTGCTCAGCGCGTCGCGCGACGCGGCACATGACATCCCGGTGGCGGTGGGCGCGGTGCCCTTCGACGGCAAGGTGGCCGCGCAGCTCGTGGTCCCCATGACCATCCAGCGCGCGGGGCCCATGGTGTTCGACGGGGCCGCCGCCGCGCGGTCGCCCCTGGCCGGGCAGTACACGCTGCGGCCCGTGCCGGAGCCCGCCGCGTACAAGGACGGCGTGGCGGCGGCGCTGAAGCTCATGCAGGAGGGCCCGCTGCGCAAGGTGGTGCTGTCGCGGTCGCTGCACGTGGACACGGCGTCGCCCGTGGACCTGCGGCAGCTTCTGCACAACCTGGCCCGGCGCAACCCGCATGGGTACACCTTCGCGGTGGACCTGCCGCAGCACGCGGACGCGGCCCCCGGCGCGGGACGGCGCACGCTCATCGGCGCGAGCCCGGAGCTGCTGGTGGCGCGCTCGGGGTTGCAGGTCCTGGCCAATCCGCTGGCGGGCTCCGCCGCGCGAAGCCCTGAGCCGGTGGAGGACCATGCGCGGGCCACGAAGCTGATGGCCTCGCCCAAGGATCTGCACGAGCACGCGGTCGTCATCGACGCGGTGGCGGAGGCGCTGCGGCCCTTCTGCAAGACGCTGGACGTGCCCAAGGGCCCGTCGCTCGTGAGCACCCAGACGATGTGGCACCTGTCCAGCCGCATCACCGGTGAGCTGAAGGACCCGTCCATCACGTCCCTGACGCTGGCGCTGGCCATGCACCCCACCCCGGCGGTGTGCGGCCACCCGACGGCGCTGGCGCACACGGCCATCGGGAACATCGAGCCGTTCCACCGCGGCTACTACACCGGCACCGTGGGCTGGTGCGACGCGAACGGCGACGGGCAGTGGGCCGTCACCATCCGCTGCGCGGAGGCCGACGAGCGCACCCTGCGGCTGTTCGCGGGCGCGGGCATCGTCGTGGGCTCCACGCCGGAAGCGGAGCTCGCGGAGACCGAGGCCAAGTTCCGCGCCATGCTCCAGGCCTTGGGCGTGGGCCTGGAGGTGCAGCCATGAGCACGGCGCTAGAGCACCTGCCCGGCTGCCCCACCTGGCCGGAGGACTTCGCCCGGCGCTACCGCGAGGCCGGCTACTGGCGCGGGGAGACCTTCGGCCAGCTCTTGCGCGACCGCGCCCGGGACTTCGGGACGCGCGTGGCGCTGGTGGGCGGCACGCACCGCTGGACGTACGCGGAGCTGGACGCGCGCGTGGACCGGCTGGCCGCGGGCTTCCATGCGATGGGCATCCGTTCGCGAGACCGCGTGGTGGTGCAGCTGCCCAACGTGCCGGAGTTCTACGAGGTCATCTTCGCGTTGTTCCGCATGGGCGCGCTGCCGGTGTTCGCGCTGCCGGCGCACCGCGCGTCGGAGATCGGCTACTTCTGTGCCTTCACGGAGGCCGTGGCCTACGTCATCCCGGACCGCTTCGGCGGCTTCGACTACCGGGGGCTCGCGGAGCAGGTGAAGGCCGCCACGCCCACGCTGAAGCACGTGCTGGTGCTGGGCGACGCGGGGAGCCACACCGCGCTGGCGTCCGTCGCCACGGAGCCCGTGGCGCTGGAGGGACCGTCGCCGTCGGACGTGGCGTTCTTCCAGCTGTCCGGCGGCAGCACCGGCGTGCCCAAGCTCATTCCGCGCACGCACGACGACTACATCTACAGCCTGCGCGCCAGCGTGGACGTGTGCCGGCTCTCTCCGGAGACGGTGTACCTGTGCGCGCTGCCCGCGGCGCACAACTTCCCCATGTCCTCGCCCGGCGTGCTCGGCACCTTCTACGCCGGCGGCACGGCGGTGATGGCGCTGAACCCCAGCCCGGACGTGGCCTTCCCGCTCATCGAGCGCGAGCGCGTCACCGTCACCGCGCTGGTGCCTCCGCTGACCATGGTGTGGCTGGACTCGTCGCTGGCGAAGAAGCACGACCTGTCCAGCCTGAAGGTCCTCCAGGTGGGCGGCGCACGGCTGAGCGACGAGGCCGCCGCGCGCGTGCGCCCCACGCTGGGCTGCGGGCTGCAGCAGGTCTTCGGCATGGCGGAGGGCCTGGTGAACTACACGCGCCTGGACGACGCGGAGACGCGCATCGTCACCACGCAGGGCCGCCCCATGTCGGACGCGGACGAGCTGCGCGTGGTGGACGATGACGACGTGCCGGTGGCGCCCGGCGGGACGGGACACCTGCTCACGCGTGGGCCGTACACCATCCGCGGCTACTACAAGGCGGAGGCGCACAACACCAAGGCCTTCACGACGGACGGCTTCTACCGCACGGGCGACCTGGTGCGCCTGACGCCCGAAGGCGACCTCGTGGTGGAGGGCCGCGCGAAGGATCAGATCAACCGGGGCGGCGACAAGGTCGCGGCGGAGGAGGTGGAGAACCACCTGCTCGCGCACCCTTCCGTCAGCGACGCGGCGGTGGTGGCCATCCCGGACAAGTTCCTGGGCGAGCGCACCTGCGCCGTCGTCATCCCCCGCGGCGAGGCCCCCTCCCCCTCCGCGCTCAACGCCTTCCTGCGCCAGCGCGGCCTGGCGTCGTTCAAGATTCCCGACCGCATCGAGTTCGTCGCGGCCTTCCCGCAGACGGGCGTCGGCAAGGTCAGCAAGAAGGCGCTGCGCGACAGCCTGCGCCAGTCCCTCTCCACTCCTTCTCCCTGAAACCGGAGCCCTTCATGGCACTGCCTGCCATTGCCCCCTATTCCATGCCCGGCGCGGCGGACCTGCCCCGGAACAAGCTTGCCTGGACGCCCGAGCCCAAGCGCTGCGTCCTGCTCATCCACGACATGCAGCGCTACTTCGTGGACGCCTTCACGCAGGGCCAGTCCCCGGTGACGGACCTGGTGGCCAACATCCAGCGCCTGCGCGAGCACGCGGTGAAGCTGGGCATCCCCGTCGTCTACTCCGCGCAGCCCGGAGACCAGACGCCCGAACAGCGCGGCCTCCAGATGGAGTTCTGGGGCCCCGGCGTCCGCGCCGGCCCGAAGCAGCAGATCATCGAAGCGCTCACCCCCGTGGAAGGCGACACCGTCCTCACCAAGTGGCGCTACAGCGCGTTCCGCAACACGCGCCTGATGGACCTGATGCGCGAGCAGGGCCGCGACCAACTCATCATCTGCGGCATCTACGCGCACATCGGCTGCCTCCAGACGGCCAGTGACGGCTCCATGAGTGAGATCCGTCCCTTCCTCGTCGCGGACGCGGTGGCGGACTTCTCGCTGGAGAAGCACCGGATGGCGCTCGACTACGCGTCGCAGCTCGTCGCGTTCGTCACCACCACGCAGCAGATGATGGACGCGATGCCGGTGCAGGCCGCCTCCGCGGCGGTGGACCGCGAGCAGCTTCGCGCGGCCGTGGCGGAGCTGCTGATGGAGTCCGCGTCGGCGATTGGCGAGGACGAGAACCTGCTGGAGCGCGGCATGGACTCCATCCGCCTGATGAGCCTGGTGGAGCGCTGGCGTCAGGGCGGCACGGAGGTGTCCTTCGTGGAGCTCGCGGAGAAGCCCACGCTCACCGACTGGTACGCGCTGCTCGCCGCGAAGCAGCCTGTCGCGATGGCCGCTGGCGCGCGCGCCTCATGACCCGCCCTCGGGGCGGCCCCCTCTTCCCCCTCGGAGTTCCCCCGTCATGCTCCCATCCCAGGACAACCGCCCGCTGACCGCGGCCCAGCACGGCATCTGGGTGGGGCAACAGCTCGACCTGCAAAGCCCCGTCTACAACGCCGGGGAGTGCATCGAGTTCCAGGGCGCCGTGGATCCGGTGCGCTTCGAGTCCGCCCTTCGCAAGGCCGTGGCGGACGCGGACGCGCTGCACTCGCGCTTCGTCGCCGGCGCGGAAGGCCCGGCCCAGCGCATCGACGCGGGCACGGACTGGACGCTCCAGCGCGTGGACCTGAGCGGTGAGACGGATCCCTGGGCCGCCGCGCAGGAGTGGATGTGGAAGGACCTGGGCCGCACGGTGGACCTGGCGACGGGGCCCCTGTTCGCGCAGGCGCTGCTCACCGTGGGACCGGAGCGGTCCTTCTGGTTCCAGCGCATCCACCACATCGCCATGGATGGCTATGGATTCTCCCTGCTCGCGCGGCGGGTGGCGGAGCTGTACACGGCCGAAGTGACGGGCAAGGCCGCGCCGGTGGGGTTCAGCCGGCTGGGTCCCGTGCTGGATGAGGACGTCGCGTACCGGAACGGCCCCCAGCTCCAGAAGGACCGTGACTTCTGGACGGGCCGCTTCGAGGACGCGCCCGTGCCCCCGTTGCTCGCGGAAGCCGCGCCCATGTCGTCGCGCTTCGTGCGGCGCTCGGAGCACCTGCGGCCGGAGCTGATGGCGGCGCTGCAGGCGGGCGCGAAGCAGGCGGGCGTGAGCTGGTCCGACCTGGTGCTGGCTGTCACGGCCATCTACCTGCACCAGCGCACGGGCGCGCCGGAGGCCGTGCTGGGCCTTCCGGTGATGGGCCGTCTGGGCTCCGCGTCGCTGCGCGTGCCGTGCATGGCGATGAACATCGTGCCGCTGCGCATCACCGTCAGGCCGGATGCGGGGCTGTACGCGCTGGCCCGTGACGTGGCGGCGGAGATGAAGGCCGCGCGTCCGCACCTGCGCTACCGCTACGAACAACTGCGGCGCGACCTGCGCCTCGTGGGTGGGCAGCGCAAGCTGTTCGGCCCCGTCGTCAACATCATGCCGTTCGACTACGCCCTGGACTTCGCGGGCGTGCCGGGCACGGCGCACAACATCTCCGCGGGTCCGGTGGAGGACCTGTCGTTCGGCTTCCATGCGCGGTCGGGTGGGACGGGACTGCGCGTGGACCTGGACGCGAACCCGGCCTGTTACACGGAGGCCGCGATCGAGGAGCACCAGCGCGGGTTCCTCCAGTTGCTGGAGTCGTTGCTCGCTCAGCCCGAGCAGCCGGTGCGGCGTTCCGCGCAGGGCACGGGCGCCGCGAGCTCCGTGCTGGACGGTGGGCCGGTGCCTCCGGTGCGCCCCGTGCTGGAGCTGCTGAAGGCCCAGGCCGACGTCCGGCCGGACGCGGTCGCGCTGGAGCACGGCCGCTGGCGGATGACCTACCGCGAGCTGCTGGCGGCATCGCAGGCGCTGGCGTCGCGCCTGACCGAAGCGGGCGTGCGGCCCGACACGGCGGTGGCGGTGAAGGTCCCCCGAGGCCTCGACGCCATCGTGTCCAGCCTGGGCGTCCTGTTCGCGGGCGCGGGCTACCTGCCCATCGACCCGGCCGGCCCGGCCACGCGCAACGCGGCCATCCTCCAGGACGCGCGGCCCGCCGTGATGCTGGTGTCCGAGCGCCCCACGCCCGACACGGATCCGACCGCGCCGGGAGTCCTCGTCGTGCAGCGGCTGGAGTCGCGTGACGCCGCCGAGCCCGCGTCCGACCTGGCGGCACGGCTCGCCTACGTCATCTACACCTCCGGCTCCACGGGGCAGCCCAACGGCGTGCAGATCACGCACGGCGCCCTGGCCCACTTCGTCGCGGGCGCGACGCAGCGGTACGCCGTCGGTCCCGAGGACCGCGTCCTCCAGTTCGCTCCGCTCCACTTCGATGCCAGCGTGGAGGAGATCTTCGTCACGCTGTGCGCGGGCGGGCGGCTGGTGCTGCGCACGGACGAGATGCTCCAGTCGGTGCCGCGCCTCATGGAGGCATGCGCGGAAGCCGGCATCACCCTGCTCGACCTGCCCACGGCCTTCTGGCACGAGCTGGCCTACAGCCTGTCCACCGGCGCCGCCCGGCTTCCCGACGCGCTCCGCACCGTCATCATCGGCGGCGAGGCGGCGCTGCCGGAGCGCATCGCCCGGTGGCGGGATGTCGCGGGCGACCGCGTGCACCTGCTCAACACCTACGGCCCCACCGAGGCCACCGTCGTCGCCACCGTCGCCGAGCTCGCGGGACCTGACGCCCTGCCGTCCGGTGACGAGGTCCCCATCGGCCGCCCGCTTCCGGGCGTCATCGCCGCGGTCGTCACGCCGCAGGGACGGCTGGCCGCCCCCGGCAAGGAGGGCGAGCTGTGCCTGATGGGTGGCGCGCTCGCGCGTGGCTACCTGGGCCGCCAGGAACTGGACGCCGCACGCTTCACGCGGCTGGACGCGGTGGAGGGAACGCCCCGCGCCTACCGCACCGGCGATAAGGTCCGCGTGCGCGACGACGGCCAGCTCGTGTTCGTGGGCCGCGTGGATGACGAGTTCAAGATCAGCGGTCACCGCATCGACCCGGGTGAAGTCGAAACCGTGTTGCTGAAGTACCCCGGTGTCCGAGAGGCCGCCGTCGTCGGTCAGGTGCTGCCGGGCGGTTCGCGCCGGCTGTGCGCGCACCTGGTGGCCTCGCCCGAGCCCACGCCCGCGGAGCTTCGCAAGCACCTGCTCGCGGCGCTCCCCGCCCCCATGGTGCCCGGCGCCTTCGCCTTCGCGGAGCGGCTGCCGCGCACCAGCACCGGGAAGATCGACCGCAACGCCCTGAAGAACGCGATGCCTCCGGACGAGAGCGCCGCGCTGCTCGCCTCCGCGACGCCCATGGAGCGCACGGTGCTGGAGGTCTGGGAGCAGGTGCTGGGCCGCGCCGCCACGTCGCTCCAGGACGACTTCTTCGAGCTGGGCGGCCAGTCCCTCCAGAGCATCCAGGTGGCCAACCGGCTGGGCATCGCCGTGGGGCGCGAAGTCCCCGTGGCCACCGTCTTCAAGCACCCCACCGTCTCCGGCCTCGCGCAGGCGCTCCAGGGAGGAAGCACGGGCGGTGCGGAGGCCGGCGGACTCACGCCCGCGATGCTCGCGGACGCGGAGCTGGGCGAGGACGTGGTCCCCTCCACGACGGGAGAGGCCTGGGCGCGCGAGCTGCCGCGCCGGGGCAACGGCTTCCGCCAGGTCCTCCTCACGGGCGCCACCGGCTTCGTCGGCGCGCACCTGCTCCACCAGCTCCTGGCCCGGACCGACGCGCGCATCATCTGCCCGGTGCGCGCGAAGGACGAGGCGCAGGCGATGGAGCGGCTGCGTGCGGCGCTGGCTGGCCAGAAGCTGCCCATGACCGGGCTGGAGGCGCGGGTGCTCGCGCTTCCGGCGGACCTCTCCCAGCCCCTGCTGGGTCTGGACGCCACGCGCTTCCGCGGGCTCGCCGCCGAGTGTGACGCCGTCATCCACAACGCCGCCGTGGTCAGCGTCGTGCGCGAGTACGGCAGCCTCCAGGGCGTCAACGTGCGCGGCACGCGCGAGCTGTTGAAGCTGGCCGCCGCCGTCCGCCCCAAGCCCTTCCACTACGTGTCCACCATCGCGGTGGCGCCCCAGGCGAACCTGTCCCCGGACGTGCCGGAGGCCTTCGTCCCCGCGCACCCCGGCCTGCGTGACGGCTACCAGCAGAGCAAGTGGATCGCGGAGCGGCTGGTGCAACAGGCGTCCGAGCGCGGCCTGCCCGCGACGGTGTACCGCCTGGGCCGCGTCGTGGGCGCGCCGGACACCGCGCTCGTCAACACGCAGGACCTGGTGTGGCGCATCGTGCTCGCCGGACTGCCGGTCCGCGCCCTGCCCCAGCTGGACGTGGGCGAGGTCTGGACGCCGGTGGACTTCGTGGCCAGCGCCATCGTCCAGCTCGCACGCGGGTCGCATCCCGGCGCAGTGTTCAACGTGACACCGGCGGAGGAAGTGCGCCTGTCGGAGCTGTTCGGCTGGGTGCGCGACTACGGCTACCCGCTGGACCTGTGTCCCGTTCCTGAGTGGCGCGACCGCGTGGCCAGGGGTGCTGGCGGCCACGACGCCACGCTCGCGTTCTTCGATTTGCGCAGCGGGGACTCCACGCCGGCGTTCGGCCTGGGCCCCATCCGCTGCGAACGGCTGCTGGCCGCGCTGGAGGGCACTGGCGTCCGCTGCCCCCCCACCGACCGGAAGCTCCTCCACCGATATCTCGACTCCTGCGTCGCGCAGGGAATCCTGCCCCCGAAAGTGACGGCGCTCCCGTGACGAATCCCTCTTGGTCCCCCTCCTCCTGGCGCGCGAAGCCAGTCCGCTACATCCCCGATGACTACCCCGACCTCCCCGCCCTCGCGCGAGTGGAGGCGGAGCTCGCGCAACTGCCGCCGCTGGTGCACGCCGAAGAGACCCGCCGCTTGCGCGAAGCCCTGGGCCAGGTCGCCGAGGGCAAGGCCTTCCTGCTCCAGGGCGGCGACTGCGCGGAGAGCTTCAAGGAGTTCTCCGCGGAGAACGTGCGCGGCACCTTCCAGCTGCTGCTCCAGATGGCGGGCGTGCTGACGTTCGCGGGCGGCTGCCCGGTGGTGAAGGTGGGCCGCATCGCGGGCCAGTTCGCCAAGCCGCGCTCCAATGCCACGGAGACCGTGAACGGCGTCACGCTGCCCAGCTACCGCGGCGACATCATCAACGGCATGGACTTCAACGCCAGCGAGCGCACGCCGGATCCCAAGCGCCTGCTGCGCGCGTACCACCAGTCCGCGGAGACGATGCAGCTGGTGCGGGCCTTCGCGCGCGAGGGCTACACGGACCTGACCCGGCTCCTCGGCCACCGTCCGGAGTCGGAGGGCGCCGTGCGCCCCGTGGACTTCTTCACCAGCCACGAGGCCCTGCTCCTCAACGTCGAACAGGCGATGACCCGCGCCGATGAGGCGACGGGCGGCTGGTACGACACGTCCGCGCACATGCTCTGGATTGGCGAGCGCACCCGTCAGCTGGACGGCGGCCACGTGGAGTTCATGCGCGGCATCCTGAACCCCATCGGGCTCAAGTGCGGTCCCACGATGGAGCCGGACGACCTGGTGCGCCTCATCGACACGCTCAACCCCCAGGGCATCCCGGGCAAGCTCACGCTCATCGGGCGCTTCGGTTCGGATCAGGTCGCCGCGCGCCTGCCCCGGCTGATGGCCGCCACCCGGCGCCATGGCAGCCCCGTGGTGTGGTCCATCGACCCGATGCACGGCAACACGCACAAGGCCAGCAACGGCTACAAGACGCGCTCGCTGGAGCGGATCCTCGCGGAGGTGATGGGCTTCCTCCAGGTCGCCGCCGCCGAGAGCGTCCACCCCGGGGGCCTCCACCTGGAGATGACCGGCCAGGACGTCACCGAGTGCCTGGGCGGTCCACTGGACGTGTCCGAGGACGACCTCTCCGACCGCTACCACACGCACTGCGACCCGCGCCTCAACGCGGATCAGTCGCTCCAGCTCGCGTTCCGCGTCGCGGACGGCCTGCACACCACGGTGCGCACCCCCCAGGACCGCGCTGCCTGATTCGCCAAGCAGTCTTGACAGTTCGGAGATCGTGCGGCTAAACGTCGCGCCGTTGAAAATGAGAACCATTTTCATAATCGCGAGTGCGACGAAGCGCGGGTGGCGGTCCCAGGTGGGCGTGGCGCTGCTGTCCTCTGTCTGTTTCAGCGGCCTCGCGTACGCGGGCCAGCCGCAGACCGAGGGCACGGGCACCCCGCCCCCCAAGACAGAGGAGGCGCCTTCACCGGCGGCCGTCCCGGCGGAACCCATCATCGAGCTGCCGAAGCTGATCCACTCCGTGGAAGCGCCCTACCCCCCGGAGGCGGAGCGCGCCCAACTGGAGGCGAACGTCCGCCTGCGCCTGCGCGTGGACACGCAGGGTCAGGTGACGCAGGCGGAGGTGCTGGAGCCCGTGGGCCACGGCTTCGACGAGGCCGCGCGCACCGCCGCGCTCCAGTTCCGCTTCACCCCCGCGAAGCGCAACGGCGTCGCGGCGCCAGCGCGCGTCACGTACACCTACGTCTTCCAGCTCCCCGGCCGCTCGAAGGCCGTGGCCGCCACGCCGCCGCCCGCGCTGTCGAGCGCACCGCGGACCGCGGCGTCCCAGGATGAGGCCCCGGCCGAGTACCAGGAGGACGTCGAAGTCACCGCCGTGGGCGAGACGCGCGCCGAGCGCCGCCGCAAGTCCGCGGAGGCGGTGCAGGTCATCGAGCTGGAGCAGGCCAGCATGGAGTCCGCCGACCTGGGCACCGCGCTGGCCCGCACGGAGGGCGTGGACGTGCGCCGCGCGGGCGGCCTGGGCAGCACCGCGCGCATCTCCATCGCGGGCCTGTCGGATGATCAGGTGCGCTTCTTCATCGACGGCGTGCCGCTGGAGTTCGCGGGCTACGGCCCGGGCCTGGCGAACGTGCCGGTGAACCTGGTGCAGCAGATGGAGGTCTACCAGGGCGTGGTGCCCATCCGCTTCGGCGCGGACGTGCTGGGCGGCGCGGTGGAGCTGGTCACCGACCAGGACGTGCGCGGCACGGGCGTGTCGGGCTCCTATGAGCTGGCCTCCTTCGACACGCACCGCTTCACCGCGAGCGCCCGCCACCTCCAGGAGTCCACCGGCCTGCTGGTGCGCGCGCACGGCTTCTACGACGACGCGCGCAACAACTACCCCATCAACGTGGAAGTGCCCAACGACCTGGGCAAGCTCGCCCCCGTGGAGGTGCGCCGCTTCCATGACGGCTACCGCGCGGGCGGAGCGAGCATCGAAGCGGGCTTCGTGGATCAGCCCTGGGCCCGGCGCCTGCTGGTGCGTGGCTTCATCAACGCGGCCGGCCGGGACGTGCAGAACGACCCCAACATGGAGTCCCCCTACGGCGAGGTGACCTCCGCCGAGGGCTCCGCGGGCGCCACGCTGCGCTACTCGCAAAGCCACGAGCCGGGCATCACCGTGGACGCGGTGGGCGGGTACACGTTCCGCCGCAACCGGTTCCTGGACCTCGGGACGTGCGCCTACGACTGGTACGGCCGCTGCTTCACCACCCTGCCCCAGCCGGGAGAGATCTCCGAAGGCGGCGTGGAGCGCTACATCAACCAGCACACCGCCTTCGCGCGCCTCCACGCGGCCTGGACGCCCGTGCCCGGCGGAGCGCACACGCTGCGGCTCGCGGTCTCCCCGACGTTCGTCTCGCGCTCGGGCGAGGACCGCCGGCTCCAGGCGATCAACGTGCTGGATCCGCTCTCCGAGGGCCGGGGCGTGACGTCGCTGGTGACGGGCGTGGAGTACCAGGCCGATGCCTTCGACGGGCGGCTGCAGAACATCGCCTTCGTGAAGGACTACCTCCAGGACGTGCGCGCGCAGAAGCTCCTGCCCAGCGCCGAGTTCCTGGACCTGGGCCGCACCGCGCACGAGTTCGGCGTGGGCGACAGCCTGCGCTTCCGGCTCGGCTCCACGCTCAGCGCCAAGGCCTCCTACGAGTGGGCCACGCGGCTGCCGCGCCCGGACGAACTCTTCGGTGACGGCCTGCTCATCGCCGACAGCCTGGATCTCCAGCCGGAGACCAGCCACAACTTCAACCTGGGACTGGGCTACGCGTCCGAGCCCACCCCCGCCGGCGGCTTCCGCGCCAACGTGGGCGGCTTCGCGCGGCTGGCGGAGCAGCTCATCTTCCTCACCGCCCGGGGGAGCTACTACGCCTACGAGAACGTCGTCGCGGCCCGCTCGCTGGGAGTGCTGGGCGCCGCGGGCTGGACGTCGCCGGGCCGCTACCTGTCCCTGGACGGCAACGCCAGCTGGCAGGACCTGCGCAACACCTCCACCGAGGGCCGCTACGCGGACTTCAACGGACAGCGCCTGCCCAACCGTCCCTACCTCACCGCCAACGGCAGCGCCCAGGGGCGGCTGACCGGCATGCTCCGCTTCCAGGACGAGCTGCTCGTCACGTGGCGCACGCGCTACGTGGACAGCTTCCTGCTCGCCTGGGAGGGCGTGGGCAGCCAGGACTCCAAGCTGCGCATCGACTCGCAGCTCACGCACGCGCTGGCGCTCACCTACGTGATTCGCGACATGACGACGCGGCTGAGCTGGACGCTGGACTTCCAGAACATCACCAACGCCCAGACCTTCGACTTCTACGGCGTCCAGCGCCCCGGGCGGATCATCGCCGCCAAGTTCACGCTGGAGCGCTGAGCTTCCGCTTTTCGCAGCACCTCCACCCCCACTGAAAGGGAAGTCCTTGAAGCCCTCACCCTTCTTCCGCACCTCCGCGCGTCTCGTGACGGCGCTCGCGCTCGCCTTCGTGGCGGCCTGCAGTGACAACACGGATCCCGACGACAACAACCCGGACGCGGGCTCGAACGCCGACGCGGGCACGGACGCAGGCACGGCGACGCCGCTGTACGCGTTCGTCGCGCAGGTGAGCACCGACACCACGTCCACCAGCTACGTCATCCTGACGGAGACGTTGGATCCGGCCACGCCGCTGTCGCTGACGGCCGCCACGGAGATCAACGGCCGCGCGCTGGGCTCTGGCATCCCGAAGTCCAACGCCATCTTCGTCTCCAGCAGCGCCGGCGCCACCGTCACCCGCTACAACGTGACGGCCAGCAACACGCTGGAGAAGGCGGGCGAGGTCAGCTTCGCGGGCAAGGCCGTGACCTCCATCGGCGAGTACCAGAACCAGTTCCAGTTCGTCTCCGCGACGAAGGCCTACTACTTCGACGGCCGCAACTCGCAGGTCATCGTCTGGAACCCGACGGACATGACGGTGACGAGCAGCATCTCGCTGCCGGCGATGACCATCGAGGGCAGCACCCTCACGTTCGCCTCCAACCCGCTGAACGTGGGCACCAAGGTGCTGATGCCGCTGGGCTGGCGCGCGGGCCCCGCCGTCACCAAGCAGGCGGGCATCATCGTGGTGGACACCACCAACGACAGCGCCGTGGTGGTGAAGGATGACCGCTGCGGCTACGTGCGCGACGGCATCGTCGGCACCGACGGCAAGGTGTACCTGGCGACGGAGGCCTACGGCGCCGCGGAGAAGCGCGTGTCCGGCAGCAACCCCAGCGTGCCCACCCCGTGCCTCCTGAAGTTCGACCCGGCGACGAACACCTACGACGCCACCTTCTTCAAGGAGCTGGGCACGCTGACGAACGGTGGCGCCACGGGTTCGCTGCTCGCGGGCCCCAACGGCACGGGCTACCTGCGCGTGCTGGATGAGACGCTCTACCCCGTCCAGGCGGACACGAACGCGCGCGCCCTGGCGAGCGGCGTGGCCTGGAAGTGGTGGAAGCTGGACCCGGCGGCGGGCACCAACGCGACGCTGGTGGACACGCTGCCGGCCAGCACGGGCAGCTCGTTCCTGTACCAGGTGAATGGCCGCACGGTGTTCACCGAGTTCACCAACAGCGGCAGCACCACGAACTACCGCGAGCTGACGGACCTGACCGGCAACCTGGTGGCGACGCACCAGGGCCTGTCGTTCTCCTTCCTCCAGGTCCGCTAGTCCCCTGAAGCCTCCGGCCCCCGCGGTCCGCAGACGGCCTGTCCGTCTCCGGTCCCCGGGGGCCCTATGGACATTGGAACTCGCTGCACTTGAGCGCGCCTGTCGTCGCGAAACGCGAAGACGCATAGAGGGCGCGAGGCAAGCGGGTGACCTGGCGGAAATTGCGCGCGGGCCTCAGGTTTCTGAAGCCACCTCAGCTTTCCGAGCACGCGGACACACCCGGGGGATGGTGCCTCACAGAGGGAGCACGGCGATGGCATCGCCATTGCTCTGCTCGCGGGCCACCTCGTCCCACGGGAGCAGTCGTCCATGCACACGAACCGGTTGCGGCATCTCTTCTCTCGCGCGCTGCGGGCCTCACTCGCGACGCCGCTGGTCCTGGCGGGCTGTGGCACCGGCAACACGGACCTGCGGGGCTACACGAACATCGAGTGCACACCGACGGGTGAGCCCGCCATCAACGACCTGAGCATCCAGCCGGCGATGGACTCGGTCGAGCTGCGCTTCATCTCGAGCTACGGCGAGGAGCCGGCGACCTACCAGACCCGGGCCTCCACCGGCGAAGCGTGCGCGACCGCCACCGACCCGTCCACCTGTCAGACAACGTTGGCCGAGGCGCGCTCGGTCGACGGCTTCACCGGCGCCTGCATCCAGGTCTGCTGGAAGTACTTCCTGGCGACGACGCGCGGCGACGAGGTGAAGACCTGGTCCTCGCTGCAATCGCTCCAGGAGCTGATTGGCACCGTGGACACCGCACAGGACGCGGCGCTCCTGGCCTTCGCCGCGGGCTACCGGCTGAGCTGCGACACGCTGGATCAGGGGGCGGTGAAGCGGAGCCTGGAGGGCGGCTTCAACGTCGTGGGCACGAAGGGCTACGCGTGCGGCGAGGGCTCCGACCTCATCCAGCACGTGGTCCACGTGTCCGCCAACGGCGAGGTCCGCGAGCTGGAGAAGCATGTGCTGGAGAAGGGCACCGGCCAATGCGCCGTGGGCCGCCGGCCCGTGGGGCTGGAGGGCACGGTCGCGGGGGGCTGCGAGGACGCGCTGGGGCAGTACTTCGCCCAGACGGCGCACCTGGAGGCCGCGTCCATCCACGCCTTCCTGCGGCTGCGTGAGGAGCTGGCCCTGCATGGCGCGGAGACGGGCCTCCAGGACGCGGCGCTCGCGAGCGCGGTGGACGAGGTCATGCACACGGAGATGACGGGACGGCTCGCGCGCCGCTTCGGGGCCACGCCTCCGCCGCCTGTCGTCGCGGCCGTGCCCCTGCGTCCACTGGACGCGGTGGCGTTGGACAACGCCGTGGAGGGATGCGTGCGCGAGACGTACGGCGCGCTGGTGGCCCACCACCAGGCCCTGCACGCGCACGACGCCGAAGTGCGGGAGGCCATGGTCCGCATCGCCGAGGACGAGACGCGGCACGCGGGCCTGTCGTGGGACATCGACCGGTGGGTGCGCTCGCGGCTGTCCGCGCCGGAGCAGGAAGCGCTGCGCGAGGCGCAGAAGCGCGCGGTGGCCCTGCTGCGCGCGGAGGTCGCGGCGCCGCTCGACGCAACGCTCGTCACCGAGGCGGGACTGCCCACGCCGGAGGCCGCGCTGGCGCTGCTCGACACGCTGGAGCAGGAGCTCTGGGCCTGATCAGGTCGTGGGCTTGTTGCGCGCGGCGGCTTCGCGCGCGGCTTCGAGCACGTCGTCCACCGCGGACTCCACCGCGTCGCTGACCAGCTCCGGCGCGGACGTGCGCCAGCGCTCCAGCGACGCTTCGTGCATCGCCTCCGGATCCTGGAGCCGCGCGTCCGTTTCCGGAGCCACCTCCGCGATGCAGTCCGGGCACACGCCTTCGAGCGCCCGCGACCACACCTCCAGGTGCGTGGTGATGAGCACGCCCTCCATGGCCAGGGCCTCGCGCAGGCCCCGTTGGCCCGCGCCGCGCATCTGCGCGCCGTGCACGCGGTCCAGCATCGTCCGCATCCAGGCGGCCACCGCCTCCGGCTTCGGGCAGGTCTGCCTGCCGCAGACACGGCACGTCGTCTGCCAGGGCTGCCCTTCCATGGGATTCATGCCGCCCGCTTTAGCAGGGCCCCTCCCCTCACGCACGTAGACGTGGGGCTCCGTGAATGCAGAGAATCCGACTTCCTGGACCCACCTGGAGGCCCCCATGTCCCGTATCGAGATCGATGAATCACACGCGCAGTTCCGTGGAGCCTGGAGGCTGTTCGCGCTGGGCCTGCCCGCTGGGGAGGTCGTGGAGCGGGCGGAGGTGTTCATCACGGCGGGCAACGTGGCCTGGTCGCTGATGAACATGGCGTTCCTCACCCGGCCGGTGGAGACGGAGGCGGAGCTGGAGCGCGCGGTGGATTCGGCCGCGCGCTACTTCGGGCAGGGGCCGCACGGCTGGGCCTTCACGCTGACGCCGGACTGGCTGGCACCGGAGGTGCGCGCGCGGGCGGATGCGCTGCTCGCCACGCGGGGGCTCAAGCCGGGGATGCTCACGACAGGCATGGTGGCGGACCGGCTGAAGGAGCCGGTGCGGCCCCTGGCGCCGCTCGACATCCGGCCCGTGCGGGACACGTGGGGCCACAACGCGATCGCGGACGTGAACGCCGCGAGCTACGACATGCCCCAGGCGCTGGGCCGGGAAGCCCTGGCCGCTCCGGGCATCTTCGGACCCGAGAGCCGGGGCTTCGTCGGCTGCCACGACGGCGCCCCGGCGTCGACGACGGTGGCGCTGCGCGTGGACGGCATCGTCTACATCGCGCTGGTGGCGACGCTCGCGGAGCACCGCCGTCAGGGTGCCGCGGAGACGGTCCTGCGCCACACGCTGGAGGAGGCGAAGCGCGCGTGGGGGCTGGAGCGCACGGTGCTGCATGCCACGGCCGCCGGCGCGCCCGTCTACCGCCGCATGGGCTACCGCGACGTGACGAGCTTCTGCTCGTACTTCGCGCCCGCGAAGGGGGCGTAGTTCACCGCTCGCTGGACGGGGGCACCTGGGACCGGGAACAATCCGCGTCCTGATGGAGCCCCCCACATCCCCCGAGCGCGCTGAGCCACGAGTCCCGGGTCCGCGCGCGGCGTGGGCCGTCGTGGGCGGGGCGCTCGGCCTGACGTGCCTGTTCTTCTACCGGGCCGTCTTCAGCGCGCAGGTCTTCACCGGACGGGACATGCTGCTCGTCTACGCCCCGCTGCGCCGCTACTGGGCGGCGCGCGTGGCGTATGGCGACTTCCCCGGCTGGTATCCGTTCGACGGACTGGGGCAGTCCTTCCCGGGGATGATGCTGTCCGCGGCGTTTCATCCATCGCAGTGGCTGGGACTGGTGCTGTCCACTGGCGCGGCGATGAAGCTCAGCGTGTTGCTGTGCCCGCCGCTCGCGCTCGTGGGCACGTACGCGCTCCTGCGGCTGTACGCGGTGCCCCGGGCCGGCGCGTTCTTCGCGGGGCTCGCGTTCGCGTTCAGCGGCTACATGGTGAGCCTCACCAGCAGCCTCGCGTACCTGATGGCGGGCGCCACCCTGCCCTTCTGTCTCTGGGCCACGGTCCGCTTCCTTCGTGAGGCCACGCCTGCTCGCGCTGTCGTCGCAGCGCTCTGCCTCGGCGGCGTGCTGCTGGCGGGAGACACCTGGGCCTATGCGTTCGCGAACGCGTTCGTGCTGTTCCTCGCGCTGACGGAGACCGGGGCTCGCGCGGTCCTCATGCGGCGGGGGCTGGGGCTCGTGGCCCTGGGCGCGGGGATGGCCGCGCCGCAGTTGTTCGCGGGCGTGGCCGTGTTCGCGGGCGGCGCTCCGGGCGCGAGTTCCGTCGAGGACGCGCTGCGCTGGTCGGTGGATCCGCTGCGCCTGCCGGAGCTCCTGCTCGGGCCCTTCCTGGCGAATCCCTCCGTGGAGCGCGCCGTGCCGGAGGAGATCGTCAAACCGCTCCTGCACACGGGCGGCTTCGCCACGCTGTGGTCGGAGTCGCTGTTCATCGGCGTGCCCGTGTTCGTGCTCGCCGTGGCGGGGCTGCGCTTCATCCCCGTCCGCCGCTGGGCTCCGTTCGTCGCGGCATGGAGCGCGCTGCTCGCGCTGGCGCTGGGTTCCGCCCTGCCCTTCTATGGGCTGCTGTACCGCGTGCTGCCGCTGTGGCGGCCGTTCCGCTATCCGGAGAAGCTGGTCGTGCATCTGTCCCTGGGCCTCGCGCTGCTCGCGGGGTTCGGATGGAAGGCCCTCGTGGCCTCACCGGAGCGCCTGCGCTGGACCGCTCGCGCGGCCGGAGTCCTCGCCGCGCTCCTCGCCCTCGTGGCCATCGCCGAACGCACGGCGGGCGCGTGGTCGCATGCGTTCGTGCTCGCCCGCTGGCCCCAGGTCCCCGCGGAGACCCTGGACACGATCTCCCACGCGTTCAGCACCGCGGGCTTCATCGCGGCGGGCATCGCGGTGGGCTGCGCACTGGTCCTGCCGGGGCTCGCGGAGTCACGCGTGCGCGTGGGCGTGCTGATGGCGCTGCAACTGGGCGCGTCGTTCACCGCCAACGAGCCGCTGTACATCCTTGGCTCCGACGAGTTGCTCGACAGCCCACCGCCTTTCATCGAGACCGTGAGTGCCTGGGCCGGCCGCACCGGAACCTCCGTTCCCCGCGTGACGTCGCGCATCCAGCGCTTCCGCCTGCCGCGCTTCGAAGGCTTCGAGTACCAGGACAGCGTCGCGCTCATGTCGCGGGCCATGCTGGCCCCGGACAGTCCCGCGCTGTGGGGCGTTGGCACCGCGGAGGCCTACCTCCCCGCCGCGAGCCCACGCGTGCTGCACCTCCAGGACGCGACCCCCGGCCTCTTCACGGAACTGCTGCCCGTCTTCGGCGTGCGCTTCAGCGCGTACACCCAGGCCGACCACGGCGCGCTGAAACACAAACCCGGCGCCGTCGTGGCGGAGGATCCCGCCTTCGAGCTGCTGCTGGTGGAACACCCGGACGCACGGCCGCGCCTGTCTCTCGCGAAGCCCCGATGCGTCCCGGACGCGGCGGCGGCGCTCGCGCTCCTGCGCGATCCATCCTTCCGCGCGAGTGCACAGGCCGCGGTGGAATGCGGCGGCCTGGCCCTCACGTCCGCGAGCGACGCGCCCCTGGAAGGGCCCCTCCCCATCGAACGGGATACGCCCGAGCACCTCATCGTGCACGTGGATGCCTCCGAGGACGCGGTGCTGTTGATCAACGACGCCTGGCAGCCCGGCTGGACGGCGTTCCTCGACGGCGCTCTCACCCACCTGCTCCCCGCGAACGTGGCGGTGCGTGCCGTGCCCACGCCCCGAGGCCCCCACCGCGTCGAACTGCGCTACCGGGCGCCGGGCGTGCTTCCAGGCGTCTGTGTTTGCGCCGCGACCTGCCTGGGACTCGCCGTGGCTGAAGTCCTGCGCCGCCGGCGGTTTCCCCGGAAGACCGGCGCGCTCCCAGGAGTTGGGAGCTGACCTCACGCGTCAACGCCGCGCGGCGGCGCCCCAAGGGTCCTCCATTCAACGCTGGATGAATCCCACACAGGGGCTCGGGGTTTGGACCGGAGCCCTCGCTGCATAGCTTGGCCTCCCCCCACACCCCGGACCTCCACCGTGGCGATTCTTCCGCGCACCGACGTGCGTCGTTCCACCTTCGCGCTTCTCGGCGCGCTCCTCATCCTGACCTCCGCCTCCGCGCACGCGCAGTCCGCGCCCACACCGCTGGAGGACAACCGCACCATCACGCTGGGTTACATCGACATCGCGTATGAGCTGGGCGGCATCATCGACCCCACGCTGCAACCCGGTGGCACCAGCAGCGCGCGTCCCAATTGGTTCACCTTCGCGCCGCACGCGTCCCAGGCCGGCGGCAAGGGCATGTACAGCGCGGCGCTCGCGCGGCACTTCATCGACGCCGCGCGGCTGCAGCCCTCGCTGTCGCTGACGAACGCGTTGGACCGGCTGGGGCTGAGCGGCGTGCTTCGGCTCCGGCTGCAGGACCTGTCCCTCCAGCTCATCGCGCAGGGCCTGAGCGTGGACGCGGCCACGGCCCTCAGCGTGCTGACGAGCTCGCTCAACGTCGCGGCGCTCGCGGACACGCGCACCCTGCTGGCCACCGCGTCGCGCATGGGCGCGCTGTACTCGAGCGCCCCGGGCCTCACGCCGCTCGACAAGGTGGAGGTCATCGTCATCACGCTGGAGCGCACGCTCCACGAGGGCAACCTCGCCATCTTCAACGACATCGGCGGTTCGGCGCGGCTGTACCTGGACTGGCGTGCTGGCGCCACCGGGCCCATCACGCCCGCGCGCGTGCTCGCCGAGTTCACCCTGGTGGACGCCGTCAACACGGAGGCGCAACAGGCGTATGCCTACGCCATCGCGCACGCGGAGGACTCGCCGCGTCCCACGCGCATGGACCTGCTCTTCCCCGGCATGCACTGGAAGAGCCTGCTCGTCGCCGCGTTCGCGCTCTACGAGGACGCCCGGCTGGCGCCCACGCCCGCGCGCCGCGACGCGCTCATCGCCATGGGCACCAACTTCGTCGCGTGGCGTGAACAGCGCGACCAGGCCCAGCCCGTCTTCACGCCCGCGGGTTCGCCCACCGACGAGGTGTCCCGCTCGGGCGTACTCCAGGCGCTGACGCCCTTCCTGATGACGGACTTCGGCACGGTGCGCTGGGCCTACGCGGACTATGCGTATGCCCAACCGGACCGCGACGGAAACCCGCTCACCTCCCCGCCGTGCGAGTACAGCTGGGCGGACTTCTGGGACCGGTGGAACGGCATCCTCTTCGCGTTCGACCAGGCATACGCACGGCCCACGGAGTTGTGGGTCATGCCTGAACCCCTCACGGATCCGCTGGGCTGACAGACGGCCGGGACATTCCTCGCGCTCGCTTGACGGGCGCGGGGACCGTGCGGGAGCGTGTAAATCCGATGACTCCCCTGCCCGGTGGTCCGTTCGACCCTGCTCACCACGCGTCCCAGGACACCCCGTCCGCTCCGGGCCCGACCTCTTCGCGCATAACGAAGGACACCCACCTGCCCCCGCTTCCGGCCGACGAGGCCAGCATGTCCGCGCAAACCCGCCTGCAGGTCCTGCGGGAGATGATGGCCGAGGCGTTCCTGGCGCTCGACGCGCAGGGAACCATCCATGAGCTCAACCACCGCGCGGCGTCGCTGTTGGGCCTGCCCTATGGCACCTGCGAGGGCATGACGCCGTGGGCGGCGCAGCCGATGCTGGCCGGCACGTCGCTGCACGAGCGGCTGTTGGACGCGCTCACCACGCGCGAGCCCGCGCGGTTCCTGTCGGAGCTGCCGTCGGGTGTCTGGCTGGAGCTGTCCGTGCGGCCGGTGGGCGGAGAGACGTGGGTGCTGGCCACGGACATCACCCGCCGGCAGCGCGCGGAGACCGAGGTCGCGCGCACCGAGGAGCGCTTCCGCCAGTTGGGCGAGCGGTTCCAGGTGGCGCTGGAGTCCGCGCAGATGGCGGTCTGGGAGACGAACCTCGTCACCGGGCAGGTGTTCCGTTCGGAGGGGCATGACCGGCTCTACGGCTACCCGCAGCCGCTGGCGGAGTGGACGCACGAGCAGTTCCTGGCGTCGCTGCATCCGGACGACCGGCCGGCGGTGGAAGCGCAGGTGACGGCCATCTTCCACAACGACGTGCTGTCGTATTCCTCCACCTTCCGCACGCACTGGCCGGACAACTCGTGGCACTGGCTCATCAGCCGGTCGCGTGTCATCCGCGACGCGAACGGCAAGGTGATGGTGGTGCGCGGGGCCATCCTGGACATCACCGCGCTGAAGGAGACGGAGCAGGCGTTGCACGAAGCGGTGCGCACGCGCGACGACTTCCTGTCGGTGGCGAGCCACGAGCTGCGCACGCCGCTCACGTCCCTGCGCTTGCAGGTGGACCTGCTGCGGCGCATGTCCGAGGCCAAGGGCCACGAGCCCGTGGGCTCGGAGAAGGTCAAGGTGCGGCTGGACGCGGCGGACCGGCAGCTCAAGCGGCTGGCCGCGCTGCTGGACAACCTGCTGGACGTCAGCCGCATCCGCACGGGCAAGCTGGACTTCGAACTGGTGAGCGGAGACCTGGCGCCGTTGGTGCACGACCTGGTGGCGCGCTTCGAGGACGAGGCGAAGCAGGCCGGGGTGGAGCTGGACGCGCGCCTGGAAGGGCCTGCGCCGTGCCGGTTCGACAGGCTCCGGATGGAGCAGGTGGTGAGCAACCTCATCGCCAATGCGCTTCGCTACGGACAGGGCACGCCGGTGCAGGTGGCGCTGCGGCAGCAGGAGGGGCACCTGCGGCTGACGGTGCAGGACGGAGGCCCAGGAGTCCCCGCCGCCGAGCGCGAGCGCATCTTCCAGCGCTTCGCCCAGGTCCAGGGCTCCGCGCGCACGGGGGGCCTGGGGCTGGGGCTCTATATCGTGCGGCAGATATTGGAAGCGCACGGCGGCCGCGTCTGGGTGGAGGACGCGCCTGGCGGCGGCGCGGCGTTCGTGGTGACGTTGCCGGTGGAAGGCGCGTAGGCGCGGCGCACGCGGCTTCAGCGCGGGATGTACGTCCCCTCGCGGTAGGCGGGGCGATCCAACTGGACGGTATGCACCTGCGTGTCATCCAGGATCAGGTGCATGCGCGCGATCGAGTCCCCTCCGTCCACCTCGTCCCGGACGAAGACCGTGTATTCCCCCAGCGGCAGGTGCCTGAAGCTGAAGCGCGCGGCCACCATGAACGGCGGTACCCCCGCGTCCAGGTCCCATGAGTCGGCTTCCATCCCCGGCCCCATGCCCGCCCGGAGGAGCGCATTCAGCGCCTGGGCCGAGCCAGGCAAGGGCACGTCCCCCGGCAGGAGGAACGCTGTCACGAACTCACGCGTGGCCTTGACGTCCACGCGCGCCGTGCCCGGCCCCTGCCGTGCTTCGATGTCCAGGGTCGGATGCGAGGCCGGGGCCGGACGGATCCTCCTCGGTGAGAAGGACACCGGGGGCGGATGAAGCGTGGACACATTCAGGAGACTCGCCGTGGCATGAACGAAGCACTCGCGGTCGCCTGGCACCGGCATCGAGTAGCGGCCCGCGACGTCGGTTCTGGACGCCACCTCGAAGCCGCCTTCGCAGCGGGCCACCACGCTCACCTCCGCCACGGGAACCGTCCCGCCGTCCGTCACATCGCCCTGGAGCTCGGCATCGGCCACGAGCCGCAATTTCACCGAGTCGTCCTCGGGGCCAAGCGGCTGGAGCACCGTTCCCCTTCCCTTCGCGTGCACGCGGATCATCTGGGCCCGGGAAGCCACGTGCTCGAACTGGAAACGGCCGTCCTCATCGGTCACGGTCATTCGCGGACCATGCCTGCCGCGAACCTCCAGGTCGAACTCCTCCAGGAGTTCGACCTCCTGCCCCGCCACCTTCGTCGAGCCGTCGGCCGCGACGAGGCGCCCCTCGACGGTGCGGCCCACGTCGAGGATGACGTCCGGAACAGTCAGCGTTTCACCCACGCGGCCTTCGGTGCGAACCAGCGCGGGAGCGAAGCCGTGGACATTTCCAATGACCCATTGGGCGCGGCCTGACGCGGAGACGTACTGGGTGTACTCGCCGCGTGGATTCGGCATGCCGTGTCCGTCGATTTCGAAGAAGGTCACGGGCCGCCCATCCGGGTGGACGACGCGTCCCTTCAAGGCGCCACCGCTGGAGGAGAATACCCACGGCGCGTCCGGCCCCGAGGGCGGGCGTGCTTCCCGTTCCCCGCTCGTCCTGGCGTCGGTCTCCGACCAGGTCAGCAAGAAAGGGGTCTGGAAGACGAAGGGAATGGCGAAGGAGCCATCGGACTCCGTGCGGGCCATGCACCTGCCGCTCATGCCCTCGCCACCGGTCCCCCCCATCCAGGCCGTCACCGTGCCGTTGGCGAGCGGGCGCCCCTTCTGGTCCACGGCGCGCCCCCGCCACGGTCCACCCTCCGGAACACCCTCGAAGCTCACCGTCGTTTCCCGCCACGTGCCCGGAAGGACCTGGCTGTCGATGGTGCGCCGCCACTCACAGCCTGGCATCGGTTCGTACCGGCCCGTGATGCGGTAGAGCTCGGCGGGGAGTTTCTCGAAGAGGACGGCGTTTGGGACGTCCTTCCGGAACAACGGGAAGCTGCGGACTTCGCCCATCCCCTCCATGGAAACAGGGCCTCCTGGCAACGGCCTTCCCTGGGGATCCAGCACCCGGACCTGGAGCGAGCTGAGCCCCCACATCATCAACTTCAACTCTGCTTCCGGTGCTCGACGCAGCAGGTGGACGGGGCTCCATCCGCCCTTCTCTGCGTGAAGCTGAAGCCACCCGTCTCCAGCGGGCACACCGTCGAACCGGAAGCGCCCCTGCTCGTCACTCTCGGTTCCCGGCAGTGGCTCCAGGATGTCTTCGATCGGAAGGGTCTCGAGGCGGAGGCGGACGCCTTCGATGGGTTGCCCCTTCATGTCGACCACGCGGCCCGCGAAGGGAACCGCACGCGCCATGGACAGGTCCCACCGGGTCTCCCTGTCGAAGGGAATCCGCACGTCCGTGCGAATCACGCGCACGAAGCCAGGGGCCTCCGCCTGGGCCACGTAACCACCTGGCATGAGGCGGAGCTGGGCTGTCCCGTTCACATCCGTGACGCCCGTCCCGGAGACCTCCGAGCCGCGATCCGCTCGCCGGGCCCGCAGCGTCACCCCGGAAATCGGTTGTCCCTGCGCATCGACGGCCCGGACGGTCAGCGTCCTTTCCGCCATCGGCATCCGCGGCTTCACCGGAACCGGAACCGGCGCCGACGCGCACCCGAGCACCACGACCACGGCCAAGAGCCCCACCCAGCTCCATCGCATGCGCCCAACGCTAACAGGCGAGCACGAACGCCAGACAGCCCCTCAGCCGAAGCGTTCGCGGAAGGTGCTCAGGTTCGGCCCCTTCCCACCGCGCTCGTACACCGCGAACACCACGCGGCTGAACGCGCCCGCCATCGTGGACAACCCTCGCGCGAAGGCCTCCGCCGCGTCGCGCGGGTTGTTGCGGAACGCCCCGCAGCCCCACGCCCCCAGGATGAGCGTGCGGTGCCCGTGATGCGCCGCCACCTGCAACACCTTGAGCGCCCTCGCGCACAGCACTTCGCGCAGCTGCTGCGCGACCTCCGGGTCCTTCGCGGGCAGCTCCCTTGCGTTGGGCGCGGGCGCCGTGAGCAGCGACACGTGGAAGGGCCGCTCCAGCAGGTCGTAGTGCTCGTTGCGGAAGAACGGCACGTCCGGCGAATAGATGAAGTGGTCCGTGTACAGCGGCGAGCGCAGCTTGCGGTTCACGTCGTAGTACTCCGGCCACTTCAGCAGGCACGGGTACAGCGCCGAGCACCGCGCCAGGTCCTCCTCCTGCGCCTTCGCGCCCGTGAGGAAGCCGCCGCCCGGGTTCACCGCCGACGCGAAGTTGAGCGCCAGCACCCGCGACTCACCCTCCTGCTCCACCAGCCGGCGCGCGGCGTCGCCCGTCTTCTCTGGCGTCACCTCGATGGTGAAGCCCGGCACCGGCGAGGGCCGCGTGAGGTGTTCGAAGTCGCCGGGGCGCACCAGCAAGCTGCCCTGGACCGCGTGCGACACCGCGTCGCGAATGGATACTTCCCTCCCGGAGAGCGGCACGTAGGTGCCCTGCTCCAGGATGTGAAGGGTCTCGTCCGCGACGCGGGTCAGCGGCATGGCGTCACTCGCAGCCGATGCGCTCGGGCGCCACCGCGAGGTCGTCGATCCACGTCTCCGACGCGGAGTCGCCCTTCGGGTGCACGAAGCCGTAGCCCACTCCGAAGTTGGTGAAGGGCCGGATGCCCACGTTCGGGAAGTCGTAGGCCTGCTTCCCGTCCACCCACACCAGCGCGTGGCCCGTGGTGGCGGAGCTGTTGGCCCGCTCCACGCCCCACTCGATGCACGTCCATTTGTTGGGCGACACCGTCACCTTCGTGTCCTCCTGAAGGTTCCAGCCCGTGCCCTTGATGCCGCTCCAGTCATCCAGCGCGAAGGCGCCGTTGTGCATCCCCTGGAGTTCGATACCGCCGAAGTCGTTGTCCTTCGGCGAGAAGAGGATGAAGTACGTCCCCATCACGCCCTCCGGCGAGGCCCGGCTCAGGTACACGTACGCGCGCGTGTAGAGCTTCGTGCCGAACGCCGGGATGTCCTTGCGCAGGTGCGCGATGGCCTGCTGATCCCCGGGACCCGTGTCCTCGTTGTAGCCCGGGTCCGTCTTCACGTGCACCGCGCCGCTGCCGGAGCGGGTGCGCGTGCCATCGACGGCGATGGTGGCGTGGTGGTTCTCGTCCGGCTGCTTCCAGCCGTTCTCCCCCTTGTCGAAGTTCTCGCAGATGATGGCGGAGGCAGGGCACTGGCCGTTGCCCGTGCTCGTGCCGGCGTCGGTGCCAGCATCCGTGCTCGTGCCCGAGTCCGGCGTGTTGTCCGTCTTGTCGTCGTCGCCGCAAGCCGACAGCGCGCCCACCGCGAGGGAAGCCATCATCAACGCCAGTGCCGAAGTCGAACGCATGAGTCCTTCCAGGAAGAGACGCCGCGCCCTCGCGCTCCTGCCGCCGGGACGGGACGTGTCTCCGTCCTAACACGGCCCCCCGTCTTCCTTCGAATGGGGCCCGCCAGACCCCGGCGGCCGCGGCAGGCGGGCAGGCGGTGGTGGCAGGCCCCCTGGGGCCATGCGGATGTCGGCCAGTGATGGATGCGCGCGTCGCGCGATCACAAGTGCTCACTAGCGGCGCACCGCCCTGCCCGGCAGGTGCGCGTTGCCCTTCTGGCCCGTACTGCTTTCCATATGAAACGCCAGCGGCACGGGCGTCACCCTCACGGGCAGCAGGAGGGGTGGGAG
>NZ_RAWE01000113.1 GCF_003611695.1 Corallococcus carmarthensis | reverse complement strand
GCCGTGGGGGACGTGGCTGTCGTGCGAGGAGGTGGACGGCGGCCGGGTGTGGGAGAGCAACCCGGCGCGGGCGGGCCAGGGAATCGTGCGCGGCAAGCTGGGCACCTTCAACCACGGGGCAGTGGCGGTGGATCCGGTGGGCAAGCGGCTGTATCTCACCGAGGACTCCCCCGACGGACGTTTCTATCGGTTCACTCCACCCTGGTACCCTTCGCTGGCGGCTGGCCAGCTGCAGGTGGCGAAGGTGACGGGAGACCCGTTGGACGGTACCGGCTCGCTGACGTGGGTGAGCTGCTCGGCCTCCAGCCCCGCCTCGGAGCAACGCACCATCGCGGCGAACACCACGGTGTTCAATGGCGGCGCGAGCTGCTGGTACGACAACGGCGTCGTCTACTTCACCACCAAGGGTGACAACCGCGTGTGGGCCCATATGCCGGCCACAGGCGCGCTGGAGGTCGTCTACGACGACAGGCTCTACGCCGGCTCGTCGCTCACCAGCATCGACAGCGTCACGGTGTCGCGCTCGGGGGACCTGTACGTGGCGGATGGCGGCGGCAACATGGAGCTCGACATCATCACCCCGGGCCCCAGCCGGGTGGTGGCCCCGGTCATGAAGCTGGAGGGCCGCGCCTTCTCCAGAATCACGGGCCCGGCCTTCAGCCCGGATGGACGGCGGCTGTACTTCAGCGCGCAGCGGGGCTCCAGCGGTGAGGGCATCACCTTCGAGGTGTCTGGCCCCTTCCGCTGAGCCGCTGAACACGCACGAGGGGCGCGGTGGGCTCCTCGTGCTTGTCGCTACATGCTCTCGGGGGTTGGAATCCCCAGCAATGTCAGACCCGCGGCGAGTGTGATGCGCGTGGCATCCGTGAGCACAAGCCGCGCGGCTCTCAAGGCTTCGTCCTCCACGAGGACGCGCTTGTCCCGGTCCTGGTTCCCAGCCGTGAAGTACCGGCTGAAGGCAGCCGCCACATCGAGGAGCAACCGTGCCACGAGACTCGGCTCGTACTGCTCGGCCGCGTCGCGTACGGCCATGGGCAGGCGCACCAGCTCCCGCAGCAGGGCCTGCTCTTCCGGGAGGGTGAGGAGGCTGGCGTCATATGCCTTTGGAGCGCCACCGCTCTTCTGCAGCACCGAGCACGTCCGCGCATGTGCATACTGGAGGTAGGGGCCGGTGTGGCCTTCGAAGCTGAGCGCCTCCTCCCAGTCAAAGGTGTAGTCGCTGGTCCGGTTGTGCTTGAGGTCTCCGAAGATGATGGCGCCAAGGCCAATCTGCTCGGCCAGCGCCTCCGCGTCGCGGGTCTGGATGCGCCCCTCCTGGATGTTCTGCCGCACCTTCTCCAGGGCCAGCTCCCGCGCCTGATCCAGCGCGTCGTCGAGCAGCACGAGCGTCCCCTTGCGCGTGCTCATCCCGTGCACGCGCCCGAAGTTCACATGGGTCAACTTGCTCGCGAATGGCCAGCCAAGCGCATTCAGCACGCGGAAGAACTGCTTGAAGTGAAGCGCCTGGTCTGTTGCAACCACATACAGCGACTTTTCGAACTGGAAGCGCTCGTGCCGGTCGACGGCCGCGGCCAGATCCCGGGTGACGTACAGCGTGCTACCGTCCGCCTTCTTCAGGAGGATGGGGGGCTCGTTCTCCGCATAGGGGAGGTCCACGATGAGCGCCCCCTGGGACTCCTTCACGCCCACCCGCTGGCCAACCTCCTCCACCACCGGCTCCATCCGCCCCTGGTAGAAGCTCTCGCCCTCGATGTGCTCGAAGTGGATGCCGAGTCGGGCATAGACCCGCTCGAAGTTTCGCAGGGACGTCTCGCGGAACTGCTTCCAGAGCTCAAGCGCGGCTACGTCACCGGCTTCCATGCTCCGGAAGAACTCGCGTGCCCGCGCGTCGAACTCAGGCTCCTGCTCGGCGCGAGCGTTGGCCTTCACATACACCTCGACGAGGTGGGCCATGTCATCCTTGCGCGCCGGGTCCCCGTACTCGTGGAAGCCCACCGCCACGAGGCCAAACTGCTTGCCCCAGTCGCCCAGGTAGTTGATGCCCTCCACCCGCCATCCCAGCGCCCGGTAGAGGTTGGCGATGCAGTGGCCGATGACCGTCGAGCGGATGTGGTGGAAGGCGATGGGCTTGGCGATGTTGGGCGACGAGTAGTCGATGACCACCGTCTTGCCCCTGCCCTCGTCGCCCCCGCCGAAGGAGAGGCCCTCCGTACGCACCGTGTCGATGGTCTCGGCGGTGAAAGGCAGGAGCGTGAAGCGCGCGTTGAGGTAGGGCCCCACCGCCTTCACCTCGAGCCCCGGCACCTTCACCTGCTGGGCCAGCGCAGCCGCGATGGCGGGGGGGGCCTTCTTCTGGGCCTTGGCGAGCGCGAAGGTGGCGAAGCTCAGGTCGCCATGCGCCGGCTCGGCGGGTTTGACCTGGGGCTCGACGTCCGAGGCAGGCATCCCCAGGGCTTCAGCAATAGCCCCGGCGAACGCAGCCCGATAACGGGCATAGACAGGCAGGCTCATGAGGACGCGGATACCACCCGGGGAAGGCAGATTCCAGCGGCCTTCGTGGCCTTGCCCGCCATCGGACGGGGGCTGGAGGCCCGGGAGGCCCCACCTCCAGCCGGCTCCTGGCTCACCAGGGCTCGTACTTGCGGATGAGTGTGTACGGATACCCCCATTCCGGCTCGGAGTATTGATCGAGGATGGCGAGCTCGTCCGCGGAAAGCCGGACGGAGGTGGCCGCCAGGTTCTCGCGAAGCTGGGCCAGGCTGCGCACTCCGATGATGACGCTGCTGGTCTCCGCCCTGGCCAGCAGCCATGCGAGGGCGACCGCGGCCGGAGTCGTTTCGTGCCGCTTCGCGGCGGCCGTCACCGCGTTGAGCACCTCCCACGAGCGCTCCTCGTCATACTCCCTGAAGGCGCTTCGCCACTGCGACAGCCGCGACCCTTCGGGTGGCTCCTCCCCGCGGCGATACTTCCCTGACAGGAAGCCGCGAGCCAGGGGGCTGTAGACGAGCACGCCAAGCCCGAACGTGCGCGCCGCGGGAACGAGCTCCCGCTCCACGTCCCGCTGCAGGAGAGACCATGGCAGCTGTATCGAGGTGAGGGAGGTCAGGTTGCGGCGGTCGGCCGCCCACAGGGCCTGGACGAGGCGATACGCCGTGAAATTGGAGCAGCCGACGTAGCGGACCTTCCCCGCGCGAACCAGGTCTTCGACGGCCCGGAGCGTCTCCTCGATGGGCACCGCCTGGTCCTGCATGTGGAGCTGGAGCAGGTCGATGTAGTCCGTGGAGAGCCGCCGCAGGGACGCCTCGCAGGCCTGGATGATGGAATGGCGTGACAGCCCCACCTCGCCGTGGGTCGGGCGCCCCTCCATGAAGTCGTTCGTCCGGAATCGGCACTTCGTGCAGAGGATGACGCGATGCCGCTTCCCGGCCACCCAGCGTCCGAGCAGCTCCTCGCTCCGGCCCTCGGAATAGATGTTGGCCGTGTCGACGGTGTCGATGCCCGCATCGAGCGCCGCGTCGAACACCCGCTGCGCCTCGTCATCCGGCATCGAAATGCCATTGAAGATGTGGGAATTGCCGAGGCTCATTCCTCCGAAAGTGAGGGCACTCACGTGGAGTCCCGAGGCTCCCAATGCTCTTCGCTCCATGTCTTCAGCTCCAGACCTGTCTGGGGGTTTCACTCACGGGGACCCCATCGCTGCCCCAGTGTCTCGGCCAGCTTGCGCCCCGTGGCCAGGATCTCTTCCAACTCGGGGGCTGGCAGTGGCTGGTACGCCCGGGCGACTTCAAGCGCGGCGCGGACCTGTTCCTCGTTGCAGCAGCCGATGACGGCCGATGCGATCCCCGGCAGGCCCAGCGCATAGCGCAGGGCGGACTCGCTCCGGGAGGCAAGCTGCCCCGTCGATTCAGGCCCTGCATGCGGGATGGCTCCCCCAAGGACCTTCATCGCGAGGACGGCGGCTCCGGAGCGGCCCGCGATCGGGAGCACATGCTCCTCGAAGTCGTAGCCATGCCGGTCGATGATGTTGAGTGGCAGCATCACGACGTCGAACGCCTCCGTGGCCACGATCCGGGCCACGTGCGCGACGCGGTGATGCGCGCTCATCCCGATGTACCTCAGCAGCCCCCGGGCCCGCGCCTCCTCGAGCCCGGCGAGCATCCCATCCCGGCCGAACACCTGCTCGAAGTCGAGGTCTCCCGCGCTGTGGACGTGGACGACGTCGAGGTACCCGGCACCTGTCCGCTCCAGGCTCTGCTCAAGCTGCGCAATCACCTCGCGGCGCCCGGGACGGTCCGCGAGAACCTTCGAGGCGATGAGCACCTTGTCACGGTGACTCCGGAGGAAGGGTTTGAGCTTCGCCTCTGCGTTCCCATAGTGCGGTGCGGCGTCGATGTATGTGATTCCGCCCTCCAGGGCGCTCTCCAACACCCCCTGCGCCGTGGAAAGGCTGAGCTCCGGATGGCCCAGGCGCGAAGTACCCAGCGACACGACAGGTATCGAGAGTCCGGTCCTGCCAAAGGGACGCAACGGAAGCTCTGTCGTCATGCGCGGCCTGCGGCGCTGCTGGGCGTTACAGGTTGGACGACTCAGCGCATCCTGGTGTTGTACGAGCGGAGGAGCCGGAACCCAAAGTCATCCTCGTAGTCACGCCACATGGAATGGATGTGCCCCGTATCCTGCCAACCCCACTGAACATCGTCAAACTCGATGAGGAACGTGGGGCCTTGGAGGCGATAGTAATAGCCATCGGGGCGCGCGTGGCCCCAGGGCTCGGAGCGGATGTTCGCGCGGGCCGCGCTGAGCCAGAGCTCATCCTGGCCCGCGGAAACCCACTCCTCGTAGCGGCGGGTCGCCAGCGGCGGGGCCACGTTGCCCATGAAGGTCCGCATGAGACGGTGCACCCACTCGCGCTGCTCCGGCCTCAGGGCATCCACCCGGATTCCCTGCGGCGGCAGACGCTCGACACGGTCGACGTGCGGCGTCCGCATCATCATGTCGGGCAGGGGAATGCTGCAGAGTTCCCGCTGCGCCTCATCGAGCGACTCCCAGAGCGCCCGCGACGTGTCCTCCTCGACCGGCATGGCCCGCGTCCCCACAGGCACGTCGGGATTGTCTGTGTTGTCGTGCACGCAGGTCGGGCTCACTCCGACGAACAGCGGGGTGTTGGAAATCTCACCGCCGCAGATGGTGAAGGTCGCCGACAGGTGGTGCCCCTCGAACCGCCACGTCCAGGGCCGTTCGAGCGATGGGGCACCATAGAACCAAACGGAATAGGAGCGGGTTCCTTGATCGGGATGCTGGATGGTCTCGACCTCCCGGATGGTCTCTGCCTTCACCAGTCCCTGGTCGCCCAGGCCCGTGCGCAACAGCTCCCGCAGCAACTGCTGTTGGTGGCTCGTCAGGTCCGGCCAGGGAACCCCATAGCGGGGATTGCCCGCGCCAAGCGGCTCGAACTCCCAGAGGGTCCGATGTGTTTCCTCGAACGGAAACAGGGACAGCTCCCGCTGATGTGGCGTCAGCGCGGCAAGATAGGCGACGGCCGCCTCGGCCATCGCCCGTGCGACATCCAGGAGATGCTCGCTTGGCATCACGTACTGAGAGTACATGAGTTCCATCTCTACGGAAAGCTTATGCAGACCAGGGCTGGAGTCGGGGTACGGCGACATGGCCGCCTGTGCTCCAGGGCACCTATCCCAGGACAGGTGTTCGGAATAGGCGCGCTTGTCTTGACTCACTCCGAGTGAAGGGTCAAACTCAGCCCGGGACAGAAACCAGTGGGAGGTAGATTATGGCTGACTCAGATCTCGTAACTATCTTGACCAAGTTGTACGAAGCCAAGATTGCTCGCGCCAAGGTCAAGCCGACCGAGGTTGACTCCAGCATCGCGGATTTGGTGCAGCGCAAGCATGACGCCTACGCTGCCGCCAATGACCTCCGGCTGCACAATGAGCAACTGGACGCCCAGGTCATCAGCGTGCTGAGGAATCCGAAGGGGCTCTCGGAGCTCGACATCGGCAGGCTCGGCGACCTGCTCTGCTGGTAGGCGATCCGGACGCCAGCCCGCCCCGCTCCTCGCCAGATCAAGGGAGAGCGGGAGGCGGGCGGGGCTCCACGCGCAGCGGGCGCGCGGCGATGTTCAGCGCCATCAGCCCCGAGCCCAGGACCATCAGGCTGTAATGGCCGGGCAGTGCGTTGTTCGCCGCTTCGATGACCCCGGGGACGATGACCTCGCCTCCTTGTGGGACTGTCACCGTGCATGTCTCTGGGCTGAACCGGCAGCCGAGCTGCGCTGGTGCATGCGGAAACAGGGCAACGGCGGACACTTCCACCGGGAAGGGGCGGTCGTTGCGAAGCCGCCATTCGAAGTGTGCGGTCTCACCCGCCGTGATGACGGTGGGGGCGCGCAGCTCCATGGCTCGCTCGCTCGACGGCCGGTCCGACAGGATGCCGCAGCGGGAACAATGGATGAGCGTGCGGCGCAGGTGTTCGGAGCGCGGGCTCGAATAGGTGATTTCGTAGCCGGGCGTGCCGCAGACCGTGCAGGGGCCGCAGGGCCGTTCGTCTCCCGAAGTGGAGATCTGGTGGTTGTAGGCCCACGCCAGATGGGCGGAGAGCTTCCAGTCGGGAAACCGTGACACCAGCCTGGCGCTGAGCGCGGAGTACGCTCCCAGCAGGGTCTCCAGGGGCAGCTCGAGTTTGCTGAAGCTCGTGACATGCGGATGGCTGGATTGCAGGTCCTGCTCCGCGAACGTCGTCAGCTCTCGTGCCTGCTTGACGATGGCGGAGAGGTCCCGGACGCAGCCCTCCGCGCCGGGCAATTGACTGGCGGCTGCCGCGACTCCCGCGCTCAAGGCCGACAGTGTGTCGATGGCGCTCCAGGCCGTCGTCACGGCGAGGCGGGCGGACTCGGGAGGGAGGGCCGCGGTGCATACCACCCGGACCCGGTCGAACCGGCGCGCCTCGTCGACGCAGAGCCACAGGCTCGCCGCGTCGTCCCCCGAGGGCAGCAGCACCGCGAAGCCGGCCTCGTCCTGGCGCGGCATCGGAGTGAGCTCGACCCGGAAGGTGGTGCTATCCAGCCGACTCACCTGTTCGCGGGACAGCGGTAGCACGATCTCCAGCGCGCGCCCGTGGAAGCCTCCGCAATCGATGTCGAGTGAGAGCGGCAGGCCGGTGCCTTGGCCTTCAGCCCGCAACCGGGCCGCTCCTTGTGGACGGGAGAGCCGCTCGCATGGGTCACCGAGCAAGATGAAGCTCGGCACGTCCTTGATGAAGGCCTGCTGCGCGCGATTCACGATGGAGGTGACGGTGCCGAAGTCGTGGCCCGCCTCGAGCAGCGCGCTTCCGAGGCAGGCCAGCAACCCCTGCGACGAGCGCACCAGCTTGAAGGTGGCGATATAGGCCATGAGCGTGCCGTCCATCGCGCTCAGGGCGAGGGAGGCCTCGTCCGCATAGAGGCCTCCAGTCAGGGCAATGCCATTGCACGACTCCGCGAAGACCACCCGTGCATCGAGCTGCTGGATGGGGATGAGGAGCCGGTCGCCCTTGGGACTGCGCTTGCAGCCCTTCTCCATGACGCAGGGGTAGCCTTCCGCGGCGCCGGCGCTCGTGGAGCGGCCGCACAGCACCCCCAGCCGCAGGTCCATGTCAATGGAGCTGCCATGGGTCACCGCGACCAGTGTCTCGATGGGTCCCTCGAAGTGCGCCCGTGCGTCCATGGGGGCACCGTGGACCAGGGTCTTCGCGTGCACGTTCCGACGCGCGGGCCCGGGCGCTGACCAGGCGATGCGCGCGATGCGCCGGCTGAGCGCCTCGCCGGAGCGCGCGGTGAGGATGCCGGTTGCACAGGCTCCGCGCATGCGTCCCGAGACCGACGCGATCTGGGCCAGCCGTGTGAAGGGGAACGCGTCTGGTGTCGCGACGAGCACGGCACTGCGGGCCCGCAGGGTGGCCAGGGCCTCGAAGTCATGGTCCGAGATGACCAGCTCCCGCCCGGTCCAGCGCGCCAGCGCGGCGGCGAAGGGAAGGTAGTCATCCTCGCGGGCGAGCACACAGTCCCGGCCTTCCCCGGACTGAGTTGGCCTTGGGGGCCGCCCATCCCGCAGTGCGAGCGCCAGCGCTTCGTCGTCCGCGCGCACGCCCAGCACCGGAACCGGGTCTCCCTCCTCGCGGGCCAACTGCTCGTAGGTCGCCATGTCGGGACATTGAACGAGACGTATGCGCGGCATGGGCCCCTCCGGGGTGAGTGGGTATAGCACGCTTTACTTGAGGTTCTCGCGTTCCTAGACTGGTTGTCACAGCGAGCGGGCCACGCGTGGGGGCTGATAAAGATGAGGGATTACAAGTCACCGGGTCAGTACATCCTCGACCAGTACGCGCCCCGCATTGACGACCTGTCTTTTCCCCTCTGGATGAATCTCGGCCTCTGGCAGGAGGCGGAGACGTACGCCGATGCCTGCCGCGCGCTCGCCGATCTGGTGGCGCAGCGGGTGGGACTCGGGCCAGAGGATGAGCTGCTGGATGCCGGCTGCGGTTTCGGACACCCGGCGCGCCACTGGCTGGAGACGTACCGTCCCAAGCGGATTGTCGGGCTCAACATCGACCCCGAGCAGGTCCGCATCGCCAATGCACGGGCTGCCGCGCTTGGCGTGGCGGACCGCATGCAATTCCTGCTGGCCTCCGCGACACGGATGCCGTTCCCAGACCAGAGCTTTGACAAGGTCATCGCGCTGGAGTCCGCCTTCTATTTCGACACGCGGGAGGATTTCCTCAGGGAGGCCTTCCGGGTGCTCCGGCCCGGCGGCCGCATCGTGCTCGCGGACATGCTGCCAACCGCGACCTGGAAGACGACCGAGCGCAACAAGAGCGTGCGCTGGTACTCCATGAAGCCGGAGGAGAATGTCTATCCCCTCGCGGAGTACCTCGAGCGGATCCGCGCCGCGGGCTTCGTCGACGTGCGGGGGGAGTCCATCCGGCAGCACGTCTTCCCTGGCATCTCCCAGGTCGTGGACGCCATCCGCCTCGAAAACCGGTACGCGGGGGACCTCGTCGTGAAGGTGTCACCCGAGGAGCGCGCCCGGTGCGCGGGCGCCGACCTGTGGGAGAACGACCTCGGGCTCGGGGACTTCGCCATCTTCGAAGGTACCCGCTAGGGAGGGCCGGGCTCTTGTCCAGCCAATCCCTGGGTGACGAGCGCATCCGCTCCCTGCTCGCCGCGCTGCTCGGCGCCGCGGAGCCCTTTCGCATCGAAGTCATCCCCTCCCATCTCTACGTGTGCCGCAAGGTGATGCAGGGCGCCGAGGCCTTCCTCCTGAAGATTGCCCTGGCCTCAGGCCCTGGGGAGGACCTGCTCCGCGGCGTGGAGGCCCAGCGCCTGGCCCAGGCGCGCGGGGCCCGCGTCGCTGAAGTCGTCGCCGTCTCGGGTGGGGCCAGTGCGTCGGAACATGCCTTCGTGCTCCAGCGGTGGGTCCCTGGGATGACCGGCACCAAGGCCCTGAAGACGGCCAGCCCCGGGGAGCTCATCTCCATCGCTCGCTCGCTGGGGCGCAACATCGCCCTCATCCATGGTGCCCTGCGGGAGCGGGAGCTGGATGATCGCATCCAGGAACTGCGCCGCGGCGGCTGGCGTGCGCAATGCGCCAGACGGCTGGCGGCCCGGGCCCAGGCCTGCCAGAACACCGGAGGCCTTGCCGCCGAGCTGGGCGGTACGCTCGCCCGGCGGTGCTCACGTCTGATCGAGGAGTGCCTCGAGGAGGTGGGCATCGGCCTGGTCCACTGGGACCTCCATATGGACAACGTGGTCATCGCTGACGCGGAGCTCGCGGCAGTGCTCGACTTCGACCGCGCCGAGCTCGGCGACCCGCTGGTGGACTTCGTCAAGGTCGACGCGACGCTGTTGATGGAGCATCCGGCCGGCCTGCCTCCCTTCCTGGAGGCCTACTCCGCCGTGCACCCCTTGGGACCGTCCTGGGACCGGCGGATATTCCTGTACCAGGGCATCGAGTACCTCTCGGCCCTGTCCCAGCTGCACTTTTTTCCTGACGAGGCCGAGCGCTACCTGCGCCTCACCCGGCGATGGCTCGCGAACGAGCGCCACCGCTGGCAGGGGCTGGCCTCAGCCTGAAATCAGCGGCCGGAAGATGCGCCAGCGCTTGGACTGGATGAGCGGCGCGAATCGGGCATGCTCCTCTCGAAGAGAGTGAAGGAGCAGTTCGGCGAGCGCGTCGTGGAGCACCTGGCGCGAGCGGAGCAGGGCCTTGCGTCCGCCTTGGATGTCTTTGAAGTCGAGGGTGTCCCTGAACTCACGGGCCAGTCGCCGCGCCTCGGGACTTTCGAGCGCCCGCGCGGTGGTGGCGAACATTCCCGCCACCTGCTGCAGCAGCGCGGGGGCCCGGGCGAACGCCGTCGGGAGCGCGGTGGTCAGCTGGCGGTAGCTCTCGGCGGATTCGCCGTCCGGCAGGGGCGTCGAGGGACTCACGGCGAGCACGCAGTCGACGATGGCATCCATCGTGTAGAGCACGATGTTGCGCCACACGGCGCGGATGCGCTCGTCGCTGACGACGCGGATCCCCTCGAAGCTCTCCTCGGGACCTGGCGTTGCTCCGGGTGGGAATGCGGCAATGGCCCCGGGGGACAGGGCCGGAATCCGGCGCGCATTGTGCGCCCGGTTCATCCCCTCGCGAATTGAAGCCACCTGCGCTGGGGAGAAGTCGAGCGTGAGCGAGTCCGTCAGCGTGTCGGCTCCACCCCGCAGCATCTGGTCCGCGACCATGGGGACGATGCCGACCTCCACCTGCGGGAAGCGCAAGTTCGCCTCGCGGTAGAGCGCGCAGAGCTCATCGCTCAGGTATCGGGCAATGCCCATCACGTCTCGGGTCCCGCGTGGCCCCTGCCCGAGGCCAGCAGCCCGAACGGGTCACACAGCCTGCCCGACGCGCCCCGCAGTTCGATGCGGCTTCCGTCGGGGAAGCGAGCGTAGCGGCTCTCTCCCGGAGGCCTCGGGGTGACCTCCCAGCCCGCCGAGCGGCGGAGGTAGCCCGCCAACTGCACGTTGTCCTGGGCGCGCACGTCGTAATAGGCAACCCGGCGATGCCCGTAGCGCTCCTTCGGGTCCGAGCAGTGCACCATGAGGCAGTGGTGCACGGTCACGAAGCCCGCGCCGCCGGTCAGCAGGACACTGTCGCGCTCGGCTTCCGGGGGGACCTGGGGCAGGTGGTGGAGGAACTGTCCGTCCTGGCAGTGGGGAAGCGGGCCGAGCCGGTGGCTGCCAGGGAGCAGCCGGACGGGCCCCGAACGTTCGTCCTCGTCATCGAGGTGGATGGCGAACGCGAGCAGGTCCTGGTTGGTGTGCGGGTAGAAGGCGAAGTCCTGGTGCCACGAGAAGCTGCTGAAGCCCGTGGACTTCAGGGGTTTGTTGATGAACTTGGTGTCGTAGAGCTCCACCCGCGGTCCGAGCAGTGCCGTCAGCAGGTCGACCACGCGCGGCTCGCGCAGGACGGACGCGAACGCCTCGTGGAGGAAGATGATGTCGGTATGGTCGATGAGCTCCTCCTCGCCGACACGGAGGCGCCCCTGCTGCTCCAATTCGTCGAAGGCGGCCTGGAGGCGGCGGACCGTGGCGGCAGACAGGAGGTCGGGGATGTTCAGGTACCCCTGCTCGCGGTACTTCTCCACCCAGCCGGACCGGACGTCCCCAGGGGGGCTCTCAAGCATTCGCGGTGAGGGAGTCATGGGCTGGCGCGGAGAGAAGGGGCGGCGTCCCCGGGCCGGGGGGCCAGGGGCCCGACCCGCGAGGGGACCAGGCTCGAAGACAGCTCGAGCGCGCCACAGTGCGGCTCGTAGAGGAGGGGGCCCCGGGTGGCGGCGCACTGGCCTCCCGGGTCGTACACGGTCAGCGTCGCCGGCCCCAGCTCGCTCAACCGGCAGGCCGTGTCACCTTCGTGGACGCGCATCACGTACTGGCCGAAGTCATGCGCTACCTCCAGCGTCGCCGGCACCGGTCGGCCCGACCAGGCCATCACGAAGCGCTGGACCTGGTAGACCGTGCAAAGCGCCCCCTCGGCCCTGATGCCGTGCCGCCAGGCGATGTACTGCTCGACCTCGTCGTAGAAGGCCGGCCACCCATTGCCCAGCACGAACTCCGCCAGCGGATCGGTTGCCCCGTCGCGCGAGACCTTCCAGTCACGGAGCCGGCGCAGCAGGGGGAAGGCTGCCAGGTCCGCGTCCCGCAGCGCCTCGAGGAAGGCAACGTGGGTCAGTCCGTGCTCGTGACGCAGGTAGAGCATCACGTGCTTGAGGATGGACTCGCCCTGGAACAGGTGGAACACCGCGGACAGCTTCGCCATCTCGAGGAACTCGTCCTCGGTGAAGGTGGTGCTGGAGACCACGAGGTTGGGGGGGAACGGACGGATGCCCAGCGTCTGCAGCACCGCCGGCTGGGCGAGGCGGCTCTGGCCCGCCATGCGGATGCGGTAGCGGGCGATGTACTCAGGCTCGGCCATCGGCGTGTTGGGCAGCACCCCCGTCCACGCGACATGGGCCGTGAGGTTCTTGTCGCACGCCCACTGCAGGTCGCGGGCGAACGTGTCATACGTGCTGCCCGGCAGCGCCATCATGATCTCGGTGTGTACGGGCAGGTTGTCGGCCCGGAACTCCGCGAGCAGGGCGTCGTATTGCGCCGGCTTGATGTTCTTGCGCTTGACGGCGGAGAGCACCTCCTCGTCCCGCGTCTGGATGGAGAGCACGCCCTGCGAGACGAGCCCCGCCTCGCGGGCGATCCTGACGATTTCGCTCACGCGCGAGGTCGCGTTCTTGGCGTTGTTCATCTGGAATTGCAGTGGGTAGCCCCACTGCTGCTTCAGCGACGCGACGAGGCGGGCAATCTCCAGGTCTCGCGGGAGGATGCCAAAATTGGCGTCGGCGAGCCCCACCACCGCGATGCGGTTACGCGCCGCCCACGTGAGTTCGGCGGTGACCCGCTCCATCGAGAAGCAATGAATCTTCTGCAGCGTGGCCTGCCCCCAGTCGCAGAAGGTGCAGCCGTAGGGGCAGCCACGGTTGGTCTCCAGGGTGATGACCGGCGCGTGTGAGGAGACGAGGTCGTCGAACTCGCCCGTCAGGTAGGGCGACGGGTACAGGTCGAGCTTCTCGCTGCGGGGACGGGGACGGGCCTGAACGAAGGTGTCTCCGACAAGCTGGGCCACTCCCGGCACGGCGCCGGTATCCCCGCCGTCGAGCATCCGCTCGAGCAACTCGGGCACGGTCGCCTCGCCCTCGCCCTGGCAGGCGATATCGACGTACCGGTGCTGCCGCAGGAACTCCTCGCAGGCCTGCGGGTGGCGCGGGACGCTCGGCCCCCCGTGGATGGTGAGGTTGGCGGGGTCCAGCGTCTTGAGCTCGCGGCTCAGCTCCAGGTGATCATCCAGGTTCCAGACATAGTCCGAGAACAACACGAGTCCCGGACCGTGCCGCTGCTGCTGGGCAAACAGCCCGCCGCGGCTGCCGATATATCCAGGCGACAGGTCGAACGCCTCGAGCAGGTGCGGATGATTCTGTCGGAGGTTGGCGGCAATCAACCCGAGCGCCAGCGGCGGCCGGAAGTCGTTGAAGCAGTTGACGAGGTAGATGGGGGTCCGGCGTCTCGTTCCCGCGACGCCGTTCACGGCGGGCCGCGGTGTCAGGGCCATACGGGATACCGTCCTCGCAGGCCGCCCTCCGGGGCAGGTAGTGGCTTGGGAATGACTTCCTCTCCGAAGTCCCAGCCATGGGCAATGGTGAACTGGCGGGCCTCATGCCGGTTGAAGCACTCCTCGCTCGGCAACTCCATCCGCTCGAGTGCCTCGTAGATACCGGGGGCGTCAAAGTCGAGCTCGACGGCCAGGTCGCGGAAGTCCTTCTCGCGTGGGCCCAGCTCCCGCTCGAGCCGCAACAGCTTGCTCACGTTTGGCAGCGCCTCCTCGAAACCCTGTTGCTGGAGCTGCTCCAGCAGGGACGAGATGATGACGTCGAACGCCAGCTCCCGCCGCCCCAGCAGCCAGCGGTACAGGAACTCGCGCTTCTCGAAGATCTCCGTCATGTCCGCGGACTGCAGCAGCGGGAAGCCAGGGCGGAAGTGGTCGAGCAGTTGATGGAACGTCGTGCGCAGCATGCGGGACACGGAGCCCAGGCGGCGTAGCGCCAGGTAGCGCGTCGTCAAGGGGATGATGTTGCCTCGGTAGAGGAGGATATAGGCGGTGATGAGCGCATACCCCTCCTGCCCCTCCTCCCGGCCAAACGACTCGCACGAGAGGATGTAGTCGGCGCGCGCCTCGCCATAGGGCGCCATCTCGACGGTCTCGATGCGAAGGGCCTCGCGGCGGTTGTAGAGGTCGGTGCCGGGGAGCATCGCGTAGGGGTAGATGGTGTGGCTGGGGAAGACCGTCGTCAGCTTGTCGAGATTGGCCTCGAAGTCGTTCAGCGTCTCACCAGGGAGGCCCCAGATCAGCTCGGACACAATCGGAATCCCATCGCGCCCCATGGCGCGGGCGGCGCTTTCGTAGTCCGCCATGTTCATGCGATTGCTGAGCTTGAGCGCCCTGGGCGTGAGCGTCTGAAGCGCTATCGTGTAGTGCTCAAGGAGTTGGTGCCGGTGCAGCAGCCGGGCAATATGCTGCACGCGCGCGTTATGGGTCTTCGACCAGCAGGTCGCGAAGTGCACCGGGCGCCCGAGCCGGTGGTTGAGTTCGACCAGGGTCTCCGCCTTCTCGTAGTCGTCGGGCAGCGCGCCAAAATTGGAATCGCAGAAGAGCACGCCCTCAACCCCGCCCTCCATGATGGCCGTCAGGTCGCTGCGCACACGGTCGAGCGAGAAGCGAGAGATGTTTACGCCGATGGCCCCCGTGCCCCATTGGCAGAACGAGCACGCGAAGGGGCACCCGCGCATCGTCTCGTAGGCCACCCACTTGTAGGGGCGCCCCTCGGGGTCGGTGAAAGGGACGAAGGGGACCGGCGACGGAATCCTGTCGAGTTCCTTGATGCGTGGCCGCGGCGGAGTACGGACGACCTTCCCGTCGGAGTCGAGGAATGCGATGCCCTGCACCTGGCGGAGCGCTGCCAGGTCGGGCGCGTCCAGCAGCTCGGTGAAGGTGATCTCCCCCTCGCCGATGACCACGACCTCCATCTCCCGCTGGATGAGATAGGCCTCGGCCTCCTGAACATGGGGTCCGCCGGCGATGACGAGCAGCTCCGGGCAGTCCGCTTTCATTGCGCGGATCATCGTCAGGAAGGTGGGGACGTTCCAGGTGTAGCAGCTGAACGCGGCGACCGGGCGCTGACCCCGTGCGACCGCGTCGCGGGCGCGCTGCAACTCGGTGGCCTGCCACTGCGACGCCAGCCAGCGCTGCGCGTCGGTGTGGTAGCGGAAGTGCACCATGGACAGGTCGGTTTCCGCCGCCGTGCGGCCATAGCTGGCGAACCAGGCCTTCAGGCCTCCTGTGACCAGGGGGAGGAAGGTGAACTGCTCGACGTCGAGGCTGAGGAGCCAGACGGGGCGCTGGTGCATGGAGGGCATTACCTGGCTCCTGAGTGAAGACGGGATCGGACTTCAGCGGGCACCTGCCGCTCGGCGTCTTCCGCCAGCAGTTCGTCGTACTGACGGTGCATGTGGATGAGCGAGGGCTCGTTGCGTCCGAACACGAAGGTTCGCTGGGCACGGGCTGACAGCGCGGCCTGCGTACGGACGGCAACGCTGTGGTCTTCGTCCTCGACCACCCGGTGCATGTAGTCGAAGTGCTTCAGCAGCCGCTCCCGCTCCGCGGGAGCCTCGACGGGGTCGGCGCAATACAGCTTGTGGTGGGTGACGGAATGGCCCACGTGCTGGCCCGGCACGATGCTGAAGACCCGCACCGTGGGCACCTTCGCGCCCGTCACGTTGAGGCTGATGTTCGGGTAGATGTAGTAGACGAAGGACAGGTGGTCGAGCGGCACCCAGTCGTGTTCGGGCTTGGACCGCAGTTGGCCGATGTCGAGGCTGGGAAAGGCGAGCCGGTAGTGCCGTCCGATGCGGTCGAACGTCATGACGTTGTTGTGCGTCATCATGGCGATCGTATCGCGGTGCAGGACGGTGAAGTGGTAGCCCTCGGCGAAGACATCCAGGGCGAACTTCCAATTGACAGGCGAGTCCAGCGGCTTCTCGTGAATGCGACAGGTGCGGCCTACGCCCCAGCTCTCGAGCTCGGGGCCAAGCGGGCCCAGGTGCTCGTCGAGGTCGATGTGCATGCCCGGCGTTGCGCAGACGAAGACCATGCCGTACTTCTCCGCCACCGGGACGGAGACGAGCCCGCGCGAGCCTTTGTCCACTCCCTCGAACCCCTGGTGGAAGGGAATGCCCATGAGCCGCCCATTCCGCCCGTAGGTCCAGCCATGGTACGGGCAGCGAAAGCAGTCGTGCCCGCTGCCGCGAGTTTCGAGGACGACCCGGGTCCCCCGGTGGCGGCAGATGTTCATGTACGCGCCGAGCGTGCCATCCTCCTGCCGCACGATCAGGATGGGCACGCCACTGTCGTCGTGCGTGATGAAGTCGCCGGGTTGCTTCAGGTCGCTGCTGAAGCCGGCCCACAGAGGGGTGCGGCGGAAGAAGAGGTCCTTCTCGTGCTCGAACCGGGCGGGGTCGTCATAGGCGGATGCGTCGCGCTCGAAAGGCTGGGGGGCCAGGTCGGTCGTCCGCCCCTCGATGAGGCGATGCAGGCGCTTTACGACATCGAGTTGCTGGGGCCTCTCCATGCATCCAGTCCTCTTCCTCAGGCCATGGTCCGACGTTCACGGCACGACTGCGTGATGGCCGCGCACCACCCCCGGCGCCATCGAACCGGGGGCAAGGAGGTCCGCGGCATTGACGGGGTATCCGACCGCCAGGGTCGACCGGACGGTCTTGCTGAACACGCCAGGCGGCGGCAACCGCATGCGCCGCAGCGAGCCGTGCACCGCGCTTGCATTGAACTCGAAGGAGAAATGCCCCTGGCTGGTCTCCCCCTGCATGCCGGGCGAGAGCGCCTCGTCGATGGAGAGGATCTGCTCGGCGCGCTCGCGCAGGTCCTCGTCCGCGGGGGCGAGCGCCAGCAGCACCTCACGCATGGCGCGGCGGATGATGCCAAAGCAGGCCTCGCGCTCCTGGAGGAGGCGGAGGTAGATGCGGTCCCGGTTCGCGTAGGCGTGGAGCCCCATCTCCTCCTCCGGCCGGGTACCGCCGCCCCAACTGGCCAGGATGGCCTGGAGTATCCCCTTGAGCACCCGTGAGACGGAGACGCGCTCGTCGAGCGCCAGGAAGCGGGAGGTGAGGGGAATCAGGTTCCCTCGGTTGAGGATGTTGTGCGCGGTGATGAGGAAGTAGCCGCGAATGCCCTCCTCACGAGAGAAGGTGTGGCTGGCGACGACGTAGTCCAGCTTCCAGTTGCCCATCTCGCGGAGCGTCTCCGTCTGGATTCGATACTCTTCGCGGCGGTCGAAGAACTCCGTGCCGGGCAGCAGCGTATAGCCATACAGGGAGCTGCTTGGAAAGATGGCGGTGATGGTGTCGAGGTTGCGCTCGAAGTCGGCGAGGTTGTCCCCGGGCAGGGCCCAGATGAGCTCGGTGGTGATGGGGATGTCTTCCTGGGCCATCTCGTCGACGATCCGTTGAAAGCGGTTCATCGGCAGGTTTGTCCGGTTGCTCGTCGCGAGCGCGGATGGCGTGAGGGTCTCGAGCGCGAGGGTGTAGTGCTCGATGAGTCCAGCGGCGTGGAGCGAGCGGACGACGTGCTGCACGCGCTCGTTGTGGCTCTTGGACCACGACGTGCAGAACATGGTCGGGCGCCCGTAGCGCGCACGCAGCTCCACGAGCAACTCCGCCTTCTCTGCGTCGCTTCGCAGGGCGCCGAAGTTGGAATCGCAGAAAAAGAACTCCTCGATGCCTGCCTCGGCCATACGCTCGAGGTCCGCTCGGATACGGGGAATGGAGTACTCGAAGAGCTTGGTCCCGATGGCTCCCGTGCCCCACTCGCAGAAGGCGCAGCGGTACGGACACCCGCGAGCCGTCTCGTAGGCGGCGCGCTTGTACAGCGGGACCCCGGACGCGTCGCGCAAGGGGACCACGTCCAGCGGAGACTCCAGCTCGTCGAGGTTGCGCACGCGCTCGCGCGGCTGCGTGCGGTGGGGCTGGCCCATGACGTCCACCCAGGCGATGCCAGCAACCGGAGGCAGTACATCCGAGGCGTCGGCTCCCGCGGCGAAGGTGGCATCCAGGAGCTCGGTGAACGTGAGCTCTCCCTCACCCAACACCACGACGTCCGCCAGGTCCAAGCGCAGGTAGTCCTCGGCTCGCTGGACCTGCGGCCCGCCGGCAACCACCAGCAGGCCCGGCACCATCTCCTTCATCTGGCGCACGAGGTTGAGGAACTCTTCCGTGTTCCATGTGTAGCAACTGATTCCCACCGTCGGGCGGACGCCCGTGGCAAGCGCGGCCCGGGCACGCTCCCGCGCTGACTCGGCCCAGGTGGTGAGCAGCCACAGGGGCACGTCGAGGTGGGAGTGGAAGTGGACGATCTCGACGTCGGTGCTGGCGGCGGTCCGGCCGTGCTTGACGAAGTAGGCCTTGAGGTTGCCGGATGCCAGCGGGAAGGCGTCGGGGTACCGGCTGCTGTCGAGGCTGAAAAGCCATACGGGGCGCGGCGTCGCCGGTGCCTGCCTGTCGCCGTCAAGGATGGCGGGAGTGCTCATGGGCGCGGCGCCCCTTTGACAGAGCCCCGGTCGGGATACATGAACGTCCCTTGGAGGCTGACCCGGACATTGCTGCCAGCGGCCGGATCCACTTTCTTGATGCCGTGGAGCACACCCGCGGGGACCACCACGAGCCGGTTCGGCTTCGGGAGGATGTACATGCCGGCCCCGGTCTCAAGGAGGGCCTCGTTCTCGGGGGTGTTGTCGAGGTGGGTTCCGAGGAAGCGGCGCTCGTCGCCGAGCAGCTGGGTCTGGGGGAACTCGAAGTTCCTGCTCTCGGCGTCGGCGACCAACAGCTCTCCGCCCCACTGCACGTTCCAGGTGGGATGGCAGTAGAACGTGAACGCGCCGGTCGTCTGATTCTGATTGTCCCGATGCCAGGACAGCCCCATGTTTGCGGCATAGATATACGGGCGGCAGAAGAAGTGGGACCAGTCCTCGCCATGCGCCCCGACCCAGTCGACGAACTGCGCTTTTATCGAGAGAATTTTTTCAACGACGAGGTCAATGCCCTTTCCAGTGGGGTGGATGGGGCTGAAACGGTCCGTGTCCGTCGAGTGGCTGAGGGTGACAGGGCCGCGCAGCGGGACTCCATCCGACAATCGCCACGCATTGACCCATCCCATCCGGTGGACATGCTCGAACTCTTCGGATTGGACATACGCCCAGACCAGCTCGAACGAGACGGGGTCCAGAAAGTCGTCGATGACGAGTGCTTCTGGCTTGGAAACCACCGTCCGCATGTAAGCCCCCGAGGGCGGAGATATCCTACAGGTGTGGTTAAGTGTATATTTCCGGAATTGAGCAAGTCAAGTCATGGGCTTGAGTTGACCTGCCCTGCTCCGGGTGACAGCGTGCACGGTCATGACACCCGAGGAACAGTACCTGTTTGATCTGCGTGGATTCCTCGTGGTGCCCGGTGCGCTGTCTCCTGAGGAGCTGTCCGAACTCAACGCAATCTTTGATGAGCGTGACGCGAGTGAGTCGGAGCCTGCGGCGGCGAAGCATCGGTTCCAACGCCTCATGTGGTGGGGGGCGGCCTATCGGAAGCTGATTGATAACCCACGCATCACGTCCTATCTCGCGGAGTTGATTGGACCCCAGTTCCGCCTGGACCATGACTACGCGGACCTCATCCGGAGTGGCCGGGGGCCGACCGGCACCATGCTGCACGGGGGAGGCACGCCGTTCGACCCGTGTATGTTCTTTCATGGTCGCGACGGCCGGATGCACAATGGCTTGACGGCCGTTGCGTACTACCTGCGCGACGTGAATCCTGGTGAGGGAGGCTTTGGATGCGTGCCGGGGAGCCACAAGTCGAACTACCCATTCCCTGACGCATGGCGCAATCTAGAGGAACTACAGCACCCGTGCGTTTCAGCGGTCGCGGCTCCGGCTGGAACCGCCATCATCTTCACCGAAGCCCTGACGCACGGGACGCTGCCGTGGCGGGGCAAGGCTGACCGGCGCACGCTGTTCTACAAGTACAGCCCCCCGGCCATTTCCTGGTCGGCACATTACTACGATGCGAATGAATTCGATGATTTGACCGTGCGTCAGCGAGCCATTCTGGAGGGGCCCAACGCGAGGTACGGCGGGCGGAAGCTGCCTTACATTGTCGGACGGAAGGCTTGAGGCCGTTTGAGGCCCGCTTGACAGGAATTCACGGGTTGCTACTCTGGGTGAAACTGGGATTGGAGCGTCAAACATGGCCAAGGACCGTGTCATCGGGTTTCTTCATGACCTTGTTGGAGACCCGAAGCTGAGGAAGCAGGTCACCGCAGTGGCACCTACCCCGGCTGCGTGGATGAACGTCGCCAAGCAGAGTGGTTATGAGTTCTCAGCGGATGACCTGAAGGTCGTCTCCGAGGAGATCGCGCAGAAGCCGCTCGGGGCGGAAGACGTCGTGACGGAGCTGCTCGCGACGATGACGGTCAAGCCGAGCGGGGGGGATGGCGCGCAAGGCGACATCGCGTTCTCGCCTCAGGGCATTGCCCGCCTCAAGTCGGTGATGCAGCAGGGGCGCTATTCGGGCTACTACCGCCCCTGGTAGCTGCCGCCGCGCACCTGGATGCCCCCGTGCCTGCGTTGGCAGCGCACGGGAGCGGTTTCCCTCTCAGCGTGATACTGCCGCGCGAGCCAGGATGTCGTCGGAGATCCTCACATAAGCGGCGGGCGCTCGCGGCCCCTTCTTCAGGAGGGCGAGGCTCAGCCCACGCTCCTTGAAAAACGCGTCGACGCCAGTCGTTTCGGACCAGCCATTGCGGCTGTATTCGTCGAAGCAGATCAGCCCTCCGGGCGACAGCCGTTCCCAGATCTGCTCCAGGACGAACTTCGTGACACTTCCTGCATCCAGGTCACAGATGGCCAGGGCAATCTTGTTCGGCCACTCCGCCAGGGTCCTTGGGAGCGTCTCGAAGACATCTCCGGCAATGAGCTGGACCCTGTGGCCAGGGCGCTCCTCCAGCTTGCGGTTGACCAGCCGGACGCTCGTGTCGTTGGCGGACCCGGCAGCGTAGAAGCTCCGGTCCGTGCGGGCAGCCTGGCTCATCTGGTTGGACGCGGGGAAGCCACTGAAGGTGTCAAACCCGAGGATGTCCCGAAACGGGCTGGGCGCGTCAACGAGCGCGGCGAGGTCATTGAGCACGCAGAGAAACGTACCCCGGTGGGCCCCGAACTCGACGATATCGCCTGGGACGTCCTTGAGCAGCTTCAGCTGCTCGTAATAGAAAAGAGTCTTTTCGAGCAGCTGTCGGGGGATGAAGGCGGCTGCATCCTGGCTCATCATCGACAGGAGCTCGAGTCTCTCGAGGTCTCGTTCCTCGTCAGGGAACTGCTGGGGCGCCCCTTCTGGCACAGGTGCTCCTTTCATGGCGTTGGAAACGCGGCGTTGAGCTCGGCCATGTCCTGGGCATCGAGCCGCAGATGCATTGCCGCTGCGCTGTCGAGCGCGGTGCGGATACGGCGGGCCCCCGGGATGGGAATCACCACGGGGGAGCGGGCGAGCAGCCACGCGAGCGCGACCTGAAAGGGAGAAGCTCCATGGCGCTCGCCGACGCGGCACAAAGGCTGGTTCGCGGCGATGCGCGCCTTGCCCAGCCTGCCGCAGACCGGGCCATAGGCGATGTACGCGATGCCACGCGCTTCACAGTGGGCAAGGACTCCGCATGTGAAGTCTTCGCGGTCATGGGGGCTCAGGCAGTTCTGGACACTGACGACCGGGACAAGGGCCTCTGCCTCCACGAGCTGGCGGAGGCTGACATTCGACAGGCCGATATGCCGCACCTTGCCGGCGCGGCGGAGCTTGTCGAGCACACCGATGGACTCCGCGAAAGGGACTGCAGGGTCAGGGGCATGCAGTTGGTAGAGGTCGATGCACTCGACGCCGAGTGCGCGCAAGCTCGCCTCGCAGGCTCGCTCCAGGTGTTCCGGAGCGGCATTGAAGGGGAAGCTGCCATCGCGGTGGTGCTCGAGCCCACCCTTGGTGGCGACGAGGACCCGCTCGTTCGAGGAGCGCTCACGCAAGGCGCGCGCAATCAGCCGCTCGTTGTGGCCGAGGTCGTCGGGTCCCGGGCAGTAGATGTCGGCGGTGTCAATCAGCGTCATGCCCGCATCGAGCGCCGCGTGGATGACGCGCACGGCTTCGGCCTCATCGGGCCGCTCGTAGATGGACAGTGGCATGGCCCCCAGTCCAATGGGCGCCACGTCAAGGTTGGCGATGCGCCGGGTGTTCATCACGAGGGATGGTAAGGCAAGTGGCGCAGTGCCGAAAGACAGGAGAAGGCAGGGCGGCGTGCCCGCTCGTTTCTGGCGGCCAGCTCTTCCTCCATCTCCTCCAGGACGAGGCGACTGGAAATCCGGAGGGCACCGGTCTCAAATCCCATCTCACCGACCCAACGACGAAGCGGGCTGGAGGCTGAAAAGTCTCCAGCCCGTTTTCGTTTTTGGGGCTTGCTGCTTCGTCCCCGCCGGCCTGCGGATGGCCGCCGATCTGGCCGCCAGGTCCCAGCCATGCTCGCGCAGCGCGGCCATCATCTCCTCCTCGGAGACTTCGGAGGGCTTGCGGCGGGACTCGGCCGGAAGGCCAGCAGCGGGCCCCACTCCTGGTCGGCGCAGGACTTCGCCGTGACGCGCGCCAGGGTGACGGCCACGGGGAGGAGTCGGTCGAAGTCCTTCACGCGCTCGAGGAGCGGCGCCAGGTCGTAGCGGGCCAGGTGTTCCAGTTCCTGCGCCGATGAACCTCCCGGCGGAGGCCCTGCGCTCACTTCCCGGTGGGCACGCCAGGCTTCCCGAGGACCTTCACCGCATTGGCATTCCCCGCGTCCAGTGCGAGTGACTTCCTTGTAGTTCGTGATGGCCTCTTCCTTCTGTCCCAGTTGGAGCTGTGCCTCGCCCAGGCTGTCGTAGGCATTCGCATCCGTCGGGAAGAGCTTCACGTTCGTTTCGAACACCCGCACCGCGTCCGCGGCCTTGCTGTCCGCCAGCAGCCGGTAGCCGAGCTGATTCAGGTCCCCCTGATCCAGGCCCTTCAGGCCCTCGCGATGCTTCGCGGTGTACCAGGCGAGCGCGGTGTCGACGCCCTTGAGTCGCATGAGCATATCCACCTGGGCGGACGGCGACACCGGCTCGGGCTTGAACCCGGTCCAGGCATACTCCGCCGCCACGCTGGCGATGAGACGGTCGAAGAGCAGGAAGCCGTTGTCGGAGTTGGCCATGACGACCACGCCGCTGCCCGTGTCACTGAAGGCCATGAACGCGGCCTGGAAGCCTTCATCCGAGCCTCCGTGACGGAACTGGCCAGTGCCCGGTTCCACCTGGAATCCCAGCCCGAACCGCTCCGACTGCTGCGTCAGCATCTGCTTCGTCATCGCCTGGGACAGCACGCGCTTGGACTTGCCCGCCTTCGCGCTGGACACCTCGAGCGCGACCCGCGCGAGGTCGGACGGCGTGGTCCACAGTCCGGCCGCGGCCATCTCCGGGTATACGTGCCAGCGGCCCGCGACGCTCTTCCCGCTGGCGTACGTCCCGGTCGCCGTCCTGACGGCGAGGGCCGGAGGCAGGGGCTGCTCGTAGGAACTGCTGCTCATGCCGAGCGGCTTCAGCACCGTTTCCCGCATGACCTGGGGGAACGGCTTCTGGAGCTGCTCCACCATCATCAGCTGGACGATGGACGTGCCACCGCCGCTGTAGCGCGTCTTCGTACCGGGGACGAGGTCGACGCGCACCGGGGCGGTGTTCGCGGGCGCCACGCCCTCCAGCACCTGCACCAGCGTGGGCATGGGAGCGTCGACGGCGTACCCGGGGAAGCCATGCACGGTCGTCCCCGCGCTGTGGCTGAGCAGCCGGCGCAGGGTGACCTTCTGCTCCTTCGTGAAGTCGTTTTCGGGGACAGTCCACGAGCGCAGCCTGTTGTTGATGTTCTCGTCGAGCGACCATTTGCCAGCCTCGACGAAGTGCAGCGCCGCCAGGGCCGTCACCGGCTTGCTGATGGAGCCCGCCTGGAACAGCGTCTCCAGGGTGACGGGCTCCGAGCCACCCGCCTCCTTTACGCCATAGGTCTTGGCCCAGACGATGGCGTGCTTGTCGAAGACGGCGATGCTCAGCCCGGGAATCCGGTACAGCGCCATCCTCTGCTGGAGCGTCAGTCTCTGGGGTTTCTCGCCTTCAATGACGACCGGGGCCAGGCCCGCCTCCACTCGCGCCGCGCGGGCCGCCTGGGCAGGGCTTGCCAACCATTGCGTGGCGGGCTTCTTCGTCCCCTCCGCCGCGAGGGCCGCACAGGATGGCCGCCAGCACGAGGCGGGACAGGGAACGGCGCATGGGTTCACCGAAGGTAGGGGGTGGGACGCGAGGTGTACGCCAACCCCTCCTGTCGATTGCCGGTCCGAACCCTGTTCCCGTGTGGGCCCACCTGCCCGTCACGACTTCAGGAGGCCCGGACGGTCGTCACGTCATCCCCAGTTGGCACCCGGCCCCTCCGGGCGACTTCCGGAGCGAGATCGAGCCGCTGATGCCAGGCACCTCGTTCGCGATGACGCGCTCCACCCGATGGACCAGCGCTGTGCTCCCGGGAGCGACAGCACGCGGTCCGCCCGTCATCGTGCTGCAACGTGATGTTCACCTTCGAAGACACACATTCCCAGGCGACCCGAGCGGTTCTTGGAGTCCTTGCCTCGACTCGTGGCGATGTCATCGAAATGGTCGAGCAGGCTGAGGCCGGAAAGAAGACCCGGGCGCTCGTGATGAGGGACATCGCCGCGTTGCCGGCCCTGCTGCTATGAATGCGTGACGCTCAAGGAGCCTCATGGGAAACGCATCCGGCAGACAGAAGCAGAAGCCGCTCATCCTCGGTCCCGCTCCCGGCTCCGGCATGGGCGCCTACGCGGTGACGTTCGACACCCTGGAAGACCGCGAGTTGGCCACGCTCAAGGAGAGCGGCTCCCCCGATGCCTTCTACCTGCCCTGGAAGTCGGGTGACGTCACGGAGTGCGAGATCGATCTCGCGACTGACACCCTCGCGTACTTCTTCACCGCGAACCTGAGCGGATGCAGCCTCTGGTACAAGTTCCAGGAGGGCCGCATCCTCATCCGGCACGAGGCCCGCACCGACAGCGCCTCGCAGAACCTGCACAAGCTGGCCGGCTTCAAGTGCGTCGTCGATAGCAGCCTGAACCCGGACGACATCCAGCTCTCGGTTGACGAAGAGACGATGGTTCGCAAGGCGCGGTACTACGTCGTCTACGCGCTCTTCGACCACGAGGCGCGGCAGGTGGAATTCCGCGCGCAACTGGTCGCGCAGCAGACGAACCTGCTCAACCGGCAGGAGTCCTACGACCTCGTCAAGGTCACCCCCGTCATCGTCAAGTTCCCCAAGGCCTAGCGCTGGAGACAGCGGCTGGATTCGTGGGCAGGCAGTCCGCCACGCACGCCGCTTCAAACCTGGCCGTTCATGGCGCAGGGTGGAACGCCTTCATGTCGGCAGCTCCGTCCCGGCCTGCTCCGCGGCCATGTACGCGGCGTACCAGTCGGGCCAGTTCGCGTCCTTCTGCCCGGTGCGCTTCTCATGCTCGCCGTGGGCGGCCTCCGCGCGCCGCAGGGCACTCGACAGATCGCTCGCGGAGCCGAACGCTGTCTCGGCTGAGTCAACCCGGCCGGGCAGCCGCGCCGTGACCTCCTGCAGCAGCCAGCCGTTGCCGTCCGGATCGCTGAAAGAGGCGAAGGTACGGTAGCTGCGCTGGCCGGGTTCAGGCCCGCTCAGCCGGCCGTCCATGCCGAACTGAGCACCTGGCGTCCCGGCGTGGAATACCTCGCTGACCTCGACACCGTGGCTGACGAGGTCGTCGCGCGCAGCTTCGATGTCAGAGACAATCAGGTAGAGCCCCTGGGCCGTGCCGGGGGCGGCCGACGTGACTTTTGTACCGAACTGGATGGAGCCCCCCGAGCCATGGGGCGTGAACTGGACGACCCGGAAGCCGTTATCGAAACGGAAGTCGGCGTCGAGCCTCCACCCGAGGTTCCCGTAGAACGCCTTCGCGCGGTCGACATCCGATACGGGGATGACGACGGCTTCCAACTTCATGTCGACGTTCCCGGCGTGCGCGCCGGTGGTTGCATCCTGACTCCGGGTTGCGGCGGTGCTCATGGCTGCCTCCTGGTCATGGCGTCGCGTGCGGATGAGCGCAGCGCGAGTCTGTCAACCCTGTGCATGCACCCAGAGGAAGACAAAAGCAGGCGTCCCAAGCCGAGCGCTCGGGAACGGCTCGCTTCTCATTTGTTCCGCTCACGGCTTCGGCGATCAGGGCAGCGACAGCGCCTTCGCTGGTCCGCGCTACGCCGACGCCGGCGTGCGCTGGCCCGGGGCGTCATCATGGCGCATCGGCTGGGCCTTTCCATACGTCAGCGACCGCCACACCCACTCCGCGGGGCCGAAGCGGAACCTCGACAGCCACAGGTGACTCCACACCACTTGAACGGAGAAGACGGCCAGGCAGTACGCCACGCACGCCGCGGGACCCAGCTTCGTGATGAAGCCCAGTCCGTACCCGTAGAAGAACAGCACGCTGATGATGGATTGTGACAGGTAGTTCGTCAGCGCCATGCGCCCCACCGGCGCGAGCAGGCCCAGCGCCCGCTGCCAGGTGGCTCGCTGGAAGAGCAGGGTGATGCCGGACACGTAGACGGCCGCGAAGCCCAGCTCGCCCAGGTTCCGCAGCGGCGCGATGGCGAAGGCCACCCACGTCGGCAGCGTCTCCGGGGTGAAGACCTGCTTCAGCATGAGCTGCTGCAACACCAGGCCGCTGCCGCTGCCAATTACCCCGGCCACGAGCCCCCACCCGAGGAGCCGGCGGAACAGCCGCAGGTGCTGGGGCACGTCGTGGAAGATGCGGCGCTTCCCCGCCAGCAGGCCCAGCAGGAACCGGCCAAACGTCGAGAGCGTGATGGTCAGCAGCAACGGGAAGTAGTCGCGGAAGAAGAAGTGAGCGGTCGCCTTCGTCGCGTCCAGCCAGCTCCCGTTCGTGAAGGCCGCCAGCGTTTGCGTCTTGATGGCCGCGGACTTCTCGCTGGCCGCCTTGACGATGGCCGCGCCGGCCTCCGGCGTGTCCGCCATCAACTGCGGGAACTTGAGGATGAACACGCCGACGACGGACCACCCCAGGGCGAACAGCAGGGCGCTGATGAGCAGCGTTCGCTCCGAGCGCCTCCGGAACAGGAGCAGGCCGAATCCCAGCACCGCGTACGTGCTGAGGATGTCGCCGTACCAGATGAGGAACAGGTGCGAGAGCCCCATCACCAGCATCACCCCCAGCCGCCGGACATAGAGCGGCGTGATGGAGGCCCCTCGCGCCTCGGCGCGGCCCATCTGCACCGCGAAGCCGAGGCCGAAGAGGAACGAGAAGAGGGTGATGAACTTCCCGGCCACCAGTACCGAGTACGCCTGCCACGTGACGGTGTCGGCCAACGACGCGTTGTTCATCGCCGTGAGGACCTGCTCGCGCGGCAGGAACACCCTGCCGCTGAACCACACCATCACATTGGAGATGAACACGCCGCACAGGGCGAAGCCGCGCAGCGTGTCGAGGAGCGCCAGTCGCTCGCTGGAATCCACGGGACGGGCCTCGACGCGGGAAGTCGAGACCTCGGAAGGGGCTGGGGTCATGCTCGGAGAAAGTGGGGGCAACGTGAACGTGCCTGCCCATATTCCACGCGAGCGACGCTGCCCGCACGGGCTCCGCGTCAGGGGGAGGAGGAAGCCCTGGCGGAAGCTGCTGCTCCTTCGATTGCGCCGGTCCCAGGTGCTGATGGAACCACGGGAGCAGCGAGGGGCCGTCCGCCAGAGTCAGTTCAACGCCTCGCGCCCCCTCGCCGCGCCGTCACTCCATGCGCCCCATTCCTACGGTCATCGCGGCCAGGTACGCGACGAAGCGGGCTGGAGGCTTGAAAGTCTCCAGCCTGTTTTCGGAGCTTCCTGCTTCGACCCCGCCAGCATGCGGATGGCCAGCTGAACTGGCCGCCGGGCTCATGGCCCGCGGCTTGTTGCGCGCCTCGAAGCCGCGCACGCCGGTCCACTCCGCCCTGCCGTCCGCCTCCAGCTTCGAGTCCGCGCGGACGGGGGCGCTCTGGATCAGCCCGTAACGGCAGTCGCCATGACGGCGCCCCCTGGCGCAGGGCCGCGAAGAGGACAGCGGCCCGAGCGTGGGTGGCTACTTGCCGGCCAGCGCGGCGGCGAGCCGGTCCGCCTGCTCGCGGACGTGCTTGTCGGTGCTGGCCTGGGCCTTCTGCGCGTGCGTGCGGGCCTGGGCCTTGTCGCTGTCCGCCAGGGCCAGGGCCTGGTTGAGGTGCAGCCCCGCATCGTCCGGGTGTGCCTGGAGCGCCGGGGCCAGCACCGCGCGGGCGTTGGCCGCGCCCCCGGGCTTCGACATCAGCAGCACGGCAAGGTCATTGGCCGCGCCCACGTCGGACGGGTCGCTGGTGTGGGCGGCCTCCAGCAGCTTCTGGGCCTCCGCGTCGTCGCCCATCCGCCGGCGCACCTTGGCCAGGGCGATGCGCACCATGGCGTTGTCCGGCACCTTGGCCAGGGCCTCGCGCAGGATGCGGTCCGCGTCCGCGTCCTTTCCGGCCACGAAGGACGCCAGCCCGTGCAGATAGATGGCGTCCGCGTTGTCCGGCTGCTGGAGGCGGATGTCGATGGCGGCCTTGATGGCCGGCTCGGGCGCACCCGCCACGAAGCACAGCGTGGCGAACTCCCGGATGAGGGCCGTTTCGCGAGGGCTGCGCAGGATGGCCTTCTGGAGTGTCTGGAGCGCTGCTCCCACCTGGTCCTTGAGGACCTGCACCCGCGCGGCCAATAGCAGCGGCAGGTGTTCGGTGCGGCTGGCCTCCGCCGCTTCCAGATAGAGCTTGAGGGCGCGGTCGAGCTGCTTGTCGCCCTGGAGCGCCATGCCCAGGTACGTCAGCGTCTGGGCGTTGCCCGGCTGCAAGGCGAGCGCCTTCTCCAGCGCGGCGATGGCGGCGGGGTATTGGTGGTGCGCCAGCAGCGCGCGGCCGTGGTTGACGACCTCGAAGAAGCCCGCCTTGGGCTGGGCCGCGAGCGCCTCCAGCACCGCGAGTTGCCTCGCGTCGCCCTGCTCCGCGTCGAGCCGGGCCAGGTGGCTCAGCGCCTCGGGGTGGGTGGGGTGCTGGGCCACGAGCCGCTGGAGCACCTCGCGCGCGGCGGGCTCGTCATGCTGCGCGAGGCGAAGGCGCGCGAGCCCGAGCAGGGCGGCCGCGTCCTTCGGGTCCTGCTTGAGGGCGCGCTCGAATTCGATGGCAGCGTCCTTGAGGAGGCCCTGCTTCATCAAACGCGCCGCGGAGGATGCCTGTTTGGAGACGGCCATGATGGGTCGGGAAGATAGCCCAGCCCCAGAAGGACTGGGCGGTCTCGCGGGTGCCTACCCGATGCCCAGCCAGCCCCCGACAGTGTCCTTGACGCCGCCGACCACATCGCCGGCGCCCTCGATGAGGTCGCCCGCGGCATCCACCGCGCCGGAGAACACATCGCCGGCCGCGTCCAGCACCGCGCCGCCCGCGTTGATGGCGCCCTCGGCCACGTTCTCCAGGATCTCGCCGCCGGCCGCGGCGGCCGTCTCGCCAACCGCCTTGAGGATGTTGCCGGGGTTGACGGAGCCCTCCACCTCGACGCCCAGGCCCAGGCCGGCCGTGGCCTCCACGCCGACGTCGAACTCCAGGTTGCCGCCGTCCAGGCCGATGTCCGCGTGGGCGTCGCCACTCACGCCAGCGCTGGCGCTGGCGGTGATGCTGGCGGAGGCCAGGGTGTCACCCTCGTGCTTCAGCTCGATGCCGCCGGTGAGGCTGGCCTGCGCGCCCGCGAAGCCGGACGCAGCGGCGTTGAGGGACACGGTGCCGTCGGTGCCGACGTGCAGGTCCAGGTCGATGGAGCCCTCGGCGCCAATCTTGCCCAGCGCCTCCAGGTCCAGCTCGACGGAGTACTGCTCGCCGGCGATCTCGAACTCCACCGTCTTGGTGGCGCTGGCGCCCGCTTCCACCAGGTTGGCGGACACGTCCACCTGCACGTTCACGTCGATGCCGGACAGGCCGATGTCCGCGTCCACGGACGCGTCCGCGCTGAACGTCGGGCCCTGGACGTAGGCGTTGGTGTTGATGCCGCCGGGGCCGGTGCCGTTGACCTCGGCGCGCGAGCCGCCCGCCTCGAAGCTGGACTGGCCGCTCAGCACGTTGCGCGCCGGCGTCTGCACGTTGCCCTGCGCCTGGGTGGAGGCGTTCGGCTGCGTCCCGGGCTGCTGCTGCTGCGTCGCCGGCTTCGCCGGGGGCGGCGCGACGGGCTTCGGGG
>NZ_RAWE01000112.1 GCF_003611695.1 Corallococcus carmarthensis | reverse complement strand
CCCCTCCCGCCCGGAAACTTCGGCAGCGTGCCCTCTCCCTGCTTTCGAGTCCGGTGGATGCTTCCGTCCGGGTGGCGAAAGGGACGCTCACCACCCTCACCTTCGACTCACCGCTCCTTCCCAAGAGCGTCATTGTGCAAGGCCGGGACACCCACTTCGAGCGCTTCGTCGTGGAGGAGCGCACCGTCACCTTCAAGCCCAAGGTGGACCTGTCCGATGACGAGCGGCTGCTCCTCACCGTCCGCTTCGCGGATGGGGCTGCTCCGCAGGAGGTCATCTTCGTACTCGTCCCCGCCAGCGAACAGGTGGACGCGGCGGTCGAGGTCCTTCGCCGCGCACGCAGTGCGGAGTCGCTCCAACAGGAACTGGCCCAGGTGCAGGCTCAACTGTCCGCGCTTCAAGGCAGGTGCGGCGACGGCGGCCCGTCGGGGCTCATCCTCTCCGGGCTCCTGGACCCCTCTGTCAGCGTCAATTGGTTGGACAAGACCGCTTCTCCGGGCAACGCGAACGGGCTCAAGCTGGAGAGCGGCGTGGTTTACAGGACCAGCACCTGGGCAGTCGTCGCGGTTCAAGTACTCAACCTCCTGGATCAACGAGCTTGGGGCGCTGGAGGTGTTCGCCTCGTCACCACGCGTGGCCAGCCAGTCCCGGTGAAGTCCGTGCGCATGGAGAAGGCTCGACTCGGCCCAGGTGAGGCGGGCCTTGTGCTCGTGGAAACCGGAGCGCCCCTGGAGCAACCGCTGGAGGAGTTACGACTCGAGTTGTCGGATCCCACCAATGGCCGGACCCTGCGAATCAGCGGGGTGTGGCTGCAGGAGATCCAATCGGTGAGGAGGACCGGTCCATGACGATGTCGCCCCTGCATCCCGACCATCTTGCGCCCGGCAACCAGGTGGGCCCCTGGCGAATCCTCGAGCTTCTGGGCGGAGGCGGTGGCGGCCGCCTCTTCAAGGTGGAGCGCGAGGAACATCCCGGACGGCCCTTCACGCTGAAGGTGGCTCTGCGGCCCGCGGGCCAGCATGAGCAGGAGGAGGAGGACGCGGATGGCCGTGTGTCGCGCGAGGCGGCCATCCACATGGCCTACGACACGGGACTGAAGGTCCACGCGCTGGATCACTGGTTGGGCCCTTCCGGCTACCTCTACTTCGTGACGGACTACGTGGAGGGAGAGACCTTCACCGAGTGGTGTTGGCGGGTGAAGCCCACCGCCGCGCGACTGCTCGACGTCTTCACCGAAGTGGTGAGGCTCGTCGACAAGTTGCATCGGCGCCAGCTGTGTCACCGGGATTTGAAGGGGGCCAACATCCTCATCCGCAAGGAGGATGGGCAGCCGGTCCTCATCGATTTCGGCGTGGCCCGGCAGCCGGGCATGGCCACCTTGACGGTAGGCGTGCCCCCAACCTCGCCACACCTCCTTCCTCCGGAGTCCCTGACCTTCCTGGCTGAAGGCTCCTGGAAAGAGGGAGCCGCCTTCGAGCCTGGCCCCGCGGGCGACCTCTATGCCTTGGGAGCACTGCTCTACGAGGCACTTACCGATGGATATGCCTTCGACCCGACGCTGCCCTACGACAAGCTCGTCCTCGCCATCGCGACGAAGGTTCCCGCTGCCCCCCATGTCCTCAACCCGAGGGTTCCGAGAGCGCTGGGTGACATCGCTTTGCGTCTGCTCGCGAAGCACCCCGAGGACAGGTACGCCGGCACCGAAGCCCTCCTGCAGGCCCTTTGGGACGCAGCGAAGGAGAAGAAGAAGCCGGAGTGGCAGGTCTCCCTGGAGCCGCCGTTGCCAGAGGAGGTGGGCACCTCGGAGACGCCGATCGAGAGCGATTCGGAGCGCTCCGAGGCTCCGACCGCCACAGAAGAAGACACGCCGGAGGACGACTTCCAGTCCAGGCCAGCGGTTCCAACTCCAGGGTGGACCCGCGGGCGCGCAGTGGCATGGGCGCTATGTGGCGCGCTGGCGGTTTTTCTGGCCCTGTGGCTAGCGCTCAGCATGCTCGCTCCCTCATTCGAGAAAGGAAGCTCGCTCGTGCCCACTCCTACCGTTTCCGCCCTCCGGCGCCTTCCCCTGGCCCGGCACGTTGCCGCGTTGGTCTGCGCCACGGCCGGGCTTGCCTGCCCGAGCGTGCCCACGCGGCCCGACAGCGGCGTGCCCTGCCCTGAGGCTTCAACGCAAGCCATGTTCCAGCGTCTGAAGCTCCGTAAGCCACTCAAGGCCGTCATCGATATCAACCAGCCTGGCGACCAGAGTCAGGTGGGCACCTACCAGGCGGGCCCCGTCGTCGGGCGCATCGTCGGCTACTCCTGGGCGGATCCGGCGCTGCCCGACGGCACATTGCTCTACGGACGCTTGTGGATGGGCCCAGGCATCTACGATCACGGCGAGGAGGCCGTCATCATCCGCTACACCGAAGCCCGGCTCCCGGATGGGAGTACCTATCCCGTCTGCATCGTGCTGGGTGGCGGTGATGGCCGCGTCCCGAAGCTGCCGGGTTCTGATTCCGGCTCCGCCGTCCTTCCCCGGGAACTCCCGGCAGTCGCCGTCTGGAGTTGGCCCTGAGCACGTCGGCACGAGGCTTGGATCGCAGCAGCTAGGATCGCGGTTCCTTGCCCCGTCTCCCCTTTTCCTACATGATCGCCCGGTCCACCCGGCGCAGGGCTGTACGGTCGGCGCCGGTGATCCTTGATTGACTTGTCCAGGAAATAGGGTTACGGACGCCCCCTTTCCACTGTACGGGTCGCGCCGGATGGTCCAGGCGCCGCCTTCAGCTCTCAGGAGTCGTTGTGTCCAAGCGCACGTACCAGCCGTCGAAGATCCGGCGCAACCGCGCCCACGGGTTCCGTAAGCGGAATGCCACCAAGGGCGGCCGGGATGTCCTCAAGCGCCGCCGCGCCAAGGGCCGTAAGCGCCTGGTGGTGTCGTCGTTCAAGAAGTAACTGGACGCACAGACGATGGCCGAGGGAGCGGCGCCGCGGGTGCCTCAGGCAACCGACGAGCGTTTCCCCAAGGCCTTTCGGCTGCTCCAGCGCCGTGAGTTCCTCGAAGTCCAGGAGGGCGGTCAGAAGATTCCGTCCGACTGCCTCCTGGCCCTCGTTCAACGCAATTCCCGGGCGCACTCCCGCGTAGGGCTCACCGTTTCCAGCAAGGTGGGCAACGCGGTGGTGCGCGCACGCTTGCGCAGAGTGCTCCGCGAGCTGTTCCGCAAGCACCGCGGGCAATGGCCCCCCGGTCTCGACGTAGTCCTGGTCGTTCGCTCCTCGGCGAAGGAAGCCTCCTTCGCGCAAGTTTCCCGTGCGTTCGACGGCGTCACCCGTAAGCTGCAACGGCTCTTTCCGGCACCTCGCGTGCCTCCCAAAGAGCCCGCCCCATGAGTCCACTCGCCTTCGTCATCGCCCTGCCCATCCGCTTCTACCGGCGGTTCCTGGGGCCGCTGCTGCCGAAGGCGTGCCGGTTCCATCCCTCGTGCTCCACCTACGCCATGCAGGCGCTGGAGAAGCACGGCGGGTTGAAGGGCAGCGCCCTCACCGTCTGGCGCCTGCTGCGCTGCCAGCCATTCCACCCCGGTGGATTCGATCCCGTCCCCTGACGGTTTGCTTCCGCCCGCCCTCCGGCCCTCCGCCGCCGGCACAGGGAAATCCATGACGAACGACCCGCTGTCGCCCCAGTCCAACGATTCACAGAAGCGGCTGCTCCTGGCGCTCGCCCTCTCCTTCGCCGCCACCGCCGCCTACACCTTCTTCTTCGCCCCCAAGACGCCCCCGCCGGGCGCGGAGGGCGCGGACGCGGGTGTCGAAGTCGCCGCCACGCTGGACGCGGGCACCCCGGGCATGGCCGCCGTTCCGCCGCCGGGCGCGACTGGCGACGACGCGGGCACCCACGCGGAAGCCCCGCCGCCCCCCGCGCGCACCGCGGAGTTCGCCCGCCCGGAGGTGAAGTACACCTTCTCCTCCGAGGGCGCCGGCCTCACCTCCGCCGTGCTCCAGGGCACGAAGATGCGCGAGCAGCAGTCGCTCACCGTCAAGCAGGGCTTCGAGAAGCTCTTCGGCAAGGACATCCCCCCGCCGCCGCAGATGAACGTGGCGCACCCGGTGGCCGGCCAGCCCCTGCCGCTCGCGGTGACCATTGAGGGCGGCGCGCCGCTGGCGGCGAACACCCGCTACGCCGTGCAGGAGGGCCCCACCGACAACGGCGGCAGCGTCGCGTTCACCGGCCGCCAGGGCCCGTGGGAAGTGACGAAGACGGTGCTGTGGCCGCGCGAGGGCTTCGAGTTCACCTACACCGTCCAGGTGCGCAACACCTCCGCCCAGGCGCAGTCGGGCGAGATCAAGGTGCACTACAGCCGCGCCATCGACCCGGAGTTCGAGCACGCGCCGTCCTTCTTCGGCGGCGTGGGCAACCTGAGCCGCGCCTCGTGCTGGGTGGACGACAAGCTCCACAACCTGTCCCCGGGCGACAAGCCGCCCGAGGAGACGCGCGGTACCATCTCCTTCTTCGGCATCAACCAGCAGTACTTCCTGTCCGCGCTCTACCCGCTGGACGGCGCGCTCGCGGGCCACTGCACGCTGACCGCCACGCCCACCGCGCGCGAGGTGTCCGCGGGCTTCCCGCTCAACGTGGGCCCCGGTCAGGTGGCCACGTTCCGCTTCGGTGGCTACCTGGGCCCCAAGGATCCGGACCTGCTGCACCTGGTGCCCGGCCCGGAGCTGCGCTCGGTGGCCGGCCTGAACGCCACGGCGTTCCACCCCATGCTGGAGGACACGGTCGACTTCGGCATCTGGGCGGTGGTCTGCAAGATCCTCCTCGCGGTCATGAAGTTCTTCCACGGCATCGTGGGGAACTGGGGCGTCGCCATCATCCTGCTCACCGTGGTGGTGAAGCTGGTGCTGCTGCCGCTCACCTACCGCTCCATGGTCAGCATGGAAGCGGTGAAGGTGCTGCAGCCGAAGATGGATGACATCCGCAAGAAGTTCGCGGACGACAAGGAACGCCAGAACCTGGAGATCATGAAGCTGTACCAGGAGGCGAAGGTGAACCCCCTGGGCGGCTGTCTGCCGCTGCTCATCCAGATGCCGGTGTGGATCGCCCTGTTCACGTCGCTGCGCAACAGCTTCGAAATCTACGGCGAGCCCTTCGTCGGCCCCATCTGGCGCGACCTCACGTACAAGGACCCCACGTACCTGCTGCCGCTGGCGCTGGGCGTGTCGATGATCATCACGCAGAAGATGCAGCCGCAGATGATGGACGCGGCGCAGGCGCGGATCATGACCTGGGTGATGCCCATCATCTTCACGTTCACGCTGCTGCAGTACCCGGCGGGCCTGTCGCTCTACATCTTCACGAACAACGTGCTCTCCATTGGCCAGCAGTGGGGCCTGCGCAAGTGGCTGGACCGCAACAAGAAGAACCAGACGGGCGGCGGGACGCCGGCGGTGGTGCCCGCCGGGGGAGGCAAACGCAAGTGAGCGGGACACAGGGCGTGGCGGGCGGCGGCGACTTCCGCCCCCGGGTGGAGAAGCTGCTCGCGGACATCCTCGGGCTGATGGGGTTCCCGGCGCGGCTGGACCTGCAGGACGCCACCGACGGCAGCCTGTCCGTGGCGCTCCACTTCGAGTCCGGCGCGCCTCCGGGCGTGGAGCAGGGCAAGCGCAGCCAGGTGCTGGATTCGCTCCAGTTCCTGCTCAACAAGATGCTCCACCGCCCCGGCGTCGAGCGCCGCTGGGTGATGCTGGGCGCGGGCGCGCATCCGGAGCCCCGGCCGCGCCGTGAGCCAGGGCAGCAGCAGGCTCCGGCTGCCGCACCCGCCGCGTCCGTGGCGCAGGTGGCGGCTGCCACACCCCCAGCGCAGCCGGCCCGGGCCGCGGCGCCTGCTCCGGCCGCGCCGCCGCCGCAGCGCAACGCCCGGGGTGGGCAGGCCGCGAAGCCTGCCCAGGCCCCGGCCGCCGCGAAGGGCGCGGAGGCGGACGAGCGCTCGCTGCCGGTTGAAGAGGATCCGGTGTTCCGGGAGGCCGTCCGCAAGCTCGCGGAGAAGTCCGCCAGCCTGGGGCGCTTCTATGCGTTCGCCGCGATGAAGACTGAGGACCGCGCGCGCGTCCTGAAGGCAGTAGAAGGAGTGGGTGGAGTGAAGGTGGCGGCGGAAGGTGAAGGCCGCAACCGACGCGTGGTGTTCACCCCGGCGAAGCCCGCCCCGATGCCCAAGCGGAGCCTGCTGCCGGACGACGACGAAGACGACGTCGACGCCTGAGCGGGGTGTCTGCTCGGGGCCGCCGGCGGGCGCCTGGGACGAGGAGCGAATGGGTAAGTCGAAGGGACTGAAAGACAAGCTGTATGGCGCGGCGGTGCTGAAGATGAGCTTCCGCCTGCGAGGGGATGAAGAGTCCCCTGCGTTCCGCTTCGTCTACCCGGGCGTGCTGCGCGACCTGGCGGTCGACGACGCCGAGGTGGAGAAGTACATCGAGGAGCACCGCGACGACGTGGAGCGGGCTGCTCGTGGATCCACTCCGCCCCAGGGCGTCCGGTAGGCACCCAGGCGGGTGAGTCGTGCGTGTGAGCCCGTCTTCCGGTGGCCCCCTGCCCCGCCATGACGCCTGACTCCGCCACCATCGTCGCCCTGGCCACCGCTCCCGCCGCGGGGGCGGTGGGCATCCTCCGGCTGTCCGGGCCGGCCGCGCTGGAGGTGGCCCGGAGGCTCGCGCCGGGTGTTCCTCCGTCCCCGACTCCGCGCCATGCGTACCTGGCGTCGTTCGTGGACGCGGTGGGCGCGGTGCTGGATGAGGGCCTGTTCCTCTACTTCCAGGCGCCCCGGTCCTTCACCGGCGAGGACGTGGTGGAGCTTCACGCGCATGGCAGTCCGCGCCTGCTGCGGCTGTTGCTCGCGCGGGCGCTGGAGGACGAGCGCGTCCGTCCGGCGTTCCCTGGTGAGTTCACCCGGCGGGCGTTCCTCCACGGCCGCATCGACCTGACCCGCGCGGAGGCGGTCGCGGACCTGGTGGCCGCGGACTCGGAGGCGGCCGTGCGCGCCGCGGCGGCGGGCCTGTCCGGCGCGTTGGCCGAACGGATCCGTTCGCTGGAGACGCCGCTGCGGGAGCTGCACGCGGACCTGGAAGGCGTCCTCAACTTCCCCGATGAGGCAGAGGGCGCGGACGCGGAGGCCGGTCCTCGGGTGGCCTCGCTGCGCTCCGTCGCTGAGGCGCTGCGCGCGGAGGTGGGCCGTGGACGGCTGGTGCGCCAGGGCGCGCGCGTGGCGCTGTACGGCCCGGTGAACGCGGGCAAGTCCACGCTGTTCAACCGGCTGGTGGGCGAGGCCCGCGCGCTGGTGGACGACGAGCCCGGCACCACCCGCGATGCCCTGGAGGCCCGCGTCGAGTGGGACGGCCTGGGCGTCACGCTCTACGACACCGCCGGCCTGCGCGAGGCCCCCGGCCGCGTGGAGGCCCTGGGCATCGCGCGCACGCGGGAGCTGCTCTCGGCCGTGGACCTGGCGGTGCTCGTGCTGCCGCCGGGGACTTCGCGGGAAGAGGCCGCGTCGTGGATGCGTGACGCTGGCGCCACGCCCGTGCTCGCCGTCACCGGCAAGTGCGATGTCCTGCCTGGAGCGCGAGCGGAGCAAGGCTCCGTGGGCGACGGCGCCGGGGCGTTGCCCATCGGCGCCGGGGCGTTGCCCATCGGCGCCGGGGCGTTGCCTATCAACGACGCGGCGTCTGGCGGGAGGTCCGCCACCCTCCCCTCCCCTGCCCCGCCGCGCGTCAGCGGCCTCACGGGCGAAGGGGTGGACGCGCTCCGGACCTCCGTGCTCGCGCGATTGTGGGGCGGTGGCACGCCCTCCGCGGTGGTCCTCGTCTCCGAGCGGCACGCGGACGCCCTGCGTCGCACCGCCGAGGCGCTGGGCCGCGCGGAGGAGGCTTCACGCGTGTCCACCCTGGAGGTCCTCTCCGGCGAGGTGGGGCTCGCGCTGGAAGCACTGGGCGAGGTGTCCGGAACGAGCGTTTCCGACGCTCTTCTGGACACCCTTTTCCAGCGGTTCTGCATCGGGAAGTAGTGCCGGGTGGGCGGCGGTCCGCATGTCAGACCCCTCCTTAGAATGCAGCGCGTTCACCGGCGCTCCCCGAGGATTCATGACGGCACTTCAGCACCTTCAACCCACCTCCCACTCCCTGCTCTCGGCGCTTCCGTCGGGCTGGGTGGGGGAAATCCTCGATGGCGAGCTGGTGGCCTCGCCCCGCCTCTCCGTGGCGCCCGCTCGCGCGGCCTTCATGATGGGCGTGGAGCTGGGAGAGCGGCTGGACCCGCGCCGCGGCGGCACCGGCCGCTGGTGCTTCCTGCGCGCGCCGGAGCTGCACCTGGGTGAGGACGTCCTCGTGCCCGACCTGGCCGGCTGGCGCCGTGAGCGCGTGGCCGCCCCGCCGGAGCCCGGCGCCGCCTTCTTCACCCTGGTGCCGGATTGGATCTGCGAGGTCCTCACCCCCGCCACCACCGCGCTGGACCGCGCCCGCAAGCTGCCCCTGTACGCGCGGGCCGGCGTGTCCCACGTCTGGCTGGTGGACCCCGTCGCGCGCACGCTGGAGGCCTACCAGCGCATCAAGCGCGGCTGGCTCCTCACCGCGAGCCACGAGGATGACGCCCTCGTGCGCGCCGAGCCCTTCCCTTCCGTGCCCCTGGAACTGGGCTCGCTGTGGCTTCCCGACGCGGCGGAGGAGCTGCCCCGGCTGGTCGCGGTGCCCTGACGCCGCCCAGGGGGATTTCAGCTCGCGTGCTTGAGGCGCGCTTCCTCGGAGGCGCGCGACAGTCGGCGCACGGCGCGCAGCAGCAGATCCGGATCCACCGGCGCCGCCACGAAGCCTCGCGCATGCACCGCTTGCGCGCGGGGCAGGTCCCGCTCCGGCGCCTTGCCCGCCACCAGCACCTGCGCGCGCAGCCGCTGCGCCAGCACCTCCATCGCGGGCAGCGGCGCCACCACCACCTGCGTCTCGCTCGCCGTGCACACGTCGCCCGTGCTCGCCACCTTCACCGTGAAGCCCGCCCCGCTCAGCACCCGCACCAGCCCGGCCGCCGCGTCCGCGCCCCAGCCGTACACCAGCACCTGCTCGCGCACCGTCACGCGCGGCTCCGGCGCGCGCGCCGGCATCGGTGCCCAGGCGGTCTCCAGGGGCGCCAGCATGGGCAGACCCGCGCTGTCGCCCTGCCGCACGGGCTCCGGCGCCGGCATGTCCGTCAGCTCCGCCAGGGACTTGCCCACCACCAGGGGCAGCGACTCGTCCCACTCCGGCAGGGAGAAGCCCTCCATCCCGGGACGGCGCTGCGGCGTCGCCGGCTCACCCCGGTACAGCCGTCCGATGGCGCGGCCCAGCGCCGCGTCCGTGGCCAGCAGTGGCACCACCCGCGACTTGCCGGACACGCTCTTCACCACGTCCAGCGTCGCCAGGCTCGCCGGCGCGGCCAGGGCCACCACCAGCACCGAGTCGCGGCGGGGGCCCTGCCCCTCCAGCCGCAGCGGCACCACCCGGTGGGCCTCCGCCACCTTGACCGGAATCAGCTTCGCGAGCGACGCGTCCAGCGGCTGGTTGTCCAGGTCCACGGCCTCCACGCCGGACTGGACCGCCAACGCGGACAGCACCGCCTCCGCCGTGCAGAAGCGCTGGTCCACCACCACCTGCCCCAGCGCCACGCCCCACTTGCGCTGGTACGCCAGCGCCGACTGCAACTGCATCGCATCCACCACACCCTGCGCGAGCAGGATGTCCCCCAGCCGCTTCTTCATCTCACGCTCTCCTCCGGCCCCCCTCGATGCTTCGGCCGGGACGACCTGCCCTACATGCCCTCCCCTTTACGCCAGGAGGGTGTAAAATTACAGCGAAACCAAAGGAAAAGCGGTACGGGCGGGTACCGAATTCCGGGCTGGACCCTGAATTCAGCGCGCGGCCACTTCTTCCTGGGGTTTCATCGTCCTTCAACGAACCCCGCTCCGATCCTTGAGGGGGGGACGACAAAGCGGACGTTCAGCGGAAGACTCGAGGGTGGCCGGATGTCGCAGACGTTCCTAGCCTGTACGCATGGCTGACGCGTGCCTGAGAGAGTTCGTGCGGATGCTCCGCGCGCGCCGTGCTGCCCCCGGGGGGCTCGCGGGGGTGGATGCGGACATGGCGGGGCTCCAGTTGGAGCCGTCCAGCCTGAGGCCCTACCTGCACTTCCTGCCGGGCCGCTACACGCGCAACCTCGTCCACCGCGACGAGGGAATGGAAATCATCGTCAACTGCTGGTCGCCGGGCGTGGCCTCGCCCATCCACGACCATGACGGCCAGGAGTGCTGGTTCAGCATCCAGCGCGGCCAGTTCCTCCTGGAGAACTACCCGCTGCTGGAGGGCGGAACGGCGCCCGGCCTGGCGCGGCTGGGGACTCCGGCGCGGGTGGGGCCGGTGGGCGCCGGGCACGTGGACTTCCGCGACCCGGGCACCTCCATCCACCGCGTGAGCATCGCCGGCAACGCCCCGGGCATCACGCTGCATGTCTACGCCGGTCCGGTGGCCAGCTGTCTCGTGTTCGATCCGCGCCGCCACCGCTGCGCGTCGCACTCGCTGCGCTACCACAGCATCTTCGGCAGGCCGGTGCGGCCCACCGAAGTCCGCGCTGCCTTCCCCCTGCACTTCTGAGCCGGGGGACGCGCGCTACCAGCGCACTTCCGGAAGCGGCGCGTACAGCATGCGCCCCTCCGCGCCCTGTCCGGTGAGGCCCAGCTTCGCGCCCACGCGGTACACGGCCCGCACCTGCTCCAGCACCTGGGAGGACACGGCACCCTGGCTTCCGGCCGCTTCGTCGTCGCTGTTGTCCGCCTCGTGCTTGCCCAAGAGCTCCGACAGCACCTGTCCGGTGGGCCGGGGGCGCGGGAAGACGACGAGCCGGACCGGGGCGTCCTTGTCCAGCTTCGCGGCCTCCTTCGCCAGCTCCAGCGCCTTCGGGTAGCCGCCGAGCGCGTCCACCAGCCCGCGCTCCAGCGCGTCCTCCCCCGTCCACACGCGCCCCTTCGCGACCGACTGGAGCTTCTCCAGCGGCATGTTCCGCGCCTGGGCGGCGCGGCTGGTGAAGTCCAGGTAGATGGTGTCCAGCTCGGACTCCAGCTGCGTGCGCTGCTCGGGGGTGAACTCCTGGTCGGAGCTGGAGAAGGTGGCGTTCTTCCCGAAGGCGATGGTGTCGAAGTTCACGCCCAGCTTCGCCCACAGCTCCGACGTGACGAACTTGCCGTTGTACACGCCGATGCTCCCCGTCAGCGTGCCCGGCTGCGCGACGATCTTGTCCCCCGCCATGGCCACGAAGTAGCCGCCGCTGGCCGCGTACGTGCCCATGGAGACGATGACGGGCTTGCCCGCCTCGCGCGCGCGCTGCACCTCGCGGCGGATGGTGTCGCTGGCGGAGTAGCTGCCGCCCGGGCTGTCCACGCGGAAGAGGATGGCCTTCACGGACGGGTCCTCCACCGCCTTGCGGAAGGCCGCCGCCACCGTGTCGCCGCCCATCACCTGGCCGCCGGAGAGCGGGTTGGACTGGCTCTTGCCGCGAAGCACCTCGCCCACGCCGTAGATGAGGGCGATGGTGGTGCCCGTCTGGTTCGGCCGGCCCGCGCGCTCCAGGTACTTGTCCACGTAGAGGAACTCCGCCCCATCTCCGGCCTGCTGCTTGAGCTCGTCGTGGATCTCATCGCGGTAGCGCAGCCCGTCCACCAGCTTCGCGTCCACGGCCGCCTGGCCCATGAAGGGCGCGCGGTCGATGAGGGAGCGCACCTCGTCCTCGGACAGCTTGCGGCCCTCCGCCACGCCCTTCACCACCTGGTTGAAGAGGCTGCCGCCGTAGGCCTCCGTGGCCTCGCGCTGGGGGGCGCCGTAGGACGCGTCGGTGAAGGTGTTGACGGCGTTCTTGAACTCGGCGCGCTTGCCGAACTCCGGCTTCACGCCGAACTTCTCGAAGGCGTCGCGCGCGAAGGGCGTCTCCATCACCAGACCGGTGAGCCCCACGTCGCCGGAGGGCTGGATGTAGACGGCGTCGAAGGCGCTCGCCAGGTAGTAGGCGCCGGTGCCGTTGCCCGCCTCGCCGAAGCCGTCCGCGTACGCCACCGCCCGCTTGCCCGCCGCGCGGAAGGCCTTCACCGCGTCACGCAGCTCCTGCACCTGCGCGGCGCTGCCCGGCTGCCCCACCCGGACGACCAGCGACTTCACCCGAGGGTCCCTGGCGGCCTTCTCCAGGCCCTCCACCACGTCCCGGAGCGACGTGGGCTCCTCGCCGAAGGCGCCCGCCAGGGAGGTGTCCAGCGTGTACTCCGGCAGCGGCTGCTGCAGGTCCAGCTCCAGCACCAGGTTGGACGGCACGCCTGGCTTGCTCGACGCCGCGAGCATCAACAACCCCACCACACCCACGACGAAGAGGATGGACAGCGCCCCGATGAAGGCCAGCGCGCCAATGAAGAAGCGTTTCATCCGGAAGGACTCCTGGTGTGCACGTGCCCGAGGGACGGTCCCCGACCTTCAGGCGGCCTACCACCAACGCGCGCGCACGACGACGCTTGCGTGGCATTCAGTGATGGACGGCGGACGGGGAGCCAGGGCCCGCCCCTCCTGGTGGCCGGGGGGCGGGCCGGCACCCGGGCCCGCGCGGTGGCCGCCGCGGTGCACACCGTCCTTCGAGGAACCAGGGGCATCCGAGCGCGGACCCGCGGGCAGCAGGCGGTCGCCCGCGCTCTTCTTCTTTCCAGCCCTTAGGAGGCATGGGATGCGGAAGCGACGGTTGGGCAATTCCGACATGGACCTCACCGTGCTGGGGTTCGGCGCGTGGGCCATGGGTGGCGGTGGCTGGGCGTTCGCGTGGGGCGCGCAGGACGACGCGCAGTCCATGGAAGCCATCCAGCGCGCGTTGGATTCGGGCATCAACTGGATCGACACGGCGGCGGTGTATGGACTGGGGCACTCCGAGGACGTCGTGGCGAAGGCGCTGAAGGGCCGGGACCAACGGCCGTATGTCTTCACCAAGTGCGGCATGGTCTGGGATGACCAGGGCAGCGTCAGCCGCGGGCTGAAGGCGGACTCGGTCCGCAAGGAGTGCGAGGCGTCCCTGCGCCGGCTGAAGGTGGATGCCATTGATTTGTATCAGGTGCACTGGCCGGTGGAGGCCGGGGCGGAGCTTGAAGAGGGGTGGACGGCGCTGGCGGAGCTGCAACGGCAGGGCAAGGTGCGCTGGCTGGGTGTGTGCAACTTCAATGTCTCGCAGCTGGAACGGGTGCGGCGCATCGCGCCGGTGACGTCGTTGCAGCCGCAGTACTCGCTCATCCACCGGGACATCGAGGACGACGTGCTGCCCTACTGCCAGAAGCAGGGCATCGGGGTGATTGTGTATTCACCCAGGGCCTCCGGGCTGCTGACCGGAGCGATGACGCGCGAGCGCATCCAGGCGATGCCGGATGATGACTGGCGCCGCCGCCGCGCGGATTTCCAGGAGCCGAAGTTGTCGCATCACCTGATGCTGGTGGAGCGGCTGCGCGAGGTGGGCGCGCGCCATGGGCGTTCTCCGGCGGAGGTGGCCCTCGCCTGGACATTGCGAGAGCCGTCCGTGACCGCCGCCATCGTCGGGGCGCGCAGCGCGAAGCAGGTGGATGGCTTCATCCAGGCGGGGGACTTCCAGTTGACGTCCGAGGAGGTCCGCGAGGTGGAGGAGGTCCTGGGGTCCGGCTCCGCGATGGCGCCGGGCGGCATCTACGCCTGAGCGGGATGGCGCATGGCGGGCTCAGTTCTCCCCTGGGTCGTCCATGCGCTCTTCCAGGACGTCGATGCGCTTGCGGTCAGAGGCCTGGGCATCCGCGAGGTGATGCACCATGCGGCCCATCTGGCCGAACATCCGCGTCTGCGCGGTTTTGATCCCGTACACTTCCTGCGTCAGGGTCGAGACGTGCGTGGTGAGTTCACCCATGTTGTCCCGGAACTCATTCAGCTCTGCATCGAAGACACGGACCTGTTGCATGCAGGTGCCGACGTCTTGCCCGAGGGTGCCGACGTCTTGCGCGAGGGCTCCGACGTCTTGCGCGAGGGCTCCGACGTCTTGCGCGAATGCGCTGACCCGTTGCGAGAAGGCGCCGACTTGTTCCTTTAAGTCATGGGAGCGCTCCGACATGCGTTGGGTCGCCCGGAAGAGGACCCGGCACTTCATGTGGACCGTCCTCAGCGCCTTCTCTGTCCGCGCGAACTGCTCCTTCGACTCTTCCTGCAGCTCCCGGAATTCCTGCAGCATCCGCACCATCACATCCCCGCCCGTCGCCGTCGCCAATCCGTCCCTCCTGATGATGGGCGGCACTCCTACCAAGGTGTTCTGACATGACATTGCGTTCGGCCTCCGGAGCGGATCCTCGCCAGGATAGCTGACAACCTGTGAGGTTGGAAGCGCGGGGCAGGACCTGGGAAGGTCCACGGATGTCCCCGGGTGGACGCCTGCCCGGAGGGCGCGGGAATGCTCGGGATGGTAGGACCCGGTGGCGCGGTTAGAAGTCCCGTGCCCACGCCTTCGCACCTCGAGGACCGCATGACGCGTCGTACCCCGCTCGCCCTGCTGGCCGTCCTGCTCGTGGCGGCCCCGCCCGTGTGGGCCCTGGCCCCGGCTCCCCTTCCGAAGCCCGCCGCCTCCGCTGCCTCGCGCGCCGTGGCGAAGCCCGCCTCCCCGGCTCCCGTCGCCAGCGTGGAGGGCATCACCGAATACCGCCTGCCCAATGGCCTGCGCGTCCTGCTCTTCCCGGACCCCACCAAGGCCACCGTCACCGTCAACGTCACCTACCTCGTGGGCAGCAAGCACGAAGGCTACGGCGAGACGGGCATGGCCCACCTGCTCGAACACCTGATGTTCAAGGGCACGCCCACCACTCCCAACGTGCCCCAGGCCCTCACTGAACGCGGCGCGCGTCCCAATGGCACCACCTGGCTGGACCGCACGAACTACTACGAGACCCTGCCCGCGTCGGACGACAACCTGTCCTGGGCCCTGGCCTTCGAGGCGGACCGCATGGTCCACAGCTTCATCGCGCAGAAGGACTTGGACAGCGAGATGACCGTCGTGCGCAACGAGTTCGAGTCCGGCGAGAACGACCCGCGCGGCATCCTCTTCAAGCGCACCATGAGCGCCGCGTACCTCTGGCACAACTACGGCAAGGCCACCATCGGAGCGAAGGCGGACCTGGAGCACGTGCCCATCGACCGGCTCCAGGCCTTCTACCGGCGCTACTACCGGCCCGACAACGCGACGCTCGTCATCGCCGGACGCTTCCAGCCGGAGAAGGCCCTGTCGCTCGTGCAGTCCACCTTCGGCAAGCTCGCGCGCCCCGCGGAAGCCGTGCCCCTCACGTACACGCAGGAGCCCATCCAGGACGGTGAGCGGGAAGTGACGCTGCGCCGCGTGGGCGACAACCAGCTGCTCTCCAGCGTCTACCACGTGCCCGAGGGCGCCCACCCCGACTTCGCCGCCATCGACGTGCTCACCGAGGTGCTGGGCGACGTGCCCTCCGGCCGCCTCTACAAGGCGCTCGTGGAGACGAAGAAGGCCTCGCGCACGGGTGCGTTCAACTTCCAGCTGCGCGACCCGGGCGTCATCGGCTTCAGCGCCGAGGCCCGCCAGGATCAGCCCCTGCCCCCCGTGCGCGAAGCGCTGATCAAGACCGTGGAAGAGGCCTCCCGCACGCCCTTCACCGACGAAGAGGTGAACCGCGCGAAGACGAGCCTCGCGAAGTCGACGGAGCTCTTGCTCAACAACTCCGAGCGCGCCGCCATCCTCCTGTCCGAGTGGGCCGCCGTGGGCGACTGGCGCCTGCTCTTCCTGCACCGCGACCGCATCGAGGCCGTCACCCCCGCGGACGTCACCCGCGTGGCCGCCGCGTACCTCAAGGCCTCCAACCGCACGCTGGGCTCCTTCCTGCCCACGCCCAAGCCGGACCGCTCGGAGCTGCCGCCTCCGATGGACGTGGCCAAGATGGTGGACGGCTACAAGGGCAAGGCCCTGGTGGCCCAGGGTGAGGCCTTCGACCCCTCCCCCGCCAACATCGAGTCGCTCGTGCAGCGGGGGGAGCTGGCCTCCGGCGTGAAGTACGCGCTGCTCCCCAAGAAGACGCGCGGCGAGATGGTCAACCTCACGCTGGACCTGCACTGGGGCACCGCGGAGGCCGTGAGCGGCAAGCAGCCCGCCGCCTCCTACGCCGGCAGCATGTTGATGCGCGGCACGAAGAAGCACACCCGCCAGCAGCTGGCGGACGCGTTCGACAAGCTCAAGGCCCGCGTGGGCGTGGATGGCGGCGCGACGGGCGCCAGCGTCTCCATCGAGTGCCCTCGCGCGAACCTCCCGGAGACCCTCAAGCTGGTGGCCGAGGTGCTGCGCGAGCCCTCCTTCGACGCGAAGGAGTTCGCGCTCCTCAAGCAGGAGCGGCTGGCCTCGCTGGAGTCGCAACGCAGCGAGCCCCAGCCCCAGGCCAGCATCGCGTTCTGGCGCATGCTGAGCGCGCACTACCCCAAGGGCCACCCGCTCTACGTGGCCACCCTGGACGAGCGCCTGGCAGACGCGAAGGACGTCACGCTGGAGCAGGCGCGCGACTTCCACCGCCAGTTCTACGGCGCCTCGCGTGGGGAGCTCGCGGTGGTGGGTGACTTCGACGCGAAGGAGATCACCTCGCTGGCGGGCACGCTGCTCGACGGGTGGAAGAGCCCGGCGCCCTACGCGCGCGTGGTCCGCACGTACCAGTCCGTGGCTCCGAAGTCCGTCGTGCTGGAGACCCCGGACAAGGCCAACGCGTACTTCCTCGCGGGACAGCTGCTCCAGGTGCGCGACGACCACGCGGACTGGCCCGGCATGATGATGGGCAACTTCCTGCTGGGCGGCGGCTTCCTCAACTCGCGGCTGGCCACGCGCGTGCGCCAGCAGGACGGCCTGTCCTATGGCGTGGGCAGCAGCCTGTCCGCCCAGGAGCTGGACACGGTGGGCTGGTTCGTCACCTACGCCATCTACGCCCCGCAGAACGCCCAGAAGCTGGAGGCCGCCATGCGCGAGGAGGTCACTCGCGCCGTGCAGAAGGGCTTCACGCCGCAGGAACTGGACAAGGCGCGCGCGGGCCTCCTGGAGTACCGCCAGTCCGCCCGGGCGCAGGATGGGAACCTGGCGCAGCAGCTGTCCAACGGCCTGTACCTGGGGCGCACGCTGGCGTTCGACGCGGCCCTGGAGGCGAAGCTCCAGAAGCTGACCGCCGAGGACGTGCGCAAGGCCCTGTCCAACCACCTGGACTTCAGCAAGGCCACCTTCGTGCGCGCGGGTGACTTCGTGGGCGCTTCCAAGCAGCAAGCCCCGGCGCCGGCCAAGGCGAGCGCGGCGCCGTAAGTCGTGTCTGTCATTGGGCCGGGGCGCTAGAGTCCGCGCCCATGCCCGTGCAACTGGTGGAAGGCGACCTGCTGGACCAGCCGGTGGACGCCATCGTCAACGCGTGGAACCGGAACATCATCCCCTGGTGGCTGCTGCTGCCCCAGGGGGTGTCGGGCGCCATCAAGCGCCGGGGCGGCACGGCTCCGTTCCGTGAGCTGGCACGCGTGGGGCCCATGCCCTTGGGCTCGGCGGTGGTGACCGGGCCGGGGCGCCTCCCCTTCAAAGGCATCATCCACGTCGCGGGCATCAACATGCTCTGGCGTGCGTCCGCGCGGTCCATCCAGGACTCGGTGCGCCACGCGCTGGAGCGCGCCGGGGAGCATGGCTTCCGCTCCGTGGCCTTCCCCATCATCGGCGCGGGCTCCGGCAGCTTCGACGAGGACCGCGCGCTGGAGCTGATGCGCGAATCCCTGGGGGATGCCCCCGCTTTCGACGTGCGCGTGGTGCGCTTCCGCCGTTAGACGGAGCGCACCTCTTCACATGCGAAGCGAGGGTGACATGATCGACCTGTACACGTGGGGCACGCCGAACGGCTTCAAGGTGTCCGTGGCGCTGGAGGAACTGGCGCTGCCGTACACCGTGCATGCGCTGGACATCTCCACCGGCGTGCAGAAGCAGCCCGCGTTCCTGGCCATCAACCCCAACGGCCGCATCCCCGCCATCGTGGACCGCGCGGAGGGGGACTTCGCCGTCTTCGAGTCCGGCGCCATCCTCATCTACCTGGCGGAGAAGACGGGCCGGTTGATGCCCACGGATGCGAAGGGCCGCTCGCGCGTCATCCAGTGGCTGATGTTCCAGATGGCCGGCGTGGGCCCCATGCAGGGGCAGGCCAACGTCTTCTTCCGCTACTTCCCGGAGAAGCTCCAGCCCGCCATCGACCGGTACCAGAACGAGACGCGCCGCCTGTACACGGTGCTGGAGAGCCGGCTGAAGGACCACGAGTACCTGGCCGGGGACTACAGCATCGCGGACATCGCGAACTGGGCCTGGGTGCGCTCGCACGAATGGGCCGGCGTGTCCCTGGACGGCCTGCCGGGCGTGCAGCGGTGGCTGGCCGCCATCGAGAACCGGCCCGCCTCGCAGCGGGGACTGGACGTGCCCACGCCTCGCAAGCAGGAGGACGCGCGCACCGCCGCGCAGCGCATCGAGAGCGCGCGAGGCCTCATCACGCGCTGAAGCGCCCTCCCCTCCCCTGCCCTCTCGCATGGACCCGGACATCCGGCCCGGGCGTGCGCATGATGGGGCCGTTCAGGGCTCCCGGGCCGGCCGTGCTGGCCCCCTTTCCGGGAGCACAGGGAGTGGATGACATGGAAGCGGTGCGGAGCCTGGGCCGGTGGGCCGGACTGTGTCTGGCATTGGGACTGTGGGGCGCGTGCACGCCGAGCGGTAGCGGCACCGTGCGCGCGTCACGGGACAACGTGGCGACGGATGGCTGCGCGCCGGCCACGTGCTCGCAGGCGATGGTGGCCTGTGGCCGGACGCCGGATGGCTGCGGAGGTTTCATCGACTGCGGTGACTGTCAGGCCGGCACCTGTTCCCAGGGCCGCTGCGTGGCGCCGCCCGTGCCCGTCGAGCCGAAGAAGGACGCCACCGGTCCCATCAGCACCTGCACCCCCGGGTGCAAACCCAACGAGTCCTGCGTGGACGACCGCTGCGTCTGCCAGCGCGCCACGTGCTCCTCGCTGGGGCTGAAGTGCGGCACCGCGGAGGACGGCTGCGGCGGCGTGGTGCAGTGCGGCGCGTGCGTGCCGGCGTGCCGCCCGGATGAGATGGAGTGCTGCGGCGCGTGCATCCCGAAGTCGGACGGGCGCTGCCCGGACAACGTGCACTGCCCCAGCAGGTCGAACCCCCCGGTCTCCCGCTGACCCCGCGCGGTTCCGGGCCCCCTCGGGTGCGGGGCCTGGAACCCGGAATGTCAGACCCCCCCGCTATACCCTTCCCCGTCGCGCACACGGGAGGTCCGCCGGCCTCGCTGGTTCGAGTCCGAAACCCCCCATGCGCCCTCACCGCACGGGCAGGCTTTGGCCCCCGTGTGTGCGACGCCATGTGAAGGCACGAGGGTCCGGGGGACTCGTGCAGGCAGGTCCCATGGATGCCATCGCCGTCGACGGGCCAGAGACGCCACCGGTGTGTCCGGCGCGCCCTTGACGGATCCACGATGACGGGTGCGCGCGAGGCGGGCGGCGTTGTTACCCCTCCCACCGTCCGCCTCGCGTGCTCCTTAACTTGCCGGGCATGTCTGTGTTTGGGCCACCGCCCCGGCGGGTGGGGAACCCGCCGGGCGGACAGCATCCCCTGCCCGGCTTGCCACGGACGCGTCCGGGCGTGATACCCCCAGGGACGCGATGGAACTCCGATACGACATCGTCGTGGTGGGGCTGGGCCACGCGGGCTGCGAGGCGGCGCTCGCGTGCGCGCGCATGGGCCTGTCCACCCTGGGCGTGACGCTCAAGCGCGAGCGCGCCGCCGTGATGAGCTGCAATCCCGCCGTGGGTGGCACCGCCAAGGGACACCTGGTGCGCGAGCTGGATGCGCTGGGCGGACAGATGGGGCGCGCGGCGGACCTCGCGGGCACGCACGTCAAGACGCTCAATCCCTCCAAGGGCCCCGCCGTGCAGGCCACCCGCGTCCTCTGCGACCGCGACGCCTACGCCGCCGGCATGCAGACCGTCCTCTTCACCCAGCCGAACCTCACCGTGCGCGAGGGCGAAGTCGCCGCCGTCGTCGCGGAAGAGGGGAGGGTGAAGGGCGTGGTGCTGGGGGACGGCACCCAGGTGGTGGCCCGCGCGGTGCTCCTCACCACCGGCACCTTCCTGCGCGCGCTCATGCACGTGGGCGAGCAGAAGGAGGTCGGCGGCCGGCTGGGAGACGAAGCCGCGCGCGGCCTGTCGGAGTCGCTGCACACGCTCGGCTTCACGCTGGGCCGCTTCAAGACGGGCACGCCCGCGCGGCTGTCCCGCGACAGCATCGACTGGGATGCCGTGACTCCGCAGCCGGGTGACACCGGGGTGCGGCCGTTCTCCTGGCGCACGCAGGTGGAGCAGGGCGTGCCGTTCCCGCGCCAGCCCGCCGTGATGTGCGGCCTCACCGCGACGACGGAGGCGACGCACCGGCTGCTGCGCGACAACCTGCACCGCTCGCCGCTGTTCCAGGGGGACATCGTGGGGCGGGGGCCCCGGTACTGCCCGTCGCTGGAGGACAAGGTGGTGCGCTTCGCCGCTCGCGAACGTCACCAGGTGTTCCTCGAACCCGAAGGGCCCACGTCGCCGCTCGTGTACCCGGCGGGCCTGTCCACCAGCATGCCCGCGGACGTGCAGTTGGACTTCCTGCGCACCATCCCCGGGCTGTCCCGCGTGGAGGTGGTCCGCTACGGCTACGCGGTGGAGTACGACTACGCGCCGCCCACGCAGCTGCACCCCACGCTGGAGACGAAGGCCGTCGCGGGCCTGTACTTCGCGGGCCAGCTCAACGGCACCTCCGGCTACGAGGAGGCCGCCTTCCAGGGGCTGTGGGCCGGCATCCAGGCGGCGCTCCAGGTGAAGGGCGAACCGGCGCTCGCCGTGGGCCGCGACGAGGCGCACGGCGCGGTGCTCGTGGACGACCTGGTCACCAAGGGCGTGGACGAACCGTTCCGCATGTTCACCAGCCGCTCCGAACACCGGCTCAAGCTGCGCGAGGGCAACGCGGACCTGCGGCTCGCTCGGCACGGGCATCGCGTGGGGCTCTTGCCGAAGGAGGCCCTGGAGCGCGCGGAGGCACGGGCCCACGCGGTGACGGCGGAGGTGGCGCGGCTCAAGCGTGCGGGTCTGGCGATGCGGCTCAAGCGCCCGGAGGTGTCGTACGCGCAGCTGACCGAAGGTCGCGAGGACTTCCCGGCCCTCACCCCCGACGTCACCGAAGAGGTGGAGGTCGAGGTGAAGTACGAGGGCTACATCGCCCAGGCCGCCCGGGCCGCGGCGCGCGAGGCCGAGGCCTCCGACCGCTGGCGCATCCCGGACGCGTTTCGCTTCACGGGCGTGCGCGGCCTGAGTACGGAGGCGGTGGAGAAGCTGTCCTCGCACCGGCCCGGAACGGTGGGGCAGGCGAGGCGGATTCCGGGCCTGACGCCCGCCGCGGTGTCCCTGCTCCTGGTCGCGCTCAAGCGGGGACAGGGGCCGTCAAGTGATCAGGAACAGGGCTGTGGATAACGTGTGGACAATTCTGGGGATGAATTCCCCCTGAGTGATTCCAAGGACTTGAAGGGCCCTTCGGGGTGGAGGTGTTGTGGATAACGCGCGGTTCGCAGATCAGCTGGCCTCGGGATGCAGTGCGTTGGGCGTGACGGTGGGGCCGGACGTGGGGCCCCAGCTCCAGCGGCTGATGGCGGAGCTCCTGAAGTGGAACGCGAAGGTGAACCTCACGGCCATCACCGCGCCGGAGGAGGTGCTGGAGAAGCACTTCCTGGACTCGCTGGCGGTGCTGCCGGAGGTGACGGGCGCGACGTCGCTGCTGGACCTGGGCGCGGGCGCGGGCTTCCCGGGACTGCCGTTGAAGCTGGTGCTGCCAAGCATGGGCGTGACGCTGGTGGACACGGTGGGCAAGAAGGTCGCGTTCATCAAGGCCGCCGCCGCCAGCCTGGGACTCACCGGCGTGCGCGGGCTGCACGCTCGGGCGGAAGGGAAGCCGGAGACGGAGGGGATTCCGCGCGCGCAGGTGCTCATCGCGCGAGCGTTCATGGACCTGCCGGACTGGCTGGGCCTGGCGCCCGCGTACGTGGAGGAGGGCGGGCGCGTGGTGGCGATGCTGGGCAAGGCGCAGACGGACGCGGAGCTCCAGGCGCGCGCGGCCGAGCGCAACCTGCGCGTGGTGTCCGCCCGGGCGTACCGGCTCCCGTTCTCCGGTGCCGAGCGTCAGGTCGCGGTGTTCGCGAAGCAGTAGGGGAGGGGAGGGCGCCGGGCCCACGCTTCAGTGCGCGCCCGCGCCCGCGCCCGCCGCCTGCTGCTGGATCTCCCGGAAGTGCTCCATCACGTGCTCGAGCGCGTGCTCCGAGACGAAGTCCAGCCCCTGCATGGCACCCTCGGCGGCCCCGGCAGCGCGCTCGAACATGGCCTCCTCGTAGCCCTTCACGGCCCGGCTCCAGTCGGAGTCCGATGACAGCGCGAGCGCCAGCTCCAGTCCGTCGAGCATCGCCATGTTCACGCCCTCACCGGAGAACGGCGGCATGACGTGGGCCGCGTCCCCGAGCAGCGTCACGCCCGGCCGGTGCGTCCACCGGTGGCCCACGGGCAGCGCGACGATGGGGCGGGCGGCGAGCGTGTCGTTGCTCGCGTCGATGAACGCGAGCAGGGACGGCGCCCATCCGGGGAGCAGCGCCTTGAGTTGCTCCCGGGCGCGGGCAGGGGAGGACACGTCCACGAGCCCCTGGCGCAGCTGCTCCTCGGACACGCGGAACATGAAGTAGACGCGCACGTGGCCGTGGCTGCTGCGCTGGGCGATGAGGCCCTGGTTGTTCCCGACCACGGAGATCTTCCCGTGCGGCAGCAGCTTCGCGACCTCCGGGTGTCGCGTGTCCACGTCGTCGATTTGAAGCTCGATGAAGAGCACGCCCGTGAAGGCCGGCGTCTCCTGCGACACGAGCGGGCGGATCCGCGACCATGCGCCATCCGCGCCCACCACCAGGTCGAACTCGCCGAGCGTGCCCTCCGGACCCACGACGCGGTAGCGCCCGTCGGGGAGCGGCTCCACGGCGGACACCTTGCTTCCCCAGCGGATCCGCTCCGAGGGGAGGCTGGCCAGGAGCAGGGAGCGTAGCTGCGTGCGGTCGATTTCCGGCCGGTCGCCGCCGCTCTCCTCGTTGTGCTGGAAGTGGAGCGTCCCCTGCGCGTCGTAGATGGCGTCACCCTGGTCGTCGTACCGGGCAACGGCCTTGAACTCCGCCTCCAGTCCGGCTTCGCGAAGGGCGCGCAGCCCGGAGTCGCCGTGCAGGTCCAGCGAACCTCCTTGAGGACGGGCGAGCGGGTGCTCATCCAGTTCGAACACCGTGGCCGCGATGCCCCGTGTCGCCAGGACCCTCGCCAACGTCAGCCCACCCGGACCGCCCCCGACGATTCCCACTGTTCTGGTCATGTGCATAGCCTGCTATGTAAATTAAGATAGGGCCCTATGCAACCCAAAGAGACCGTCGGGGGTTGGGACCCCCAGTCGACCGCCTCGTTCTGGCTCAACCGCGCCTCGCGCCTGCTGCTGCGGCTTCAAGAGGGACGCCTGCGCCCGATGGGTTTCGGGATGGGACAGATGCCGGTGCTGCATGCGTTGCAGGACGGGAGCGCGAAGTCGCAGAAGGACCTGGCGAAGTGGGCGCGCGTGGAGCAGCCGACGATGGCGGAGCTGTTGGCGCGCATGGAGCGCGACGGCGTGGTCCAGCGCGAGCCCAACCCGGAGGATGCGCGCGGCAGCCTGACCTCGCTCACGCGGACGGCGCGGCAGCGGTGGCCGGAAGGGAAGGCGGCGCTCATGGCCGTGGAACAGGACGTGATGGCCGGCTTCAGCGCGAAGGAGAAGGCGCAGCTGGTGAGCCTGCTTCAGCGCGTGGTGGAGAACCTGGAACGGTGACGCGGATCCGCGTCACCGCGCGAGTGGATCCGCGGCCTCTCCAAGAGCGCGCCTCACGAACCTGTCCGGCTGTCGGACAGGTTGGGACCCCCGCGGCGGATCCCCTGCGCTGACGCATGGCCGCGAACACACGGGTCCGGTGCCTCGCGTGGGGTGATGGCCTAACGTGCCTCCGCGTGACGGACACCTCCCGCAGCTCCGGGCGCGCCGAGCTCGCGCGCTTCCTTCGCAGCCGCCGTGAGCGCCTGCATCCGGAGGACGTGGGACTTTCCTCCGGTTCGCGGCGGCGCACGCCGGGCCTTCGCCGCGAGGAGCTGGCCCGCCTCGCCGACGTGGGCGTCAGTTGGTACACGTGGCTGGAGCAGGGGAGGGACATCCACGTCTCCGAACCCCTGCTGGAGCGCCTGGTGGTCGCGCTCCGTCTCACGCCGACGGAGCGGTTGCACCTCTTCGAACTCGCGCATGGCCGGCCCGCGCCCAGGCCCGTGAGCTCACCGGATTCGGTCAGCGACGCGCTTCAACGGCTCCTCGACGCGCATCCCTTTCCGGCGCTGGTCTCCACGCGCCGCTGGGACATCGTCGCGTGGAACGCGGCGGCGACGGTCCTCTACGCGGACCTGGCACAGCCCGCCGCGGAGGAGCGCAACGGGCTGTGGGCGCTGTTCATGAATCCGGACCGGCGCGCGAGCATGCCTTCCTGGGAGGAGGCGGTGCGCCGCGCGGTGGCGGGCTTCCGGATGGACGCCGCGAGGGCCGCGGACCGGTCGGAGTTCGACGCGCTGGTGGAGAAGCTCCAGGCCGCGAGCCCGGAGTTCGCGCGCCTCTGGAGCGAGCACGACGTGGTGGAGACTCCCTCCATGTTGAAGGTGATCCTCCTTCCGGAGCTGGGGCCCATCGAGTTCGAGAACGTCACGCTCACGTACTCGGAACCCGATGGACGGGAGCTGCGCGTGTCCTTCTATGCGCCGCGTCCCGGTCCCAACCTGGAGCGCGCGCGGAAGCTGTTCCCGCGGCCCTGAGTCCCCAGCCGGGACCGGGCATCGCGCGACATCAATACCTGCGCGTCACGGATTGAAGCGAACGCCGGTCCACGCCTCGCTCGCGGTCCACAGCCGGTCGGCCCGCTTCGGATCCACGGCCCATTCCTTCACGCCGCGCCGGATGGTGGCGTCAGGCGGCGCCATCACGGCGATGTCGACGTTCTCGCAGTAGACGCCGCCCTTGCCCTCGAGCTGGGGACTGGTCGCGCACCAGACCGTGGTCGCCGCGCCCTGCTCAGGCGTCTTCAGCGGCTCCACCTTGTTGGAGTTCTCGATGGAGGCGCGGACCTCCTCCTCGGACATGGACCGGATCAGCTCCGTCATGATGCCGCCGGGGTGCACGGCGAACGCGCGCACGCGGTGGGCCTCGCCGCGTGCATCGAGCCCGACGGCGAAGAGGATGTTCGCGGTCTTCGACTGCCCGTAGGCGACCCACTTGTCGTAGGGCCGCTGGTGGAAGTTCGGGTCCTCGAAGTCGACGTCGGAGAAGAAGTGGCCGCGTGATGACAGGCACACCACGCGCGCGCCGTTCGCCTGCTTCAACGCGGGCCAGAGCCGCGCGGTCAGTTGGAAGTGGCCCAGGTGGTTGGTGGCGAACTGGGATTCGAACCCGCGCGCGTCGCGGCTGAGCGGTGCGGCCATGATGCCCGCGTTGTTGATGAGCAGGTGCAGGGGCCGGCCGGACGCAATGAAGCGCGCCGCGAACGCGTCGATGGAGGCCGGATCCATGAGGTCCAGTGGCTCCAACTCCACGCGCTCCAATCCAGCGAGCGCGGCGCGGGCCTTGTCGGGAGTCCGCACGGGGACGATGACGGTGGCACCGGAGGCCTGGAGCGTGCGGGTGGTCTCCAGTCCGATGCCCGCGTAGCCGCCGGTCACGATGGCGAAGGTTCCATCGAGCCGGGTGTTGCCCAAGGCCTCGCGCGCCGTGGTGGTCGCGCCGAAGCCGGAGTTCAGGGGCTGCTGTTTCGTGGTCATGGGCGCAAGGTGAAGGCCCCGGGCCCGCGCGAAAAGAGCGTCAATTCATCCTATGTGTGGCACCACCCGGATGAGGTGCCCGGAAGGGGAGGGCGGTCATGGACGTGGTGAAGCTGAGGGTCGCGAGGCCGACACGAGACCTGGACGCGGTGGTGCGCTTCTACCGGGACGGGTTGGGCTTCGAGGTGCTCGGAGGGTTCGAGGACCACGCGGGGTTCGACGGTGTGATGCTCGGGCATCCGGGTGCGCCGTATCACCTGGAGTTCACGGTGGAGCGCGGACACGAAGCGCCGCGAGCCCCATCCCAGGACCACCTCCTGGTGTTCTACGTGCCGGACCCGGAAGCGTGGTCCGCGCGGGTCCACCGCATGGAGGCCGCGGGCTTCGCGCCGGTGCCGTCACGCAATCCGTACTGGGACGCGAACGGAAGGACCTTCGAGGATCCAGACGGCTACCGCGTCGTGCTTCAGCAAGCCGCCTGGCCGCGCTGACGCGGGCCGCCGGTTCTTGAAGGACGGCGCGTGTTCCACGTGGAACGTCCACGGCCGGGACCGCCGGATGCGGACCGGGATGCCGCGGTGGATGCGTTTCCAACGCCCGCTGTTTCCGTGCTCAAGAGGCCCCATGTTCCACGTGGAACAAGTCCGCCGGATCTCCATGCGCAGCCCCCGCCCGGGTCGGTCCCAAACCGGTCCGACTGTCGGACCCGTTCGTGCGGTTCGCCGCGGATGGGCGTCCCGGGATGGGTCTCTCTCCTCACCCAGGTGGAAGGGATCCATGTCCGAAGCCTTGATGCGAAAGCGCATGAAGGATGAGGGCCGCCGTATCCGTGAGGCTCCGTGTTCCACGTGGAACACGCGGTGACTGCAAAGGCGCGGCGGACCGCCTTCAAGCCGCGTTCACGCACAGGCATCCGGGTCCTGTACCGAATCACGCCACGGCTTCGGGCCCATGCGCATGCACGTGGCTTCAAGGCAGGACCTCGCTCACCGGATCCGATGCGTGAGGGGAAGCGCTGAACGTGTTGAAGCGCGGGAGCCATCGGCTGAACGGTCGACCGGTGTTCCACGTGGAACACGGCCGGCTTCCGGTCCGCGCGGTGGTTGTGGTGAGCACGCATGTCCCCAGGAGAAGCAGCGCGCGGTTGCTCACCGTGGCGTTGGAGGTGCTCAACCCGGAGCGCTTGATGAAGCGCAGGGTGGGGGAGTTGGCGCGCATCCGGCCCGCGTGTTCCACGTGGAACACGCCACAAGAAGGGGCTCACCTGGCTGCTCGGACTCCGGCCTTCATCCTGACGGTCAGCGCATGGGACGCGCTGCCGGGTGGCGAAAAAGGAGCCGCACGAACGGCCGCGCATCAGGCACGCAGCGCTCCCATGCGCGAACCAGCTCGCATCGGATCCGGACAGCTTTCGCGACGCGGGCATGAAGGAGCGGATGCGAATCACGGCCGATGAAAGAGAGCCCCAGGCTGGCTGCTTCTTCTCCAACCGCTGCTTGAGTCGCGTGCGCCAGAAGTGGCTCGGACACTTCCTGCCATCGCGCCCGTGGCGTGTTCCACGTGGAACGTCCCAAGCGATGAGGCGCTTTGCGTGAGCGCGTCTTCAAGGAGCACCGGCGGGTGCTCGGCTTTGTGGGGCTCACGGAAGCGGAGGCGTGTTCCACGTGGAACGCGTTGCTGGATCCACTGCCGTGCAGCGCCGGAGTCCATGCGCAGCGCGGACCGTTCTTTCAACTGAGCGTGTTCGCGGAAGGGTGAGCGTGTTCCACGTGGAACCTCGTGAACGAAGGCAGCGCCGCCCGCGTGCGCGGTTCCCCAAGAAGCGCTGACCGTTCTTCACGCGTACGGGGTCGCGACTGCGTGGGCATGTTCCACGTGGAACGCCTCTTCATGGATCCACGGCTTGGGCTTGCTCAGGCCTCGCGACCTTCATGCCCATCTCTCACGCCGGATGTTCGCGAAGGCCTGGGCGTGTTCCACGTGGAACGGCCTGGGGGACGAACCGCCTTCGGCTGAGGTGGTCCACGAAACGCGCCGGACCGTTCTCTCGCATGACGGTGCTCACCTCCGCGGGACGTCGCTCATGTGGAATGACTCACCTTCAATGCGTGCGCTGCCGGCGCGTGAGAAGCGCCAGGCCGTCCAACCGCATCCCGGTGCCCGTGTCAGCGGATGGGACAGCGGGAACGACCGGCGTGGATGAGCTCTGTTCGCGGGGCTCACTGAAAAGCGATGGGCGCTCTTTCGCGGCGAAGTGCTCGTCGCGGCATGGGGCGTGTTCCACGTGGAACGTCCAGCGGCCATGGCTGGCACCACCGCATCAGATGGCCCTGTCACCTGGCGGGGCCGTGGCGGTGTGAAGCCAGTGCTTCGCCGCATGATGAAGAGAGGTCCGCATCGCGTGCCTCGTTTCCCATGAAGCGCGGATCCAGGGGCCGAAGCCGGTGCCGAGCAGCCGGTGACTTTGATGCCGGTCCACGCGGAAGTCCGTTGGCCCATCCCTCGTTCCCCATGAAGCGTGGCTTCAGGATCCGGAGACGGTGCCGCGCAGCCGGTGACGTGCAGTGGGTCCACGTGAAAGACCGTTGGACTGGCCCGCCCGTTCCTCGCCGCGAAACCCGTCATCGCATCCAAGGTCGGCGCGGGTGCCAGACCCGCGACGGGACCTGTGCCGCGCGCGGTGGTCCGCGTATCCAATGAGGAGCGCTTCACGAACCGCCAGCGCACCGCACGAAGCCGCCGTGGCGTGGTCGCTGGCGCCAGTCCGCGCCGATGCGTGTTCCACGTGGAACGACGGGCGCGGCCATCACCGATGCGGGTCCGCCAACGACCGGCTGGCACGAAGTCGCGGGCGGCCTCCAATGGCGGCGCCGCGCACGACGGTTCCGGTTCCACGAAGGTTCGAAGTGGGAAAGCGCGTCCAGTTGGCGCGGCGAACCGGAAGCCAGCCGGTGCGCACCGCGAACCGCGCGGCGTTCACGCGGGCCCATCCATGGAAGTGATGCGGGCACGCATCAGGCCGGCACCCGCGACGTTTCACGTGGAACGTGGAGGTGGACCGCATAGGGAACTCGCGGCCGGTGACTGGCCGAACATCTTCGCCACGTGAGCACGGCCATGGCGGGTCAGCCCGTGCTCCCGCAGCCAATGCGGGTGGCCGGACCGCTCGCCCCGCTTCTCACCTCCACGACTCCGGACCCCACGACCCGAACTCGCCGAGCCGGTGCGCGGACACGCGCGGCCTGCGCAGTTCCGAACCGCGTCAACTCCGCCGTGCCGACCGCGGACCTGAACCGGACGCAGAGACAGCCAACGCGCCGACCGCGGACCAGGGCCGGCCGCCAAAACCTCCATCGTGCCGACCGCGAACCTGAACCGGCCGCCGAACCCTTCGCCGCGCCGACCGCGAACCTGAACCGGCCGCCGAACACTCAGCCGCGCCGACCGCATCGGCGCACCGGTCCGCGCGAACGCCCACGCGAAATCCATCCGCCGCACGGGCCCGCGAACCCCAACCCGTTCCACGTGAAACGCCGGACCCGCGAACGGCGCGAAGTCACCTCAACGGACTTCGCTCCACGCGACCCCCTGAAAAACCCAACACCCTTCCAGCCCGCACGGAATCAGCGCCGGAAAGCAGCCAGGCAGGCACGCGCAGCCACCCCCAGCCGCGCGAATTTCCACCCCTTCCAGCCACCCACGGGCCCCCAAGCGAGGGGCCGGGCAGCGTTCCGGCCGCACCTTGGATGGGAAATTGATCCGTCCTCGAACCCCGTGCTAGCTGCCTGATCAGCACTAGCTCGTGCACCTCAGGCACTAATTAGTGTGGGGGCTCTGGCGTCAGCCGGGGCGAGAGAGGATGGGCCACGTGGGTCGTATCATCTGCATCTCCAACCAGAAGGGCGGGGTGGGCAAGACCACCACCGCCATCAACCTCGCCGCGAGCCTCGCGTCCGCGGAGCGCCGCACCCTGCTGGTGGACATGGACCCCCAGGGCAACGCCGGCAGCGGCCTGGGCCTCAAGCGCGACTCCCTCAACGGCACCGTCTACGACGCGCTCCTCGGTGGCCGCCCTGCTTCCGAGCTCATCCACCCCACCGAGCTGCGCTTCCTCCAGGTCATCCCCGCCACGCCCGACCTCACCGGCGCGGAAGTCGAACTCGTCAACCTGGAGCGCCGCGAGTTCCGCCTGCGCGAAGCCCTGCTGCCGCTCAAGGACAAGTACGACTACATCATCATCGACTGTCCGCCCTCGCTCGGCCTGCTCACGCTCAACGCGCTCGTGTCCGCGGACTCCGTCCTCATCCCGCTGCAGTGCGAGTACTACGCGCTCGAAGGCCTGTCCCAGCTCACGCACACCATCGACCTGGTCAAGCAGGGGCTCAACCCCTCGCTGAAGATGGAGGGCATCCTCCTCACCATGTTCGACGCGCGCGCGAACATCGCCCACCAGGTCGTCGACGAGGTGCGCGGCTACTTCAAGGACCAGGTCTTCCAGGCCGTCGTGCCGCGCAACGTGCGCCTGTCCGAGTGCCCGTCCTTCGGCAAGCCCATCATCCTCTATGACATCAAGTCGAAGGGCTGCGAGAGCTACCTGGCGCTCGGCCGGGAGCTGATGCGCCGGGACTCCCCCAAGCCGTCCAAGCGCCGGGTCGCCTGACCGGTCCCCTCAGCCCCACCTTTCAAGGCCCATGCGCGCCGGCCCCACGCTGGCGCGGGAGTTCCCAACCGCCGTGCAGAAGAACGCAGACACCCAGAAGCGCGCCCTGGGCCGGGGCCTGTCCGCCCTCATCCCCCAGGCCGCCCCCGC
>NZ_RAWE01000111.1 GCF_003611695.1 Corallococcus carmarthensis | reverse complement strand
GGGCAAGGCAGGGCTGGCCCCGGCCGCCGATGACAAGCTGGCGGGCCACGTTGCGCAACTGGCGGACATTGCCCGGCCAGGGGTGCAGCAGCAGTCGCACCGCCAGGGCCGCGGGCAGCCAGGGCGGTGCGTGGGGATCGGCCGGGGTGAGGTGGTGGGCCTCGCCGAGCGTCGCCAGCTCCTGTCGGGCGAAGTGGAGGAACAGCGGCCCGATGTCCTCCCGGCGCTCACGAAGGGGGGGCAGCCGCAGTTCGTAGCCGGCCAGCCGGTGGAGGAGCGGGGCCCGGAAGTGCCCCTCCGCGATCCGCGCCTCCAGGTCCGCGTCCGTGGCCGCGACAAGGCGGACGTTCGTCGCCACGGGCCTGCTGGCGCCCACGGGATACATCTCCCCTGTCTCCAGCACGCGCAGGAGCATGACCTGCACCTCGGGAGAGGCTTCGCCCACCTCGTCGAGGAAGAGGGTGCCGCCCTGGGCCGCCTGGAAGAAGCCCTCCCGGTCACGCTGGGCGCCGGTGAAGGCCCCCCGGACGCTGCCGAAGAGTTCCGAGGCGGCCAGCTCCCTGGGGATGGCGCCCAGGTTGACGCTGACGAAGGGGCCGCCGCGCTGGCTGCGCTCATGGAGGGCCCGGGCCACCAGCTCCTTTCCTGTTCCCGTCTCACCCCGGATGAGGACGGGCACGTCCAGGTCCGCCACGCGCTCGATGTGCCGGCGCACGTCCTGGAGCAATGCGCTTTCGCCCACCATGCCCAGGGAGGCCGGTGCGCCCGCTTCAGGCGGAGGAACCCGGTGCAGCAGCACCACCACCCGCCCGGAGAACTCCAGCGGGACACCCCACGCCAGCTCCTCGGGCCCGAACTCGCGCTCACCCAGGAGCGGCTCACCCGCGCAGGAGAGCTGCCCCGCCTTGTCGGGAACGATACGGACACCTTCAGGGGTGGGGATGAACCGCAGGGGTTTGCGGCTCATGAACGGATCGCCCAGGGGCAGGCCGAGCGGCTCACCGGGACGGGTGAAGTCTGGAGCGTTGCGGGAGAGCACGACCTCCCGGCCCGCGAGCATCCCGTGAAGCAGCGTTCGCTCTCCGATGCGGAGGGCCATCGGGTGGGCGACCAGGGCCAGTGCGAGGACGGGGTGCGGCGCGGAGCGCGGTCCCTTCGGCTGCGACGCGTTGGCAGTGGACAGCTCCGCTGTCGCCACGGGAAGGCGGGGATCGCGTGCGCCAGGAAGAGGCATCCACGCAAGCCTATCGCTTTCACAGACACCTCCGCGACGCTCCCCCCTCCAGGCGCTCCGCTTCGCTCACGCCTCGATGTCGAACGCGAGCGACACGCGCTCGCCGGGGGCCACGTGCAGCAGGCCCTCGCCTGTGGCCAGCGCCCCGGCGGCGGCCGTCCACGGCTCCACGCAGACGAAGTCCTTCCCCACGAGCGTCCACACGACGAGCATGCGGAACTCCTGGCTCCACGACAGCTTCACGGGAGACAGGCCCGGCCCGCGCTCCAGCACCGTGCCCGGCGCGGAGTGGTCACGCAGGTGCATGTCCACCTCCTGCGCGGTGAGGTCCAGGCCGGTGAAGGGCACCTCGTGCTTCGCGCGGTTGTCCCACGCGTGCGTGGCGTCCGTCTCCACTCGCGCCTGGGCCTTCTGGCCTTGGGGCACGCGGAAGTACGGGTGGTAGCCCAGGTGCAGCGGCAGGGGCCGCGTGTCCCGGTTCTCCAGGTCGAAGTCCAGTGTCAGCCTCCGGCCCGCCAGCGAGAACGCCAGCTGCGCGTCGAAGGCCCACGGGTACTGGCGCAGCGTCTCCTCCGACGACGTGAGCCCCAGCACCAGCAGCGAGCTTTCCGCCTGGCGCACCGTCCACGGCAGCTTCCGCGCGAAGCCGTGCTGCGGCAGCGAGTACGCCTTGCGGTCCGCCGGATACGTGTCCCCGGGCAGGGGGCCGGCGTTGGGAAAGAGCACGGGGATGCCCCCGCGCACGCTCTTCGTGAGGTCGGCGACGGTGCCCTCGTCCAGATAGAGCACCTCCTCGCCGTCCACCACCATGCGCGTGACGAGCGCGCCGCGCGTGGGAATGATCTCCACGCGGCAGCCGCCGTCCTCCAGCGCGTAGGTCTCCAGCCCCGCGATGCCCGGGAACGGTCCGCTCATGGAGCTAGATGGCCCCTTCCTTCGGGTCGCTGTCCATGAACGGGTAGGGGACCTTCACGGGCGGCGCGAAGTTCTCCTTGATGGTGCGCGGGCTGGACCAGCGGAACAGGTTGATCATCGACCCGGACTTGTCGTTGGTGCCGGACGCGCGGCTGCCGCCGAAGGGCTGCTGGCCCACCACGGCGCCCGTGGGCTTGTCGTTGATGTAGAAGTTGCCGGCCGCGCCGCGCAGGGCGTTCATCATGTGCTCGATGGCCTTGCGGTCGCGCGCGAAGATGGCGCCGGTGAGCGCGTAGCTCGCGGACTGGTCGCACTCCTTCAGCGTCTCCTCCAGCTTCGCGTCCGGGTAGACGTACACGCCCACCAGCGGCGCGAAGATCTCCTCCGTCATGATGCGGTGGCGCGGGCTGTTGCACTGCACCAGCGTGGGCTGCACGAACCAGCCCTCGCTCTTGTCCGTGCCGCCGCCCGCGACGATGGTCGCGTCGCCGCCGGACTTCGCCAGCTCGATGTACGAGGACACCTTCTTGAACGAGCGCTCGTCGATGACGGCGCCCATGAAGTTCCGGAAGTCCGCCACGTCGCCCATCTTGATTTCGCTGATCAGCGCCTGGAGGCGGGGCTTCAGCTTGGGCCACAGGGACTCCGGCACGTAGACGCGGCTGGCCGCGCTGCACTTCTGGCCCTGGTACTCGTAGCCGCCGCGCACGATGGCGACCGCGAGCGCCTCCAGGTCATCCGCCGCGGACGGGTGCGCGAAGATGAAGTCCTTGCCGCCCGTCTCACCCACCAGCCGCGGGTACTGCTTGTAGCGGCCGATGTTCTCTCCCACCGTCTTCCACAGGTTGTTGAACGTGGGCGTGGAGCCGGTGAAGTGGATGCCGCCCAGGTGGGGGCTGGCCAGCACGGGGTTGCCCACCGTGGGGCCGTCGCCGGGCAGCATGTTGATGACGCCGTCGGGCAGGCCCGCCTCGCGCATCAGCTCCAGGCTGTACCAGGCGCTCAGGGCCTGCGTGGAGGACGGCTTCCACAGCACCACGTTGCCCATCAGCGCGGGCGACAGACAGAGGTTCAGCGCGATGGAGGTGAAGTTGAACGGCGCGATGGCGAAGACGAACCCGTCCAGCGGCCGGTAGTCCGTCATGTTCCACATCTGCGGCGAGTTCTCCGGCTGGATGGCCAGGATCTGCTGCGCGAAGTGGACGTTGTAGCGCAGGAAGTCGATGAGCTCGCACGACGCGTCGATCTCCGCCTGGTGCGCCGTCTTCGACTGGCCCACCATGGAGGACGCGTTGAGCAGCGGGCGGTAGCGCGTGGTGAGCAGCTCCGCGGCGCGCAGGAAGATGGCCGCGCGCGCGTGGAAGGGCATCCGCGCCCAGTCCTCCTTCACGCTCATGGCGTTCTGGATGGCCTGCTCCACGTGGCCCGCGTCGGCCTCGTGCAGGGTGGCCAGCACGTGCTGGTGCCGGTGCGGCATGCGCACGGTGTCCGTCTTGCCGGACTTCACGTGCTTGCCACCGATGACGACGGGGATGTCGATGCGCTCCCCGCTCATGCGCTTGACGGTGGACTGGAGCTCCGCGCGCTCCGGGGTGCCAGGGGCGTAGGAGAGGACAGGCTCGTTCTTGGGAGCCGGGACGCGGGGAATGGCGTTGAGCACGCGAGCACCTCGGGACGGGAGGAAGGAAAGGTCGGGCAAGGTATAGCCCTCCCGGAGTCCCAGGTCAGTGACAGAAGCGTGGGGCGTCCGCGCCGCGACACCCGGCCCGCCCGCTGGGGGCGTGCCCGGCGGGCGTCCGGCTCAGCCCTCGCCAGCGGCCTTGGCGGTGGCGCCCCGCGCACGCTGCAGCACGGCATGCAGCTGCGCGATGAGGTAGGGCGGCTTCACCGGCTTGACCAGGTACGCGTCAGGCTGGGGCTGTCCGGGCTCCAGGTCCGTGCGCGGCGCGTAGCCGCTGACGAACACCACCGGCAGGTGCGCCAGGGCGGGCTCGGCGCGCACGCGGCGGCACAGCTCGTAGCCGTCGATGCCCTCCATGTTCACGTCCGAGAGGACGACATCCGGCGGCTGCGTCAGTGCGTGCGCGAGGCCCGTCTCTCCATCCGCCGCCACCGTGCAGTCGAACTCACCCGACAAGAGCAGCCGCAGCGTCTCGCGCATGGTCCAGGAGTTCTCCACGATGAGGACCTTGGGCTTCACGGTGCGTCGACTCCCGGGCAGCAACGGCGAACGGCAATGGGGGAACGGCGTGCACAGCATCCCCCCGCCGTGCGCACCGGGCAAGAGGTCCCCCTTCACCCCTGAGAATTCGCGAAAGCCTCCACCTCGCGGGTTTGCCGCGAACGCCTCTAAGACTCGTGCGGCGGATTCACGAGGCCCCGCCGGGAAACCTCGGAGTCCGGCTCCTCGTCGCCCCGCGCCTCGCGCTCGGGCACCTTTTGCTCCTCCCATTCCCCGCCGCGCTCCACCTCCGCCTCCCAGCGCGTCTCCTCCAGGGGGCCGGGATTGACGTCCTCCCGGGCCGCGGCCTGCGAGCGCTCGCGGGCCAGCTCGGCGGCGCCGTGGTCCAGCGCGTCCTCCATCTGCCCCCGGTTGCGAGGTTGGAAGTTCTTGGAGTCCTTGTCCGAAGCCATGGTGACACCCCCGACGGGAAGGTGGGCCGCGCCCCGGCGAGCGGGCAATGACGGGGCGTGCGGAGGCCGCCTGCCCGGCCGTCCAGGTGCGGGCAGGGCGGGGTGCGCCGTCCGGATGCGTCAGCGCGGCGTGGCGACCGGCCGCCGGGCCAGGGGCTGCGCGCCCTCCCGCGACAGGCGCTGGACCTCCGGCGCGACGCTTCCGGTGGGCGCGGCGATGTTGCACCGCGCGCCGCCGTGCACCAGGCCCACCACGCGCAGCTGGTCGTCCACCAGCGGCGCGCCGGAGTCTCCCGGGGTGCCGTGCATCGTGGTGAAGAGCGCCTTGGGCACGTCCGGCAGCGACGGGCAGCGGCCCCAGCGCTCCACCATCACCCGCTGCGGTTCGCCGGGCCGGTCGTGGCGTCCGGTGAAGACAAGCATCGCGCCGGGGATGGGCAGCACCTCGGACACCTCCAGCGGGGCCACCGGTGCCTTCGCCTCCAGCTCCAGGAGCGCCAGGTCCCGGCCGCGATCCACGAACACGTAGCGGCCGTTGAGCCGACGGCCGTCCTCGAAGTTCGTCCGCTCCTCGCTCGCGTCCGGTGCGACGCAGTGTGCCGCGGTGAGCACGTGGCGGCCCTGGCCCACGACTACGCCCGCGCAATGCCCGTTGCCCAGCGTCACCGTCGCCGCCTCGGCCTTCGCGATTCCCTCGGCTTCTCCAGTCCCGGACTGGCCGCAGGCCATCCAGGCCGTCACGGCCGTGAGTGCCACCATGGCGCCGCCCCACCTCCATGCACGCATGCAGCTTCCCCCTTGTCCCCCCGGGTGACGGACCCATGGGCTTCCAGGAAGGGTGTGCATGCATCCCGGCGCGTCCTGGAGGCAGGCATGGAGGCGGTCCCCTACCAGGCGTCCGGGCGTCAGGGATGCGCTTTCTTCCAGCGAGACGGTGAAACAGGGACTGGGAGCAGAGGGTGCACCTGCTCGGATGTCCCGGAGGCGGTGTCACTGAAACGTGCTATTCCTCCGACGTCTGGATTCTGGACCCTGGCTGAAACGGCCAGCCCCTTTGGCGCGTGAGCGACGACGAGAAGACAACCGTATTGGATGAGCGCACCCGCCCTCCGAGCACCTGGGGGGAGCGGATGCGTACGCCCATCACGTTGCCGGGCTCGGGCGTCGGCGAACGGCGCTCGCTGATCCCCGGCGTCATCGTCACCGGCCGCTACCGCGTGGAGTCGCTGCTGGGTGAAGGCGGCATGGGCCGCATCTGGCTGGCGGACGACCTCCAGGAGCGCCGGCGCGTGGCGCTCAAGGAGATGCACGTCCCCTCGGAGCTGTCCGCCGCGAAGGTGGAGGAGCTGGTGCTGCTGTTCCGGCACGAGTTCTTCGCCATGAAGAAGCTCCAGCACCCGTCCACGCTCAAGGTCTTCGACTGGGGCATGACGGAGGCCGGCAACCGCTTCATCACCATGGAGGTCGTGGGCGGCAAGGACCTGAGCACGCTGGTCCGGGACGCGCCGCTGGACACGCGCACGCTGTATCGCGTGTTGATCCAGATGGCGCAGGTGCTGGCGTTCATCCACTCGCGCCTGTACGTGCACTGCGACATCAAGGCCAGCAACGTGCGCATCACCGAGTCCGGCGCGGTGAAGCTGATGGACTTCGGCGTGATGCACCAGCTGGGCACGCCCAGCCCCGGCAAGCTGAAGGGCACGCTGGAGTACCTGGCGCCGGAGTGGCAGCGGGGCGCGAGCATCGACGGGCGCGCGGACCTGTACTCGCTGGGCGTGATGGCCTGGTACCTGGCCACGCGCAAGCTGCCCTTCAAGCGCGCCAGTCCCGCGGTGCTGCTGGCGGACCACCTGACGCGCCCGGCGCCACGCCCGTCCACGATCTGCCCGGTGGATCCGCAGCTGGAGGAGATCATCCTCCTGTTGATGGCGAAGGATCCGCGCGAGCGCTTCCAGGACGCGGGCGAGCTGTTGGAGGCGCTCTGCCACGCCAGCGGCGAGCCCGTCCCGGAGGAGCCGCTGTCCGCGCGCGCCAGCTACCTGCACGTGCCGGAGGTGGTGGGGCGCGAGGCGGAGCTGGAAGGGCTGATGAACGGCCTGGCGGAGGCCGACTGGGGCCAGTCGCACGCGGTGCTCGTGGGCGGGTCCGCGGGCGTGGGCAAGACGCGGCTGCTCCAGGAGTTCGAGCTCCAGGCGAAGCTGGCGGAGCTGCCCTTCGGCCGGGGCCAGTGCCGCGCGGAGGGGCTGTCTCCCATGGCGCCGGTGGCGCAGGCCCTGCGCTGCCTGGTGCCGCACACGCCCGCGGAGCTGATGGACCGGGTGAAGGCCCCGCTCGCGCGCCTCCTGTCTCCGGACGTGCTGGAGGGTGAGCCGCCCGAGCAGCCGCTGCGCGACGGCTCCGACGAGAAGGCCGCCTTCTTCGAGGCGCTGTCGGAGTGGACTCGCACGCTCGGGGGACGGCAGTCCTTCGTGCTGTGCTTCGAGGACCTGCAGTGGGCGGACAGCGCGTCGCTGGAGGCGCTCAACGTCCTCATCCGCGCGCTGCACGGCACGCGCGGCATGGTGGTGGGCACTTTCCGCTCCCAGGAGCTGTCGCGCCTGAGCCTCGCGTTCCAGACGGTGGACGAGAAGCTCACGTCCCGCATGGACCTGGAGCCCCTGTCCGCCGAGCACGTGGCCACGCTGGTGCAGCTGGTGCTGCCGGGGTTGGACATGCCGGAGGGCTTCGTGCAGCGGCTGCACGAGACCACGGGCGGCAACGCCTTCTTCGCCACGGAATGCCTGCGCATGCTGGTGGAGGCGGGCGCGCTCAAGCGCGTGGGCGGACGGTGGGAGGCGGAGGAGGGGCTGGGCACGCGGCGGCTTCCGCGGAGCATCCAGGAGGCGGTGCTGGTGCGTCTGGCCAGCGCGCCGCCGGAGCAGGTGTCGCTGCTCCGGAAGCTCGCGCCCGCGGGCCGGATGCTGGACCTGCCGCTCTTGCGCGCGCTGTCGGGCCTGCCGGAGGCGGAGCTGTTCGCCGTGCTGGACGGCATCGTGGAGCGGCAGTTCCTCCAGGACGTGGAGGGCCGCTACGTCTTCACGCACGACACCGTGCACCAGGCCGTCTACGACAGCACGCCGGAGGCGGAGCGCCGGGCCCATCACGGCCAGGTGGCGCGCGCGCTCCAGGCGTTGCCGTCGGGACAGTCGGGCGTGGTGCGCGCGGTGGGCTGGCACTTCGCGCGCTCGGACGCGCCCGCGGAGGCCATCCAGCCGCTCCTGGAGGCGGGGCACGCGGCCATCGAGGCGGAGGCGCTGCTGGAGGCCACGCTGCTCCTGAAGGAAGCGGCGGGGCTCTTGGAGTCCGCGCCGGACTACCCGGGCCGCTCGGAGCAGCTGTTGCGCACGTGGGTGTCGCTGGTGGAGGTGGGCTACTCCAGCGACCCGCCGACGTCGGTGGCCTACGCGGACCGGCTCTTCGCGCACTGGGAGGCCACGGTGGACGTGGAGGCCGGACGGCGCGAGGCGCTCTCCCGGTTGGAGTCCGCGCGCGCGGCCACGCCAGCGGAGCGCGAGGAGTTGCTGATTCCGCTCTTCCGCGAGGTCGCGGCGGACGGGCGGATGACGCCGGTGGACGTGTTCTGGAAGCGCTCGGAGCTGGAGATCCTCCAGGGCATGGCGCTGGCCATCCTGGGGCGCACGGACGCGCTGGAGGCGCTCATCGAGCGGGTGGCCGCCGAACACCCGGAGGACTCGCCGTACCGCGCGGGGCTGTCCGTGGCCCGCTCCACGTTGAGCGCGTACACCGGCCAGTGGGCGGGTGGGGTGGCGGAGCCGCGCAAGCAGGTCCAGCGGCTGCGCGCGTTCCGCGACGCGGTGGGGCGCCCGCCGCGGCGGCTGGCGTGGGCGCTGGGCATGGGCGGCTACCTGCTCAACGTGAACCTGGCCCTGCGCGGCGAGCCGCTGGACGAGGAGCTGCTGAAGGACGGGCTGCACCTGGCCGAAGCCCAGGGCTTCACCGACGTGCGCGCCTACCACCTCTTCGCGCAGGTGGCGCGCGCGGCCTTCACCGGCGACGGCGCCGCGTTCGCGTCCGCGCTCGCGCAGAAGACGGAGCTCATCCGGCGGCTGGGCAACCCCCGGTTGATGGAGCGCAACCTGGCCCTCTTCACGCCGCCGTACTACCTGGAGCGCGGCGAGCACGAGCTCGTCGCCGCGGTGGTGTCGCGCGGTGAAGCCCTGGCTCACGTGCTGCCCGAGGACCGCTGGCTGCGCGCGCACGTGCAGGTGTACCAGGCGTGCCGCGACGTGCTCTTCGAGGACGCGGGCGCCGCGCGCGAGTCGCTGCCCCGCGCCCTGGAGGCGGCCCAGAAGGGCGGCCTGCGCATGGAGACGCTGGTGCGCGTGTACCAGTCGCGCTTCGAACGCGACCAGGGCCGGCTGCCCGCCGCGCTCGCCGCCGCCGAGGCCGCGCTGGCGCGCGCCCTGGACCCGCGCTTCGCCAACCCCTGGGATGAAATCCTGGCCCGCCGCGCCCTGGCGCCGCTGGTCTCCCAGGAAGAGGGGGATGCGCACCTGCGCCACGCGCGCCTGCTGGCGGAGTCCACCGGCAACGTGCTCCAGATGGGGCTGGTGTACCTGCAGCACGCGGAGCGGCACGGCACGCCGGAAGAGGCGATGCGGGAGCTGGAGATCGCCGAGCGGGCCTTCGCCACCGCCCGCGCCACGCACCTGCAACAGCTGGCCCAGTCGCTGCGCGGCCCGCTGTCGCGCCAGCACGAGGACGTGAAGCAGAGCGCCTGACGGCCGGGTCGTGCATAGGATGGCCCCATGGCCTCCTCCCCCCTGCGCTTCTGCCTGGACTACCTGTCCCCGTACGCCTACCTCGCCTGGCTCCGCATGCCCGCCATCGCGGCGCGGCACGGCCGGGTGCTGGAGCCCGTGCCGGTGCTGCTCGCGGGGCTGCTCAACGCGGTGGGCTCCGTGGGCCCCGCGGAGATTCCCGCCAAGCGCGTCTACGTCTTCAAGCAGACGTTCCGCATCGCGCATGAGCAGGGCGCGCCGTTCACCCTGCCGCCCTCGCACCCGTTCAATCCGCTCCTGTCCCTGCGCGTGACGGCCGCCGTGGACGACGTGGCGGAGCGCACGCGGCTCACCACCGCGCTCTACTCGGCCGCGTGGGGCCAGGGCCGGGGCATCGAGACGCCGGAGCAGGTGGGCGCGGTGCTGACGGAAGGTGGCTTCGACGCGCGGGCGCTGCTCGAGCGGGCACAGCTGCCGGAGGTGAAGGACCGCGTGCGCAAGAACACGGAGGACGCGCTGGCCCAGGGCACCTTCGGCGTGCCGTCCGTGCTGGTGGATGGCGAGATGTTCTGGGGCGTGGACTCGCTGGGCCACCTGGAGCGCTTCCTGGAAGGCCGCGACCCGCTCACCCCCGCGGACCTGGAGCGCTGGAGGGACCTGCCCGCCACCGCGAACCGGCGCCCGGAAGGAAAGCCCCGCCCGTGAACGTGCTCGGGCAGCTGGGGGTGGCCGTCGCCGGGCTGGTGCTGGCCGGCGTGCTCCTGTTCCTCAACTTCTGGCGCGCGCTGCTCTACCTCTTTCCCCACACCGTCCGGGTGGAGCCGGAGGCCCCGGCGGACCAGATGGACCTGCCGGACGCCCTGGGCTCCCTGGCGGGCCAGCTCCAGGCGCTGGGCTTCACGCCGCTGGGCAGCCATGAGGAGAAGCCCCTCCTCCAGAAGGCCACCCGCTCCTACGACTGGGCGCACGCGGGCGAGCGCGTCTTCGCCACGCTCCACGAAGGGAGCGACCTGCTGCCCCGGCTCTACCTGCTCACCCCCCTGGCCTCCGGGGGCTTCGTCGTGACGGCCAGCTACCGGCGCCCCGCGCTGGACGTCCCCGGCTACCGCTCCGGGTACCTGGAGGACGCCGCACCGGAGCGCCTGTTGCGCGCGCATGTGCGACGACTCGAGGGGTTGGAGCCGGCGGTCCCGGAGGGCTTCACCTGGGACGGGCGGGTGCAGGCGGCCAGGGCCTGGTACCAGGGGCTGGGGCGCAAGGAAATCCGCCGCCAGAACCTCCAGGGGTTGTTGTGGACGGCCATCGCGCTTGCCATCGTCGCCAGCGCCTTCCTGGGACGGCGCGCGGGCTGACGGCCCCCTGGACGCTTTTCCACGTCACGTCGTGCGTGCACCGCGCGCCCCGGAAGAGTAGGGAGACGAGCACCATGAAGAGCGTGTCCAAGAACGAGGAAATCTACTTCCTGTCCGGCAAGCGCACCCCGTTCGGTACCTACGGCGGCAGCCTCAAGGACCTGAGCGCCACCGACCTGGCCGTGGAGTCCGCGAAGGCGGCCCTGGCCCAGGCGGGCGTCTCCCCGGAGCTCATCGAGCACGTGGTGTACGGCAACGTCGTCCAGACGAGCTCGGACGCCATCTACCTGCCGCGCCACGTGGGGCTGCGCACGGGCGTGCCGGTGCCGGTGCCCGCGCTGGGCGTCAACCGGCTGTGCGGCTCCGGCTTCCAGGCCTTCGTCACGGCCGCGGAGATGATGCTGACGGGCGGCGCGGAAGCCGTCCTCGCGGGCGGCACGGAGTCCATGAGCCAGGCCCCCCACGTCATCCGGGGCGCGCGCTGGGGCATTCCCCTGGGCAAGGGCGGCCTGGAGGACATGCTCTGGACGGCGCTCACGGACAGCTACACCGGCCAGGCCATGGCGCTCACCGCCGAGCAGCTGGCGGTGGACTACGGCCTCACCCAGGACGACGTGGACCAGTACGCGGTGCTCACCCAGAAGCGCTTCGCCGCGGCCCAGGAGTCCGGCCGGCTTTCGGACGAAATCGCGCCGGTGACGCTCAAGGGCAAGAAGGGCGACACGGTGGTGTCGAAGGACGAGCACAACCGTCCGGAGACCACGGTGGAGGGGCTGCGCAAGCTGCCCAAGGTGTTCAAGAAGGACGGCGTGGTGCACGCGGGCGCGGCCAGCGGCATCTGCGACGGCGCGGGCTCCATGGTGATGGCCACGCGTAGCTTCGTGGAGAAGCACGGCCTGAAGCCCGTGGCGCGGCTCGTCAACTGGGGCGTGTCCGGCTGCGACCCGAAGATCATGGGCATTGGCCCGGCGCCGGCCATCCGCAACCTGCTCAAGCGCGCGGACGCGAAGCTCACGGACGTGGACCTCTTCGAGGTCAACGAGGCCTTCGCGCCCCAGTACCTGGCGGTGGAGAAGGAGCTGGGCCTGCCACGCGACGCCACCAACGTCAACGGTGGCGCCATCGCCGTGGGCCACCCGCTGGGGGCCTCCGGGGCGCGCATCACCATGACGCTGGCGTACGAGCTGAAGCGCAGGGGCGCCCGCTATGGTATCGGGTCCGCCTGCATCGGTGGCGGCCAGGGCATCGCCGTGCTGATCGAGGCGCTCTAGGAGCGACGGGTGGCGACGGGGTACGGGGCAGACGACTTCCGGACGGGACGTGAGATGAGCAACGAGGTGGACGCGAAGACGGCCCGCGAGCGGGCCAAGGCCATCGCCGAGCAGCGCCGTGCCGAGCGCCGCAACCGCAAGCGCCGCTGCGTGGTGTGCGGCGTGGAGGAGAGCGACAAGACGCCGCTGACGGCCCACCCGGAGGGCATCGGTCCTGCCTGCAAGGACGAGGTCACCTGCCAGGCCCGCCGGGCCGCCGCCGGCCGCTGAAGCGCTGGGGCCATGTGTCCACGCCCCCCGCCGCACTGTCGGCGGGTGGACGGTGGGCGGGCCCCCGCTCCCGGGTGGCCTCCCGGAGGGGCAGGACGCGCCTCCGAGGCCGGATTGTCGGGCCCGTTTCTTGATGGCGCCCGCGACTCGGGGTAAACATTTGTAATCTCTGGTGACACGAGGGTTGGAATGGGCGTTATCAGCTTCACGGGAGTCAAGGTGTTCTCCACCACGCTCGCGCGCGATCGCGAGAACATGGGCGAGAACATCACCAAGTGGCTGAAGGAGAACTCCTCGTTGGACATCGTGGACAAGATCGTCACGCAGTCCTCGGACAAGGAGTTTCACTGTCTGACCATCACGCTCTTCTACCGCCACAAGGCCGCCTAACGGCCCCGGCAGGGTAGGGAAGGCGTGGGATGCGAGGGCGCTTCTCCCTGGTGACACCAGGGTGGGGCGCCCTTCATCGTTTCTGGATTTGGGGTTGCGGACCGGGCGGTGTTCCACCACCTTTGGGCCTCTATGCGACCCATGCGGGGCTTCAATCGGGGCGGCGGTTTCGGCGGCGGCTTCCCAGGCCTGGATTCGATGGCCGCCAAGCTGGCGGTGGCGCTGGTGGCGTTCTCCGCCCTGTTCCTGGCGACCCAGCGCGGGCAGGGCGTGCTGCTGCTGCTCAACCCGGGGGATGTGCTGTCCCTGCGCCTGTGGGAGCCGTTCACCTACGTCTTCATCGCCACGGACCCGCTGGGCATCGTCTTCGGCGCCATCATCATCTGGTCCATTGGCGGCTTCCTGGAGTCCACCTGGGGGCCCAGGCGCCTGCTGATGGCGTCGGTGGGCATCACGGTGCTCGCGGGCTTCATCACGGTGCTGCTGGCGCTCGTGATTCCCATGGCGAGCCACTACGCCGGCGGCACGGTGATGACGACGGTGCTGTGGGTGGCCTACGGCCTGGTGATTGGCCGGGGGCAGACGAACTTCTGGGGCATCCCGCTCACCGGCAACTGGTTCGCGGCCATTGGCGCGGGCTTCACCGTGCTGCGGCTGCTCACCGCGCCGGCCTGGCAGGTGCTGGCCCCGGAGCTCATCAGCCTGGTGCTCGTCTTCGCCTACGTGCGCGGCGCGAGCCCCAAGCGGCTGATGCTCCAACTGCAGCACTGGCGCCTGCAGCGGCAGCTGCGTGACCGCTCCAAGCACCTGCGCGTGGTGGACCGCAACCGTCCGTCGGACCGCGACCAGTTCCTCAACTGAAGGGCCCGAAGGACCGGCGGCCGCGCGCTAGTGCGCGGCCTCCGGGTGGCCGTACTGCTTGAGCTTCCGGTAGAGCGTGGCCACCCCGATGTCCAACTGCTCCGCGGTGCGTGAGCGGTTGCCTCCGTTCTGCGCCAGCACCGCGAGGATGTACTCCTTCTCCATGTCCTCCAGCCGGCGTGGGTTGCCGGTGGGCACCAGGCTGGGCGGCGCGGCGCGGACCTCCTCCGGCAGGTCGTCGCGCTCCACGCGCGGGCCCTCGCACAGCACCACCGCGCGCTCGATCGCGTTGCCCAGCTCGCGCACGTTGCCCGGCCACGAATAGCGCAACAGCTGCTCCGCCGCGTCCGGGGACAGCCCGTTCACGCGCCTTCCCAGCCGCTCGCCGGCCTCCGCCAGCAGCAGCCGCGTCAGGGGGAGGATGTCCTCCTTGCGCTCACGCAGGGGCGGGATGCGCAGCTCGATGACGCGCAGCCGGTAGAAGAGGTCCTGGCGGAAGCGGCCCAGGCGGACCTCCTCGGACAGCTCGCGGTTGGTGGCGGCCACCACGCGCACGTCCACCTTGCGGCTGTTGTTCTCTCCCACGCGGCGCACTTCACGCTCCTGGAGGGCGCGCAGGAGCTTGGCCTGCATGGCGGGGGGCACTTCGCCCACTTCGTCCAGGAAGAGGGTGCCGCCGTGCGCGGCTTCGAAGAGGCCGGGCCGGTCGTGCGTGGCGCCGGTGAAGGCGCCCTTCGCGTGGCCGAACAGCTCGCTCTCCAGGAGGCTCTCCGTCACGGCGGCGCAGTTCACGGCGATGAAGGCCTTGTGCGCGCGGCCGGACTCGTCGTGGATGAGCCGGGCGATGCGCTCCTTGCCCACGCCGCTCTCCCCGGTGACGAGGATGGTGGTGTCCACCTTGGCCGAGCGCCGCGCCAGGTTGAGCACGCGCTGCATGGCCTCCGAGCGGGCCACCATGCCGGCCGGGTCCTCCGTCACGCCGGACACGCGCGCCAGCGACTGCCGCTTCGCGCGCAGCTTGCGCTCCGTCTGCCGCAGCGCCTCCGTCACCTGCCCGAGCACGCCCTCCATGCACTGCGTTTCATAGAAGCGCAGGAACTCCTTGCACTCGGTGCTCCACTCCTCCTCGGGGCGGCCCACGATGTGGCACAGGGCGTCGCCATGGCCCACGCACTTGAGCTCCGCGCAGTAGATGGGTTTGTTGTTGCAGTAGCTCAGGTACCCGGACGCGAAGCCGGTGAGGCTCCAGCACACCGGTTGATCCGCTTGCCCCAGGTGGAGCAGGTGCTGCTCGGCCTCATAGGAGTCGTTCCACTGCGCCTCCGCGAAGGGCTCCGGGCCGTCCTTGTCCGTGCGCTCGATGCGCTCCACGCGCACCTGGCCCATCAGCGTGTGCAGCCGCCCGCCCGCGCGGCGCCACTCCGCTTCGTCCGTCCACGGCACCGCGGTCTTCATCGCCTCCGCCGTGCGCCAGCCGTGCGCGTAGCCCAGCCGCGTGAAGATGCCGCGCGCGGCCGTCATCCCCAGCATCCCGATGAGCTCCTTGCGCAGGAGCCCCAGCGCCACCGGATCCATCAACAGCGCCCGCTGCCCGGCGAAGCGGATGACCCCGCCCTTCGGCTCGAACGCGAGCAGCTCCCTCAAGTCCAACCCTTCCAGACCCGCCACGGTGTCTCCTGGTGCCTTTCAGACTGAGGTACCTCTCTATCAATCTGAGAGATGTTTCACAGGGTTGGAATTTGAACTTCAGTGATTTCAAGCCGTTATCGTGTTGGATGCGCTGGTCCTGGGGTTGCAGTACAAGGCGCCACGATGGCTTCCGGGGTGGACAGACGCGAGGTGCTGCAGGGTGTGGCGGCCGCCGGGATGGCGGGAGTGATGGGCGCGGGGCCCTCGGCCGCCCGGCAGGTGGCACCGGCCTTGTTCGTCTCGCACGGCTCGCCCATGACGGCGTTGGACGCGGACGAGTATCCCCAGGCGCTCAAGCGCTTCGGTGACGGCGCGGGCGCGGTGAAGGCGCTGGTGGTGGTGTCCGCGCACTGGGAGACGGACGCGCGCGTGCACGTCACCGCGATGGCCGCTCCGCCGCTCGTCTACGACTTCTATGGCTTCCCGGAGGAGATGTACCGGCTGCGCTACGCGCCGCCCGGTGCTCCTTCCCTGGCCCAGGACGTGGTGGCGCGGCTGGCCTCGGCGGGTGTGCCCGCGGTGGCGGACGGCGAGCGCGGCCTGGACCACGGCGTCTGGGTGCCCTTGCGGCATGCGTTCCCGGAGGCGCGCGTGCCCGTGTTGCAGGTGGCACTGCCGGCGGACGCGACGCCCGCGCAGGTGGCGCGCATGGGCGAGGCGCTGCGGCCGCTGCGCGCGGAGGGCGTGCTGCTCATGGGCAGCGGCGGGGTGGTGCACAACCTGCGCCGGGTGAATTTCAGATCCAAGCTGGCGTCCGTTGAACCATGGGCCGCCGAGTTCGACGCGTGGGTCGCTGGAAAACTTGCCGCACGTGACTTCATCGGGCTTCAGTCGTGGATGGACGCACCGAATGCGCGGGTCGCGCATCCATCTGCCGAGCATTGGTTGCCCATCTATTTCGTCCTCGGAGCCGCCCTCCCCGAGGACCGCATCACCCCCGTGTTCGAGGGCTTCCATCACGGAACCTTGTCCATGCGCAGCTTCGCGCTGCGCGCCTGAACCTCGCAGTCCGCAACCTCAAGGAGTCACACCATGAAGATGTCGCTCAAGTCCGCCATCACGCTGCTCGCCGTCGCCGCCCCCTCGTTCGCCTTCGCGACCACGTGGGAGCTGGACTCGTCGCACTCCAGCGCGCAGTTCGGCGTGAAGCACATGATGGTGTCCACCGTGCGTGGCGCCTTCAGCAACGTGAAGGGCACCATCAACCTCGATGACAAGGACATCACCAAGTCCACCATCGAGACCACCATCGACGCGACCACCATCAACACCAACGAGCCCAAGCGCGACGAGCACCTGAAGAGCCCGGACTTCTTCGACGTGGCGAAGTTCCCGACCATCACCTTCAAGTCGACGAAGGTCGCGAAGGCCGGCGCGAACAAGCTGAAGGTCACGGGCGACCTGACGATGCACGGCGTGACGAAGTCCGTGGTGCTGGACGTGGATGGCCCGTCCGCCGAGGCGAAGGATCCGTGGGGCAACCTGCGCCGTGGCGCCACGGCGACCACGAAGATCAAGCGCAGCGACTTCGGCCTGACCTGGAACAAGGCGCTGGAGGCCGGCGGCGTGGCGGTGGGTGACGAGGTCACCATCACGCTCGACCTGGAGGCCACGAAGAAGGCCGACGCGGCGGCGGCTCCGGCGGCCAAGGAGACGAAGTAGTCTTCGTCCCAGAGTTGAAATGAAGAGAGGGGCCTCGGGTGACCGGGGCCCCTCTTTTTTGTGCCCGGTGGACCGGGCGGGGGACAGCGGCTCAGCCCTCGGCGACGGCCTGCACGCTGGCGCGGTAGATGAAGATGCGCGCGGTGTTGGTGCGGGTGTCGGCGGGGATGACGAAGAAGCCCGGGGTGGGGCCCTTGAAGTCCTGGGAGAAGCCGGCCACCTGGCGGCCGTCGTTGAAGGTGACTCGGATCTTCGAGCCCTCCGCCTGCGGCTGACGCGCGCCCGCGGCGAGCATGAAGAAGATGGCCTTCACGCGCTTGCCGGGGATGCGCTCCGGGGCGAAGCCGCTCTGCTGCTCCAGGGAGATGGTGTCCTCCAGGAGGTCCGCGTCGCGGATGGTGCCGCGCTTCACCTGTCCTTCGACGGTGTGGATGATGACGCGGTGTTCGCCTTCCACGAAGGAGTTGGTGGCGGAAGCGAAGGCGTCCCCCGGCACTTCGAAGAGCGTGTCGTCCGTGGGGCGCAGGTGGTTGGCCGTCACGGCCGGCGTCGCGGCGGCAACGGGCGCCGGGCTCCGGAGGTTCGGGCTCGCGGCAGCGGCGGGCGTCAGCCGGGCCATGGGCACGGAGGGCGCGGCGGAGAGTGACAGGGCCGGCGCGGGCGGCGGAGGCATGGCCGCGACGGGCAGGGCGGGGAGCTCCTCGACGAGCTCGATGTCGGCCACGGGCTCGGACTCCACCTCCAGCTCCTCGACTTCGAGGGCGGGCGTGGCGTCGGGCTCCGCGTCCACCGCGGGCTCTTCCCAACCGGAGGACGGGGCCGTCGCGGTGGGCTGGGCGGCCCAGGTGGGGGCGGTGATGTCGGTGAGGGAGACCTCTTCCTCGGCGACGGGCTCGCTCCACTCGGCGGCGGGGGCGGCGGGCGCGGCGTCGGCCATCCAGTCCGGCTGGGCCTCCTGGGGCTCGGCCCAGGAGGAGCGCGCGGCAGGGGCTTCAGGGGCGCCCCATTCGGGCGTGGCGGGAGGGGACACCCACTCGGAGGCGGCTTCCTCGACCGGAGCGTCCCACGGCTGCTGGGCGCCGGTGGCCGGCTGGGCCCAGGCGGCTCCAGCGGAGGCGTCCTCGGTGGTGGCCCACTCCGGCTGCGAGGCGGCGGGCGTGGCGGACCACGACTGATCCGCGTCCGGGGTCACGTCCTCGGTGGTCGCCCATTCGGGTTCGGCTTCGGTGGGGGCGGCTTCTTCGGACGCGGCCCACTCCGGCTGAGCGGCGACGGGTGCGGCTTCTTCGGCCGTGGCCCACTCGGGCTGGGCTTCGATGGGCGCGGCTTCTTCCGTCGCGTTCCATTCGGGCTGAGCCTCGATGGGAGCGGCTTCTTCGGTGGCCCACTCGGGCTGGGCTTCGAGGGGCGCGGCTTCTTCCGTCGCGGCCCATGCCGGTTGCGCGGCGATGGGAGCGGCTTCTTCGGTGGCCCACTCGGGCTGGGCTTCGATGGGAGCGGCTTCTTCGGTGGCCCACTCGGGCTGGGCTTCGAGGGGCGCGGCTTCTTCCGTCGCGGCCCATTCCGACTGCGCTACGGCAGGCGTAGCGGCTTCCTCAGAGGCCCACTCGGACTGCGCGGCGATGGGCGCGGCTTCTTCCGTGGCCCACTCCGGCTGGGCGGCGACCGGCGCGGTGTCTTCAGCCGTGGCCCATTCGGGCTGCGCCTCGATGGGGGCGGCTTCATCCGCGGAGGCCCACTCAGGCTGCGCCTCGATCGGCGCGGCTTCAGCAGAGGCCCACTCGGACTGCGCGGCGACGGGTGCGGTCTCTTCGGCCGTGGCCCACTCAGGCTGCGCCTCGATGGGCGCGGCTTCAGTGGTGGCCCATTCGGACTGCGCGGCGACGGGCGCGGTCTCTTCGGCCGTGGCCCACTCAGGCTGCGCGGCGACCGGTGCAGTGTCTTCAGCCGTGGCCCATTCGGGCTGTGCGGCGACGGGCGCGGCTTCTTCCGTGGCCCACTCGGGCTGGGCTTCGATGGGGGCGTCTTCGGCCGTGGCCCACTCAGGCTGGGCCTCGATGGGCGCGGCCTCCGGGGTTCCCCACTGCGGCTGCGTGGGAACGGCGGCTGCGCCTTCCGTGGTGGCCCACTCGGGCTGGGCTTCGATGGGCGCGGCTTCTTCCGTGGCCCATTCCGGCTGCGCTTCGATGGGGGCCTCTTCCGCGGTGGCCCACTCCGGCTGCGCTGCGACGGGTGCGGCTTCTTCCGTGGCCCATTCCGGCTGCGCCTCGACGGGCGCGGCTTCTTCCGTGGCAGACCACTCGGACGCCTGTGCCGGCTGCGCGGCGACGGGCTCGGCGGCTTCCGGGGTCGCCCACTCGGACTGGGCCTCGATCAGCGGGGCTTCTTCGGACGGCGGCGTCCATCCGCCCTGGGCATCAGCGGTTGGCGCCGCCGTGGATGCGGCCCACGCGGACTCGGAGGCGGGGGCATCCCAGGCAGGCGCCGCGTTCGCGTCGGGCTGTTCGGATGACGCGGTGGCGGCCCACTCGGGCTGGAGCTCGATGGGAGCGGAGTCCTCGGACGACTGCGCCCACTCGGGCGAGCCGGCGGCGGGCTCCACGGCATCGGAGGCCCACTCGGGCTGCAGCTCGATGGAGGCGGACGCATCCTGCAGTCCCACGGTGTCGGTGGCGTCGGAGGGCGTGCCCTCGGCGGACCACTGCTGCGCATCCTGAGCAGAGGTGTTCCACGCCGAAGACTCGGTGGACTGCGCTTCGGCGAGCGACTCGGCGGCGGTGGCCAGCGGCACGGCTTCGTCGGCGCTGCCGCTCAGCTCGCCCCACTGCTCCGACGCCGGGGCCACTTCGGCCGAGGGCTCGACATCGTCCGAGCCGAGCTCCAGCGTGTCGGCTTCGATGTCCGGACCGACCGGGATGCTGCGGATCCGCAGCGACGGAACGCCCGTTTCATTCGCGAACGGGGAGGGCGGCGGAGTGAGCTGCTGCTCCTCTTCCGCTCCCAGGTCGGCCACGTCGAAGGTCTGGGCCTCCACACCGGCCGCGACCGCCGGGGCCGCGCTGCCGTCGGACCCGTCCGCGGCGCCTTCGGCTGCGACATCGTTCGCGTCGAGGGCGATCTCCTCGGCGGGGACTTCCGTCGAAGTGGCGTCGCTCGACTGCCACTCCGCCGCGACATCGCTCGTTTCGAGTGCGATCTCTTCGGCAGGCGTCTCCGCTCCAGCCTGCCACGTCGCATCGGCGGACTCGGAGCCCTCGGCGACGACAGCCGCCGGATCATTGCCGGAAGCCTGCCACTCCGTCGCGACGTCATTCGAGCCGAGCGCAATTTCCTCGCTCGAGGACTGCTCCGGCGTGGCGCTGTCCGACTGCCAATCCGTGGCGACGTCGTTCGCACCGAGTGCGATGTCTTCGGCGGGAGTCGTGCCGGCGGACTGCCAATCCGTGGCGACCTCGCTCGCATCGAGCGCGATCTCCTCGGCGGGTGTCTCGGTGGCGACGGCGCTGTCGGCCGCCCACTCCGTCACGGCATCGGCTGCGCCCGGTGCGCTCTCGTCGGCCTGCGCGGATGCCGCCGTGGGTTCCTGCCAGTCCGTGGCGACATCGCCCGCGCCGAGCGCGATCTCCTCGGCAGCGGCGTCCGTGGTGCCAGTCGCGCCGGCCTGCCACTCCGTAGCGACATCCTCCGTACCGAGGGCGAGTTCGCCCGCGCCTTCCGGCGAAGCTCCTTCGGCGGACTGCCACTCCGTGGCGACGTCGTTCGAACCGAGCGCGATCTCTTCGGCCGCCGGAGTTTCGCCAGCTGCCTGCCAGTCCGTGGCGACGTCGTTCGTGCCGAGCGCGATCTCCTCGGCCGGAGTCTCACCGCTGGCCTGCCAGTCCGTAGCGACGTCGTTCGAACCGAGCGCAATCTCCTCGGCCGGAGTCTCACCGCTGGCCTGCCAGTCCGTAGCGACGTCGTTCGAACCGAGCGCGATCTCCTCGGCCGGAGTTTCGCCGCTGGTCTGCCAGTCCGTGGCGACGTCGTTCGCGCCGAGCGCGATCTCCTCGGCTGCCGGAGTCTCTCCGCTGGCTTGCCAATCCGTCGCAACGTCGTCCGTGCTGAGCGGGACTTCCTCGGCCGCCGCGGTCTCCTGCCACGCAGCCGCGGCACCGGCCATGCCGGTCTCCGCGGCCTCGCTACCGGACTGCCATGCCGTCGCGCGGGCCGTCTCGGTCTGCCAGTTCGTGGCGACGTCGCCCGCGTCCAGCGCGATCTCCTCCGCCGGTACTTCCGTGGCCGCGGCGTCGTCGGTCCACGCCTCCGCGATGTCACCCGCGCCGAGCGCGATCTCTCCACCGGACTCCGGCGCTTCCGCGACAGGGGCCGCATCCGCTCCCCACGCTCCAGCCGTCTCCGTGGCGGCCGCCTCCTGCGCGCCCCCGTTCACGGGCGCGGAAGCCTCCGCCGCCGAGACGTCGCTCCAATCCCACTCCGAGGCTCCGCCCTCGGCCGTCGCCGCCGGCTCCACCGCGAGCGGTGCCGTATCGATCGCGCTGGCCGCGGACTCCTCGGACTCCACCGCCAGCGGGGCCGCGTCCCAGGCCGCGTCCACGGGCGACAGGTCCTCGGCCATCACCGCCTCGGACTCGGGCTCGGCGTCCAGCAGCTCCGCATCACCGACCGCGTGCTCCGCGGAGGCCAGCGCCTCCGCCATCGGATCCAGACCGGACGCCGCCGGGGCCTGGGCCTCCGACTCGACCTCCATCGACAGGTCCGCGAACGAATCCTCCAGCGACGGCTCCGGCGCGGTGGCGGCCACCGGGGCCGGCGTCTCCGCGGACAGCTCGGAGAAGTCCTCCTCGGCGCTCGTGCCCCACGCCTCCGCCGTCGCCGCCGCGGGCGACGTCGCCACGGGGGCTTGCGGCATCCACGGCGCGGGTTCACTCAGCGAGGGGATGTCGATGTCGTCCGTGCTGAGGTTCAGGCTGTCCTGCTCCGCGGGCGCCTGCGGGGCGTACCCACCGGCCTGCGGATCCACCGGGGCCGCGTAGCCCCCCGCGGCGTTCGGGTCATACGCAGCGTTCGGGTCGTAGCCCTGCTGCCCCCACGCCGCCGCCGCGTTCGGATCATAGGCCGCCGCGTTCGGGTCGTACGCCGCCGCGTTCGGATCATAGGCCGCCGCGTTCGGGTCGTAGCCGGCGGGGTAGGCGTACCACTGGCCGTCCTCGCCGTAGTACCCCTGGGGCTGCTCGTAGCCGGCGGGGTAGGCGTACCACTGGCCATCCTCGCCGTAGTACCCCTGGGGCTGCTCGTAGCCGGCGGGGTAGGCGTACCACTGGCCGTCCTCGCCGTAGTACCCCTGGGGCTGCTGCTCCGGCTGGGCATACGCCTGGGCCGCCGCCGCGGTGTCCGCCGCGTCCTGGATGCCCAAAAGGCCGCGCAACTCGACCCAGCGAGACTCCTCGACATGGGACATGCTTCCCAGCTTCCGCTTCTCATCCAGGAAGCGGAATTCTCTCATCGCGGCGCGCGTATCGGACATCCGTCACCTTGCTGCGCCAGCGTCCAACGGGGACCGCCGCAGCGAAAATCTTGGAGGCCCGCGAGTGTAGGGGACTCCCGCCAGGGGGTAAACCAATCCGCCACGCCCGACCGGCCGCTACCTCCCCGAGAGGGCGGAACGCACCGCCTGGTCCAGGCCCGCGAAGTCCTTCTCGTAGGTGGCCTGCAGGGCCTCCTGGAAGGATCCGGCCCGGCCCGCCTTCTGGATGAAGTCCAGCAACTTCTCCTGGCCCCCCAGCCGCACCAGCTCCCGCACCGCCATGGCGGACGTGCCGTAGGCGATTTCCGGCTGGGACATGGAGATGGGCGCCTGCGAGTCCATGTCCGACAGCTTCGGCAGCCGCCCCTGCTTCGCCTGGCCGCGCATCGCCTCCCGCAGGTTGCGCGGGGGGCCGTCCAGCCCCAGGTAGCGCCACTCGATGTACTCGGCCAGGCCCTCGTTGAACCAGCGGGGCAGGGCGCCGCCGCCGCTCGGGCAGATTTCGTCCACCGCCGCGTGCACGTACTCGTGCACCAGCGTGGCCTTGGTCATCTGCGTCAGCTCCGCCGCGTCGTTCATGCGGATGGCGTCGTCGTGGTACAGGCCCGCCACCCGGGCCGCGTACGTGGCGCCCAGGTGCGTGGCGAACTCGTCGCGCGTGTAGAGCACCACGTTCAGCTGCCGCTCGCGCGCCCGCCCCAGCGTCCGCTGGGTGAAGTCATAGGCCTCGTCGAGCGCGGAAACGACCTTGCCCTCGTACTCCGCGCGCTGGCCGAAGTCCCGGTCGCTGTTGAAGTAGCGGATGGCGAAGCGGCTGTTCTGGCGCACGCGCATGCCGTCCTTGCCCACGCCGGACTCGTAGCTCAGGCTCGCCGGACGGATGTCCGCGCCCGCCGTCGCCTTCGCCTGGCGCGTGTCACCCGGGCCGGGCTCGCCGTTCATCCGCTGCTCCAGGCGCTCCGCCTCGCGCCGCGCGGCCCCTTCCTCCGACACCTGCGCGCGCGCCTGCTGCATCAGCTTCCGCGCCTCCGCGCCCTCCTTGGACTTCGGAGGCACCTTCTCCAGCGTGGCCAGCGCCCCCGCCGAGTCCTTGTCCTGCAACTGCAGCCGCCCCAGCTCCAGCGCGAACGCGCCGTCCTTGGGGAAGTGCTCCAGGCCCTTCTTCAGCGCCTCCTCCGCGGAGGCCCGCTGATCCGTCTTCAACGCGGAGCGCGCCAGGCACCGCAGGCCGCCCGCGGTCTCCTGGAAGGCCACGGCGCGCTCGCCCAGCGAGTACGCCATCACCGCGTCCTCCGCGAGCAGCGCCTCGCAGCCCTTGAGCAGGGGGGCCGCCACGGACGGCCGCTGCTCTTCGGGATAGGCGGAGGGATCCGCGGCGGCGAACGCGAGGTACAGCTCCTCCCACTCCTTGTGGGCGGCCAGCTCCTTCGCCTTCTGCGCGGGAGGAGCGGCGGCGAGGAGCAGCAGGGCGATGAGGGGCGTGTTCATGGGTTTCCGGAGTATCGCCGAAGCCCCGAGCGCCCGCGCAAGCTTCCCCGCTCTACGTCCGGGCGACCTGCCAACCCAGGGACTCCAGCGCCGACATCAGCTCCTGGATGTGGGCGTGTCCGGTGGTCTCCAGCATGACCTCCACCGTGGCCTCGCCCAGGCCCGCCTTGGAGAAGGCGCGGTCATGGTGCAGGTCCACCACGTTGGCGCGCATCTCCGCGATCTGCGTGGTGAGCCGCGCGAGCATGCCGGGCCGGTCCGGCAGCCGCACCTCCAGCTGCACCAGGCGGCCCGCCTTCACGAGGCCCCGCTCGATGATGCGGCTGATGACGTTCATGTCGATGTTGCCGCCCCCGACGATGATGGCGACGCGCTTGCCCTTCGCCTGCGGCACCCGGCCGCTGACGAGCGCCGCCAGCCCCGCCGCGCCCGCGCCCTCCGCCACCGACTTCTCCTGCTCCAGCATCATCAGGATGGCGGCGGCGATCTCCTCCTCGTCCACCGTCACCACCGCGTCCACGTACTTGCGCACGTGCTCGAAGGTGAGCTCGCCCGGCACCTTCACCGCGATGCCGTCCGCGATGGTGGTGCCCGCGGCGGTGAGCTCCGTGCGCTTCCCCGCATCCAGCGACGCCTTCATGCTGGCGATGGTGGAGGCCTGCACGCCCACCACCTGGATGCGCGGGTTCGTCTGCTTCAGCGCCACCGCGATGCCGGAGATGAGCCCGCCGCCGCCCACCGGCACCAGCACCAGCTCCAGGTCCGGGCACTGCTCCAAGAGCTCCAGCGCGATCGTGCCCTGGCCCGCGATGACGTGCGGGTCGTTGAACGGGTGCACGAACACCAGGTCCTCCGCGGCCTGGATGCGCAGGGCCTCCGCGTAGGCTTCGTCGTAGTTGGCGCCCTTGAGCACCACGCGCGCGCCGTAGTCGTCGCGCGTGCGCGTCACCTTGATGAGCGGCGTGCGCTCCGGCATCACGATGGTGGCCCGGATGCCCAGCCGGCGCGCGTGGTACGCCACGCCCTGCGCGTGGTTGCCGGCGGAGGCCGCGATGACGCCGCGGCGCTTCTCATCGTCCGTCAGCGTCAGCAGCTTGTTGAGCGCGCCGCGCTCCTTGAAGGCGCCGGTCCGCTGGAGGTTCTCCAGCTTGAAGTACACCACCGCGCAGTCGGTCTTCTCCGTGAAGTAGTCCGACGCGGGGCACGGCGTGGGGCGCAGCGCGGACCGGATCCGTTCGCGCGCCACCTGGATGTCCTGCAGGGTGACCATCATGGCCGGGCGTGTAGCGGAAGCGCGGCCCGCACGGAAGCGACCTGACGCCCACGCCTGCCTGCCCGCGATGCGGCGGGGTGCGTCAGATGCCGCGCAGCACCGTGGCCTTGCCCACGCGGCCAATGGCCAGGATGTAGGCGGCCGTCCGCATGGAGACCTTCCGCGAGCGGGCAATCTGCGCCACGCGGTCGTAGGCCTCCTTCATCGTCTTCTCCAGCTCCGCGTTGACGCGGTCCTCTTCCCAGGAGACGTGCTGGAGGTTCTGCACCCACTCCAGGTAGCTCACCGTCACGCCACCCGCGCTGGCCAGGATGTCCGGCACCACGAAGATGCCGCGCTTCTCCAGGATGTCGTCCGCCTCCGGCTGGGTGGGGCCGTTGGCGCCCTCCACCACCAGGCGCGCGCGCACGCTGTTGGCGTTGTCGCGGGTGAGCACGTGGCCCAGGGCCGCGGGGATGAGCACTTCGCAGTCCGCCGCGAGCACGTCCTCGTTGGTGCACGGCGTGCCGCCGCTGAAGCCGGTGACGGTGCCGGTGCGCTTCACGTGCTCGAAGAGGGACGGCACGTCCAGGCCCAGCGGGTTGTACATGCCGCCCAGCACGTCGGACGCGGCCACCACCACGCCGCCGTCGCCCCAGATGAGCTGCGCGATGTGGCTGCCCACGTTGCCGAAGCCCTGGATGGCGAAGCGCGTGCCCTTCACCGGCATGCCCAAATCCCGCAGGATTTCGCGGCACACGTAGAGCAGGCCGCGCCCGGTGGCGGCCTCACGGCCCTTGGAGCCGTACAGCTCCAGGGGCTTGCCCGTCACCACCGCGGGGGAGTGCCCGTGGTAGCGCGAGTACTGGTCCATCACCCAGGCCATCACCTGGGGGTTGGTGTTGACGTCCGGCGCGGGGATGTCGCGCGTGGGCCCGATGACGTCTTGAATCTGATCCACGAACTTGCGCGTGAGCCGCTCCACTTCCTTGAGGCTCATCTGCGAGGGGTCGCATGCCACGCCGCCCTTGGCGCCGCCGTAGGGCACGTTCACCACGGCGGTCTTCCACGTCATCAGCGACGCGAGCGACACGCACTCGTCCTGGTCCAGGGCGGGGTGGTATCGCAGGCCGCCCTTCATGGGGCCTCGGCTGTTGTCGTGCTGGATGCGGTAGCCCAGGAACGTGCGGATCTCGCCGGAGTCCATCTCGATGGACACCTGCACCTTCACCTCGCGCAGGGGCGTGGCCAGGAGCGTCTCGATGGGCGTGCCCACGTCCATCACCCGCGCGGCCTTGCGGAAGTAGTAGTTGGTGCCGTCGACGGCGTTCATGGCGGGCTTCACTCCTGAGGACAGACGGAAAACCTTAACAGAAGGGGTGCGCTACGATGAGCGCGTCCATGCGCCCCCACTCCCCGGACCCGAGCGACTCCGGCTCCTCGCTGCAGGGACTGGCCCGCCGCATCCGCACGCTGCGCGAGCGCCGGGGCCTCACCCAGGAGGACTTCGCCGCCCGGTGTGACATCTCCGTGAGCTTCGTGTCGCTGCTGGAGCGCGGCGAGCGCAACCCCAGCTACGACACACTCCTCCAGGTCGCGGCCGCGCTGGAGCTGCCGCTGTGGGAGCTGTTCCGGCTGGAGGACGCGGAGGACGCGGAGGCTCATCGGCTGGTGGAGTGGGTGCGGCTGAAGAAACTGGGCCGGGAGGACGTGGAGCGCCTGCTGGCCGTGGCGGAGGCGATGTTCAGCGGCGTACCGGGTGCATCCGCTTCCCAGGCGAAGGCGGGCGGCGAGGCCTGCGCTTCACCGGAGTGCGGCCGGCCCGTGCTGGCCCGGGGGTTGTGCGTCGCGCACTACCACCGGGCCCGCAGGAAGAAGGCGCCTCTGGCTCCCTGAGGACCGGGAGACGCCCCGTGGGAAGCGGCTACTTGCGCTTGGCGCGCTCCACCTTCAGCGTCTTGCCCTCGCCGTTCGGCTTGCCGTGGGTGGCTTCGAAGCCACCCACGTCCTCTTCCGCGACGAAGACGTACGCGTACGTGGGGCGCAGGTCGGTGCGCAGCACCTTGCCCGCCGGAGCGCCCGCGGCCTCCAGCGCGGCGGTGACGCCCGCCTCGTCCAGGCCTTCCTGCCGGCCCAGGCCCACCCACAGCCGCGCCTGGCCGGGGACATCCGGCAGGGCCTCGTGGCGGGGACGGCGCTCCTCGCGCTGGCCGCGCGGACGGTGCCGCTCCAGCTTCAGCGGCTTCTCGTTGTGCGTCTTGCCGTTGAGCGCCTCGAAGCCCGGGGCCTCCTCCTCCGGCACGTAGACGTAGCCGTAGGTGGGGCGGGTGAGGGCCTTGATGACCTTGCCGCCCGGGGCGCCCAGGGACTCCAGCGTGGCGGGCAGCTTCGCCTCGTCCATGCCGTCATCCGCGCCCAGGTTCACCCAGAGCTTCACCTCGCCGGGGCCCGCGTCCGGGGACGGGGGCGGGCGGGTGGTGGGCGTGTCGCGCTCGCTGCGCGGCTTGCTCTTCTCCACGCGCAGCGTCTTGCCGCCGTGCTGCTTGCCGTTGAGCGCCTCGAAGCCCGCGGAGTCGTCCTCCGCGACGAAGACGTACGCGAACGTGGGGCGCAGCTCCGCGCGCACCAGCTTGCCCACCGGCGCGCCCGCGTCCTCCATGGCCGTGGCGATGCTGCCCGGCCCCAGGCCGTCCGCGGTGCCCAGGTTCACCCAGAGCTTCGTCTCACCGGGGCCCGGCTCCAGCGCGGCGGAAGGAGCGCCACCCCGGCGCTCGCCCCGGTCCTCGCGGCGCGGCTCGTCGCGGCGCGGACGGCGCTCGCGGTCCGGGTGCTCGTCGCGGCGGGGCCGCTCGGTGCGCTCGGTGCGCTCCTCGCGGCGGGGACGCTCGCGGTCGCGCTCACGGTCGCGGTCCTTGCCCCGGCGCTCCAGCGGCTTCTTCTCCACCGGCTCGCGCTTCTCCGTCTCACCGGCGGCCTGTGCCTTCTCCATGCGCAGGCGGCTGAAGTAGTACTTGATGAGGAAGGCGACGAGGTCGTCCGCGTCCGGGCGCTGCTTGAGCTGCGAGGCCAGGGGCAGGAAGCCCTCGAAGATGCTGGAGCCCATGCCCTCGCGCAGCTCACGCACGTGGCGCTCGGTCCACAGGTGCATGGCCTCTTCGGGCGCGGGCATCTCGCGCATCTCGAACTTGATGCCGAACTTCTTCTCCAGCACGGTGAACGTCGCCAGCTCGCGCCCGGAGAAGAGGTTGATGGCCGTGCCCTTGTTGCCGATGCGGCCCGTGCGGCCCACGCGGTGCAGGTAGACGGCGGGGTCCTCCGGCAGGGAGTAGTTGATGACGTACTCCAGCCCGGAGATGTCGATGCCGCGCGCCGCGATGTCCGTGGCGACCATGAAGGCCACCTCGCCGCGCTTCACCTTGCCCATCACCCGCTCGCGCTCCTTCTGCGGCAGGTCTCCGTTGAGCAGCTCCGCGTCGAAGCCGTTGCGGTTGAGCACCGCGGTCACCAGCGCCGTGTCATCCCGCGTGTTGCAGAAGATGATGGCGTTGGAGGGCTCCTCCTTCTCCAGGATGTAGATGAGGTTGCGCGGCTTGGGGAACTGATCCGACACGTCGTAGCGGATGTGGTGGATGTGCTCCACCGTGAAGACGTCGCCGGACAAGAGCAGCGTCTCCGCGTTCGTCGTGTAGCGCGCGATGAGGTTCTGGATGTCCGTGGGGACGGTGGCGCTGAAGAGCAGCACCTGGCGCGTCTTCGGAAGACGGTCGAGGATGCGGGTGACCTCCTCGTAGAAGCCCTGGTTCAGCATCTCGTCGGCTTCGTCGAGGATGGCGTGGTCGCAGCCGTCCAGCTTCAGGTTGCCGCGGTTGATGTGGTCGAAGACGCGGCCGGGGGTGCCCACGATGATGGGCGTGCCCTCTTCCAGCGCGTCCTCCTGCTGCTTCATGGAGGCGCCGCCGTAGATGGCCGCCACCTTCACGCCCTTGTACTTGGCCAGCGTGGTGAGCTCCTCCGCCACCTGGAGCGCCAGTTCGCGCGTGGGGCAGAGAATGAGGGCGCGCACGCGCTTCTCGTCCGCCGGAATCTTCTCCAGCAGGGGCAGGCCGAAGGCGGCCGTCTTGCCCGTGCCCGTCTTGCTGCGGACGATGAGGTCCTTGCCCGCCATCGCGGGGCCAAAGGCCTTGGCCTGGACGGGGGTGGGACTGGTGTAGCCGCGCTCCGCCAGCGCGCGGCGGAGGGGCTCGGAGAGGTTCATTTCTTCGAAGCTGATGTCCGCGATGTATTCGTCGGGACGCGTCGTGGCTTCGTCAGGCGCCGGGGCTCCCGGCGTGGGCTCTTGGATGTCGCTCATCGGGCATGGGCATAGCCCCTGCATTACCCTCTGGCAACAATCGCGGCACTTTGGGGTATGGAGCGCGCATGGCGAATGGGAGGAAGAGAACCAATGGTCCGGCCGCCCCCCGGCCCCGCGCGAAGCGTCCCGCGGCCTCTGCCCGTCCAGGGGCCGCCCGGGAGAGCGCTCCAGAGGCTCCAGAGGAAGAAGCGCAGGAATCCGCCCAGGACCCGGACGCCCTGGAGCCGGACCTGGCGGAGCTGAACGAAGCCGAGGCGGAAATCGAGGAGGAGGCGCCCGCCCCGGCCCGTGCCGCCCGGCCCGCGGCACTGGTGCGCTCGGAGGGGTCCGCCCTCACCAACCGGGACCCGCTCCAGGCCTACATGGCCGAGGTGACGCGCCACCCCCTGCTCACCCGTGAGGAGGAGCACCAGCTGGCCAAGGAGTACCAGGCCACGGGGGACGTGCGGGCGGCCTACCGCCTGGTGGCCTCCAACCTGAGACTCGTGGTGAAACTGGCCCACGAGTACCACCGCAACCCCCTGTCGCTGCTGGACCTGGTGCAGGAGGGCAACATCGGGCTGATGCAGGCAGTGAAGAAGTACGACCCGGACCGGGGCGTGAAGCTCAGCTCCTACGCCGCCTGGTGGATCCGCGCGTACATCCTTCGCTACATCATGGACAACTGGAAGATGGTGAAGCTGGGGACCACCGAGGCCCAGCGGAAGCTCTTCTTCAAGCTGCGCCAGGAGCAGGAGAAGCTGGTCTCCCAGGGCTTCGAGGCCAGCCCGCGCCTGTTGGCGGAGCGCCTCAACGTCACCGAGCAGGACGTGGTGGAGATGGACCAGCGGCTGGGGCACGACGAGATGTCCATCGACGCGCCGCTGGGCAACGACGGGGATTCGGGCGCCACGCGCGCGGACCGCTATCTGCCGTCCAACGCGGTGCCCGCCGACGAGCGCCTGGGCAGCGAGCAGCTCAAGGCCCTCTTCCGGGAGAACCTGGCCGCCTTCGCCCAGACGCTGGAGGGCAAGGAGCGCTACATCTTCGAGCACCGCCTCACCGCGGACGAACCGCTCACGCTCCAGGACATCGGCGACAAGTACGGCGTCAGCCGCGAGCGCGCCCGGCAGATTGAAGCGGCCCTCATCAACCGGATGCGCGAGTTCATGCGTGAACGCATCCCGGACTTCGACATGGTGGCGGTGCCCAAGGGCTGACGCTGGGGCCGGGGTGGGGAAG
>NZ_RAWE01000110.1 GCF_003611695.1 Corallococcus carmarthensis | reverse complement strand
GCCTGGAGCTGGGGCGGGGCGGTGGGCCTGGGAGGCATGGTCGGGCTCTTTCTTCGGAGGAGGAGGCCGGTTCCTCCTGCCCGACGCGCCCGGCGGGTGGCAATGGCTTTCTTCGGGTTACTCGCAGGTGGCGAGGAACTCCGTGCCGTGCTCCTGGCACCAGCGGCGGTACGTCTCCAGCCGCTCCGCGGGGCTCACGCTCTTGAGGACCTGGCCGTCGTCGCCCAGGTATTCGATGGCGCCCTTCACGGTGATGTGCAGCACGACGGGGTCGTCGCCCACGACCTGCCAGCTGTCGACGTTGCCGGCCGGCTCATAGACATACGTGCCCGGACCAATCACCTCGCCGGTGTCGAGCAGCTGGCGGCGCCCGGAGAGGTTGAAGGCGTGCGACTCGCCGACGTGGCGGTGCCGGGGGATGCGGGTGCCGGGCTCCAGCCGGAAGAGGTACATCCAGCCGCTGCCGTCGCGGAAGAAGCGCAGCGGCTTGAACGCGAGCCCGGGCCGGCCCATGGGGATCCACGGCATGCGTTCGGAGTCGATGGGGTGGGAGGCGTAGGTGGAATCGGTCATGCCGGCAGGATGGTCCGCCGCTGGCCCGGTGACAGGGCCAGGATTGGCGAATTCCATTGGGCCAATCCGTGGGAGGATGCGGCATGGATTTCCATGTGGAGCTCCAGGGCCGCCGGGACCTGGCCGGGCAGATCTACCGGGGGCTGCGCGCCGCCATCCTCGACGGGCGCCTGCGGCGCGGGGAGCGGTTGCCGCCCACCCGCGAGCTGGCGCTGCGCCTGGACGTGGCGCGCAACACCGTGAGCGTGGCGTATGAATGGCTCGCCGCGGAGGGCCTCATCGCGGCGCGCACGCGGGCGGGCAGCATCGTCCAGGGGGAGGCGTCCCGGCCGCGGGGCAGGGCAGGGCGGGAGGCCCAGGTGCCGCTGCGCGCCCGGGCCTTCTGGCGAGCGCTGCCGGACCTGCCCGCGCCGCTGGCCCCCGCCGCGTATGCCTTTGGCGTGGGCAGCCCGGACGTCTCGAGCTTCCCCTTCGAAGCCTGGCGCCGGCTGGTGGCGCGCCAGCTGCGGGCGGCCACGGTGTCCGGGGGCTACGTGGACGCGGCGGGACACCGGGGCCTGCGGGAGGCGGTGGCGCGGCACGTGGGCATCGCGCGGGGCGTGCGCGCGGACGCGGAGGACGTGCTCATCACCAATGGCGCACAGCAGGCGCTGGACCTGGTGGGACGGGTGCTCATCGAGCCGGGAGACTGCGTCGCCATGGAGGAGCCGGGCTATCCGCCCGCGCGGCAGGTGTTCCAGTCGCTGGGGGCGCGCGTCGTGCCTGTTCCGGTGGACGCGGAAGGGCTGGACGTGGCGGCGCTGCCGGATGCCGCGCGGCTCGTCTATGTCACGCCGTCGCACCAGTTCCCGCTGGGCATGCCCATGTCGCCCGCGCGCAGGGTGGCGCTGCTGGAGTGGGCGAAGCGGCGGGACGCGGTGGTGATTGAAGACGACTACGACAGCGAGTTCCGTTTTGGCGGCCGGCCCCTGGAGACGTTGCATGGGATGGACCGCTCCGGGCGGGTGCTCTACGTGGGCTCGTTCTCCAAGGTGATGATCCCCATGCTGCGGTTGGGGTTCCTCGTCGCGCCGCCGTCGCTCCAGCGCGAGCTGCGGTGGGCCCGGCGCGTGATGGATTGGCACAGCCCGGTGCCGGAGCAGGCCGCGCTCGCGCGGTTCATCGACAGCGGGCTGCTCGCGCGGCACATCCGCAAGATGCGGCGGGAGTACGAGGCGCGGCACACGTGCGTGGCGGAAGGCCTGGCGCGCCATTGCGGCGACTGGCTCCAGGTGGTGCCCTCCGTGGCGGGCCTGCACCTGAGCGCCACCTTCCGGAAGGGAGGCGTGACGCTGGAGCGGGAGACGGTGGCGCGGGCCCGGGCGGCGGGGGTCGGGCTCATCAACCTGTCGCGCTACTTCGCGGGGCCTCGCGCCCGGCCGGGGCTGGTGCTGGGGTATGGCGGCATGCCCGCGACACGCATTCCGGAAGGAATGAAGCGGCTGGGGGCGTGTCTCTCGACGGTGGCGGGATTGACGAAGGATTGAAGACCGGTCCTAATTCCTCTCATGCTCAATGCCGTCGCGGGGGACGTCGAGTCACAGCCCATGTGTCCGCAGCATCCCGAACGGGAGGCGGTGTGCACCTGTGTGCGGTGTGGCAGGTATGCCTGCGCATCGTGCGAGCGGGATGAAGGCCGATGCAGTGAGTGCGCGCGGCTCTCCGCGCTGGAGGTGCCGGACTCGCGCGAGCGGGCACACCGGGCCACGGTGCTGCAATACGTCTCCGCTGGCACGTCCCTGGTGGGCCTGCTCTACGAGCTCCTGCTGGTCCCCGAGTTCGGGAACCCGTTGGCGGCCGAGCGCCTGTCCAGGTGGGGGGTGCTGGTGCTGGCCATGGCCGTCGTCGTCGCCACGCAGGTCACCCTTCTGATGTGGGTCCACCGCGTGGTCCGGCAGCTCAAGGCGCTGGGGGCGGACATCGGGATGAGCCCTGCCCGAGCGGTCTGGATGTGGTTGATCCCCCTCCTCAACTGGGTGAAGCCCTATCACGTGATGCGGGACATCGCGGAGAAGCTGGGGGGCGCCTCCTTCGTCGCATCGCTCCCGCTGCAACTGTGGTGGGCGGCGAACGTCCTGGCGCGGATCCTGGAGAAGGCGGAGGCGAAGCTGCTGGTGCGCGAGACCGCGACGGCGGACACCACGACCCGGGATGTGGTGGGACTCCTGTCCTCGGTCTGCGCCGTGGCCGCGGCGCTCCTCTATGTGCAGCTCATCAAGGACCTCCAGACGCGGCTCGACCGGCGCCGCGAGGGGATTGAAGAGCCGGAGGCCCCGGTCGCCGGGGACGAGGCCGCGGCGGCCTGAAGCAGCCACCGCCTGGAGGCTACTTCGCCAGCCAGGTCGCGTGGCTCGCGGCGAGCTTCCACTGACCGTCGCGGTAGACCCAGGTGTCTGTGAACTGGAAGTCGCCCTCGAACTGCGTCTTGCCGGAGTGGCCCTTGAGGGTGGTGATGCCGGTGACGACGGCGGCATCGCCATACAGGCGGATCTTCTGATGGTGGTTGCGGAAGACCTCGTAGACGGGGTCCTTCTTCGCCACCTCAGAGAGGTTCTGCTCCAGGTCCGTGACGGTGCCCCTGGAGTCGGTGAGCGTGAAGCGCGCGTCCAGGCTCTTGCGGAGCGTGGCGACATCCGCGGTCTCGAAGGCGCGGCACAGCGCGGCTTCGACCTTGAGCAGCTCGCGCTCGTCCTGGGCGGGGTCCCGGGCCTCCGCGACGCCCGTGGCGAGGGCGAGGACAGCGGTCAGCGTGGTCTGGAGTTTCATCCGAGGCTCCGTGCGTGGGGGAGTCCGCACGCTATCGCGGCGACAGAAGCTCAGACAGGGGTTGAGACGCGGATCAGTTGCTTGCCCAGGTTCCGGCCCTCGAACAAGCCGCGCAGGGCGGACGGTGCCTGCTCCAGCCCTTCGGCGAGGGTCTCCGTCTGGACGAGCTCACCCCGGGCGGACCAGGTGGACAGCTCGCGGAAGGCTTCGGGGAAGCGCGGGACGTGGTCCAGGAAGATGAAGCCCTCCATGCGTGCGCGCTTGAAGGCCAGCTGCATGTAATTGCGCGGCGTGGCGCCGTAGTCGTGGTCCTTGTAGCCGGAGGAGATGGCACCGCAGAGCACCACGCGGGCACGCACCGCGAGGTGATCCATCGCCGCCTCCAGCACGGGCCCGCCCACGTTGTCGAAGAAGACATCCACGCCCTTGGGCGCAAGCGTCTGGAGGCGCGCCCGGACGTCCTCGGACTTGTAGTCGATGCAGGCGTCGAACCGGGCGACGCGGGTGACCCAGTCGGCTTTCTGTGGACCGCCCGCGATACCGATGACGCGGCAGCCCCGGAGCCGCGCCACCTGTCCGGCGATGGAGCCCACGCTGCCCGCGGCACCGGAGACCAGGACGGTTTCACCTGGCGCGGCGCGGGCCACGTCGGTCATGCCAATCCAAGCGGTCAGGCCGCTGGCGCCATAGAGGTTCAGCATGGCCTTGGGGTCGATGCCGTCCGGCACCTTGTTGAAGCCGAAGAGGCCCGCGTCACCGGCCAGCGCGTACTCCTGCCAACCCGTCATGCCCGTCACCCAGTCGCCCACGGCCAGCCGTTCGGAGCGGGACGCGATGACCTGCCCGACGCCCACGCCGCGCATGACTTCGCCCAGCTCCACGGGCGGGATGTAGGTCGCGCGGGGGTTGAGCCACGTGCGTTGCGTGGGTTCGATGGAGAGCCAGACGACGCGCACGAGCGCTTCGCCGGGACCCGGGGCCGGCACTGGGGCTTGCCGCCATTCGAAGCAGGCGTCGGAGACCTCGTCGTGGGGGCGCGACTTCAGCACCCACTGGTGGTTCACGGCGTCTCCTTGGAGAAGGCGGGGGCCGCGAGCCTCCGGGCGCAGTCGCGGAGGTCGTCCGGCCAGCTCCGGGTCCACTTGTTGAAGCGGGTACGGTCGCCCGCGTAGAGCGCGCGAGCGGCTTCCTCGTAGCCTGGCGCGTTGCCAGCCATCGTGGTCATGAAGCGGTCCGCGGCGGCCTGGGCGCGGCGGACGCGGTCGGCGTCGCCGCTGTTCGCGCGAGCGGCCTCCACCAGCTTGCGCAGGGCCACGGACGCGCCGCCGGGTTGCTCGGACAGCCACTCCCAGTGACGGGGCAGCAGCGTCACCTCGCGGGCCACCACGCCCAGCTTCGGACGGCCGGGGCCTCGGGGCTCGGAAGACTCGGCGGCCGGGTCAGGCGCGGGCTGGAGGCGGGCGAGCACCTCCTCCAGTGTGCCGCGCAGGTGGAAGTCCACCGTCCGGCCCGTGGCGTCGTCGAACAGGAGCAGGGACTCGGACTCGCCCGCGTCGAGCGCGCCCTTGGCGGCGGTGACGACCTCGGCGGGTGACCCGGAGGCAAGCAGGCGCTGGCCGGCGAAGGCGGTCCAGGTTGCGGAAGGAGAAGGCATGAGGGTGATATTACCCGGGTATAAACAAGAGTCAATTGTACCCGGGTAATATGGGCGGCAGGTGGCGCATTGACCGGCGAGGCTTCATCGTGGGAGGAGCCGAGGCATGAAGGACGCGAACAGGATTCCCGTCATCGTGGGCGTGGGGCAGATCAACGACCGTCCGGAGGATCCGCTGCGGGGCCTGGATTCGTTGGGACTGATGGAGGCCGCGCTGCGGGCGGCGGACGTGGATGCGGGCGGCGGCTGGCTCTCCCGGCTGGATTCGCTGGCGGTGGTCGACCAGCTCTCGTTCCGGCAGATGGGGCCGTTGCCGCTTCCGCTGGCGGAGCGGCTGGGTGCCCGGCCGCGGCTCCACGAGCAGACGGCGGAGGCCCATGGGCACAGTCCGGTGCGGCTGCTCCACGAGGCCGCCAACCGGATCGCCTCCGGGGAGGTGGAGGTCGCGGCGGTCGTGGGCGGCGAGGCACTGCGCACGGCGGCCCGGCGTGCGGCCCTGGCGGCCGGGGATGCACCCTCCGCGCACAACGCCGCGAGCACCATCTCCGTCCAGGCGCACGCGGCCTACCGGCAGCGCTATGGCCTCAACTCGCCGGTCGACGTCTATCCCCTCTATGAGAACGCTGGCCGTGCGGCGTATGGCCAGACGCTGGCGGAGGCGCAGCGGGAGAGCGGGGAAATCTGGTCGCGGTTCTCCCAGGTCGCGGCGAGCAATCCGGGCGCGTGGATCCGCGAGCCCGCGTCCGTGGAGGCCATCGTCACGCCCTCGCCGTCCAACCGGCCCATCGCGTTTCCGTACTGCAAGCGGATGGTGGCGAACAGCGCCGTGAACCAGGGCGCGGGGTTCCTGGTCACCAGCCTGGCGAAGGCGCTCGCGCGCGGCGTGCCGGAGGACCGCCTCGTGTACGTGGGGCGGGGCGTGGCGGCGCACGAGCCGGAGGACTTCCTCGCTCGGGATGGCTATGCGCGCTCGCCGAGCATGGCCGTGTCGCTGCGCCGCACGCTGGAGTTGAACGGGCTGACCGTCGATGCGCTCGACTTCGTGGAGCTCTACAGCTGCTTCCCCTGCGTGCCGAAGATGGCGCGCCGGGTGTTGGGCTGGCCGCTGGAGAAGCCCGCCACCGTGTTCGGAGGACTCACGTTCGGCGGTGGGCCCATCGCCAACTACATGAGCCACGCGGTGGTCAGCATGGTGCAGCGGCTGCGCGAGCAGGGACGTCACGGCCTGCTCTTCGGCAACGGCGGCTTCGCGACGCACAATCACAGCCTTGTGCTCACGCGCGAACCGCTGCCGGCCGGAACGCTCCCGCAGCCCTTCGAGCATCAGGCGGAAGCGGACGCCGCGCGCGGTCCCGTTCCTCCGTTCGTGGAGGACGCCACGGGCCCCGGCCGCATCGAGACATACACGGTGCTCTACGAACGGGATGGCAGCCCCAGGTTCGGCGTCATCGTCGCGCGCGGCGCATCCGGTGAGCGCTTCCTCGCGAAGGTCCCAGCGCACGACACCGCGGGCATCGACTTCCTGTGTGACGGCAAGGAGGAGCCCGTCGGCAGCGAAGGGTACGCCGTCGCCGGACCCGGTGGCGACATCCTCTGGCACCGGGCATGGCCTTCGCGCGGATGAGCGTCTCTTGGCTGCGGCGGATTCGATTCCCGCTGCCTCCACATTTCCGACGATGTATGCCATCAGGTTGGTCATCCCCTCGCGCGTCACTTGCGTGTCGTCAATCCAGGTGGGCAGGTCACGGTGCCGGGCTGGCTCGCCCTGCAACGCGGCGGACGAGACATCGCCGCTGACGGAGGGCCCCCAGACGGACAGGCACATGCCGCGCATGTCCTTGGACCCGCCGCTCCGGGTGAAGATGCGCACTCTGGGCAGGAGCGCGTGGCTGTGCTGCTCTTGGGCCTGGAGGAAGTCCTGCACCTTCTTGCTGTTGCTGCGGGTGACGGGGGCGCCTCGACCGGCCAGTTCCAGGATGTCGCTCCCCGACACCTTGGCGCGCGGCATCGTCGCTTCGAGATTGCGAGACAAACGTTGCTCGCAGGCGCGCCGGGGACGACCGTCGCCGGCGTCGTGGCCTCGCTCGGCTTCGCGTCCGGCGGGCGATTCAGCGTCGAATACAAGACGCTCTTCGAAGAGAGCCCCTCGGAGCCCCTCGCGGCCTCGCGCGGACCCGCGGAGGCGACGACGAAGCGCTCTCCCAGAGAGCGCTGAGCCCCACCGCTCCATCTATTTCATTCACAAATTACTTATCGCCGCTGGCGCGCGTTCGACCCACGTCGAATGTGCTGGGCTTGTGCTGACTCCTGCATGGTTTTAGCTGTGCGAAAACGACGGGCATTGTGCCGAAGCGGCAGGAATCCGACCGCGGTCATGAATTGCTAATGGACAGGTCGCCAACGGGACGGTATATATTTTTACTGCGGGTGAATAAAGACAGCCCGCGTTCAACGACAGTTCAGCTTGGGTGCCCGCGAGCTCTGCACAAGCCGTCACGAGGCCGTGGTGCGTCCTTTCAGGGGGGAACTCAATGAAACATAAATCAATTTCGCTCCTCGTCATGATCACGGGGGCCGGTTTGCTCGGCCTCATCGGCGGTTGCAACCCGATCTCCGTCGGAGACAATGACGCGGACGTCGGTTCGGCCGACTCCGCCCTCACCGCCGAGCAGTGCGATTACTTCGATGTCAACGGTAAGGTCCAGCTCTGCCACAAGACCAGCTCGACGAGTCATCCCTACACGATCGTCCGTGTTAGCGAGCAGGCGTGTATCAACGCGCACAGCGCTCACAACGGCGACTACGTCACCAGCCTCGACCCGACCTCGTCGCTCTACGACCCGACGTGCAGCGGCCAGGGCTGTCTGTCCGTGAACGCGCCGTGCGACGCCACGGTCCCCTGTTGCGACGGCCTCACGTGCCAGAGCGGCACTTGCGTCGACGTCAACGAGTGCGCCGCCGGTACCGACGACTGCAACGAAAACGCCACCTGCACCAACACCGCGGGCTCCTTCACCTGCGCCTGCAACGCGGGGTACGAGGGCGACGGCGTGACCTGCACCAACATCGACGAGTGCGCCGCAAGCCCGTGCCTGAACGGCGGCACCTGCATCGACGGCGTGGGGAGCTACACCTGCGAGTGCGCGCTCACCTACGAGGGGGCCAACTGCCAGGATTGCGCCGGCACCCTCGGGGACTGCAACGGGAACTCGTCCGACGGCTGCGAGGTGAACCTCCAGAGCGACGCCGATAGCTGCGGCGCCTGCGGCATCGTGTGCTCGACGGGCCAGATCTGCTCGAACGGCACCTGCCAGACCGCCCCCACCGGCCAGGTCCCCGGCACGCCGGTCAGCTCCCCCGCGAACCACAACCCGCTGGCCCCGGCGGTCGCCGATGTGAATGGCGACGGCAAGCTCGACATCCTGGTGGCCAACGCCGAATCCGGGTCGATCCTGTTCCCCTCTGGCTCGCTCTCCGTTTTCCTGGGGAACGGCGACGCCAGCGTCCAGTCGGAGGTCAACTACGGGAGCGCCTCGCTCTCCAGCAACGCGGTCGTGGCCGTGGACGTGGACGGCGACGGGTGGCTCGACGCCGTCACCGTCAACGGCCAGACCAACCTGCTCCTCATCAACGGAAGCATCAGCGTCTACAAGAACCTGGGCCCGAGCGCGCCCGGGACCTTCGGCGCGCCGACGAGCTTCACCACCGGCACCCCGGGCTCCGTCCACCTCTGCACCGGGGACTTCGATCACGACGGGGTGGCTGACATCGCCACGACAAGCGTGACCCTGAGCCAGGTGAGCGTGCTCTTGGGCACCGGCGCGGGCAGCTTCGGCGCGCCCACGTTCATCGGCATCCAGAACACCGGCGGCGCGCAGTCGACCATCGCCTGCCGTGACCTGAACAGCGATGGCTTCTCCGATCTCGTGGTGACGAGCCCCGCCAGCGCACGCCTGTCGATCCTCATCAACCAGGGCGACGGCTCGTTCGCCGCACCCGTCGCCTACAGCAACGCCGTCAGCGGCCAGACGGCGGGCATCGCCTTCGGCGACGCCAACGGCGACGGCACGCTCGACATCCTCTCGAACGGCGCGGCCGGCCGGTACCTCCTCTTCTTCAAGGGGAACGGCAACGGCACCTTCGCGAGCGGCGTTCAGTCCACCGCCGCGGCCACTACGGCCACCAACTCGGCGCTGGGCGTCGTGGCCGATGACTTCAACGGCGATGGCAAGCTCGACGCCTACATCCTCGTTACAACGGCCTCGGGCGGCGTCCGCCCGATGACCGGCAACGGCAACGGAGGCTTCACCTCGGGCACTGTCGTCACGACCGGCGCCTCGCCTGGCCTCAACGCCATCGCCACCGCGGACATGGATGCGGATGGGTACGCCGATCTCATCCTGACCAACAGGGGTTCCGGCACCGTGACCGTGGTCCCCAACGGACTCTGAGTCGCTGTCCGCGATACCGCGATGGGGCGGTGTGCCCTGATTTCAGCGCGGTCTCGGTAGGAGAATCGGTGCGCCGCGTGCTTCGCGCGGCGCACCGAAAGCGAAGAGCCGCGCCGCGCCGCCCATCGACCAGGCTGCGAACGCCAGGTACATGGTGAAGTCCCGCTCCACGTACCGGGGCAGGCCGCGCCCCACGTCGCTCGCCTCCGCCAGCAGCTACCGTCAGCCTCTCACGGGCTTGTCGTGAGCCCTGCGAGACTGGGGAACTCGGGCCGCTCGCGTCCGTGAGCGGGTTGACCCTGTGGGGCCGCATGTGCCCCCAGTGTGCCCCTCCAGCGGGGATGAGAACGGGACAAGACGGGGGAAGATGGGATGGGGCGGCACAACGAACCGACGTGAGCTCAAGGCGATAGTGGGTAACAGCGCGTCCTGCTTGGGGTTTCCTATCGCCTTGTCTGCGGTTTCGGTTCCCGCCGCCTTGAAAGGAACTCGGCTTCTCACGAATTCGCGGATTCGCCGCATCTGTGCTCCAGTGGGTTCCCCTCCCTTCCGTCCATGACCACCGGAACCCATTCGCCTCCTCCTGAGACAGGCATGCAGCGCGCGGTATCGCGCTGGGAAATCGTCGGGTTCTCCATCAACGACGTCATCGGCAGCGGTGTCTACCTGCTGCCTGCGGCGGCCGCCGCGAACCTGGGCTCGGCCAGCACGGGCGCCGTCGTGCTCGCGGGGCTGGCGGTGCTGCTGCTCGTGCTCTGCTTCGCGGAGGCGGCCAGCTACTTCGACAAGCCCGGCAGCGCCTATCTCTACACGCGTGAAGCCTTTGGAGAACGGGTGGGGTTCCAGGTCGGCTGGATGACGTGGCTGGCGCGCGTCTCGTCCGTGGCCTCGTTGTCCGTCGGCTTCTCCCGCGCGCTGGGCTTCCTGTGGCCCGCGGCGAACTCGGGCGTGGGCCAGGGGCTGGCCATCGCCGTGCCCCTGCTCGCGCTCACCGCCATCAACGTCGTGGGCGTAAAGGGCGGCGCTCGCACCGCGGTGTTCCTCGCCGTCACCAAGACGGTGCCACTGCTGGTGTTCATCGCCGTGGGCCTCTTCTCCGTATCCGTGCCGCTGGCGATGTCGGTGGCTCCCAGGGAAGGAGGCAACCTGGGGGCCGCGGTGCTGCTGCTGCTGTTCGCCTATGCCGGCTTCGAGAACACGGCGGCTCCGGCGGGTGAGTTCAAGAACCCACGCCGCGACGTGCCCTTCGCGCTCATCGTGCAGATAGGCGTTGTCACGCTCATCTACACGGCGGTGCAGTGGGTGGCGCTGGGCACGTTGCCCGGGGTCGCGGACGCGCAGACGCCGCTCGCCAACGCCGCCGCGCGGTTCCTCGGGGGTTGGGGTGGGCTCCTCATGACGGTGGGCGGGGTGCTGTCCATCCTGGGGACCAACAGCAACACCGTGCTCGCCGGGCCGCGCTACCTGTACGCGCTGGCTCAGGACGGCTTTGGCCCCGCTGCGCTCGCCACGCTGCATCCGCGCTACCGCACGCCGACGGTCGCCATCCTCACGCAGACGGCCATCGCGCTGCCCCTGGCGTTCTCCGGCTCGTTCGAGGTGCTCGCCACGCTCTCCGTGGTGGCCCGGCTCGCCACGTACTTCGGCACGGCCCTGGCGGTGCCCGTGCTGCGCCGCAAGCTCCAGGCGCCCGCGAACGCGTTCCGCATCCCGGGGGGGCCCGTGATTCCCCTCGCCGCCGCCGCACTGTGCGTCGTCTTCGCGCTGAGCGCGGAGCGAGAGAACCTCATCGCCGGGGCCATCGCGCTCGCGGTGGGCTTCGTGCTCTACAGGTTCCAGCGCAAGCCGGACGGGAAGGCGGCGCTCGGATAGCGCGGGATGTCCTCTCTGCCAATGTGAGAGCGCCCGGCCATCCCCCGCGGGTTGGGGCGCAGGGCGGACCCGGCACAGGGACGGGAGCTTGCCTCCCGTCCGAATACAGGCCTCCCGTGGAGGCTCCCCTACCTGTCCACGGTGAAGGCGTTGGCGGTGGATCTCGGGCTGGTGTTGCCCGCCGCATCCGCCACCGAGGCCCTCACAGCGTGAGCGCCCACGTTCAGCGCCGCGGCCGGAGTGAAGCTCCAGGTCCCCAGGGCGGTGGCCTTGGTGGTGCCCGCCTTGACGCCATCCACGAAGACCGTGACGGGGAGCCCGGCCTCTGCCTTACCGCTGTAGGTCGGCGTCTTGTCTGTCGTCACCGAACCGGCGGCCGGAGAAAGAACCTCCGGAACCGACCGTTTGATGCGCAGCGTGATGGAGTCGAAAACCTCAACGCTGCTCCCATTCTCCTGGATCGAATGGCTCACGTAGCCCCCAGGCGTGATGAGGAGGTCTTTCACGATGTGGCTCGCGCCCGATTTGACGGCGAACCGCCCCTCCTGCACCGTACTCACCGCTACGCCAATACAGCCCTTGCAATCGGTGCTGTACACCATCACGTTGCCGCCGACGATCCGGTTCACGCCGTTGGTGCGCGACTTCGGGATGGCGACGAACAGCCGCGTCTCGGTGTCGGGGGTCTCCCAGACGGCGCCCAGCGGGAGTCCACTGCCGTTGTCGAGGTTGAGGTCCACCGGCCGGAGCGTGACGTCGCGGAAGCCCTTGCTTTCGATCTCCGAGTTGACCTTCACGAGGTCGGCCTTCCGCGTCCAACCCAGCCAGTGCAACTGCGGGAGGTTGTAGTTGTCCGACGGCATCGAGCCCATGAACGTGCTCGGATCGCCGTAGTCCTCGCGCTTTCCATTCTCGTCGGTCCGGTGGCCGTGCCCGAGACCCAGGACGTGCCCGGTCTCATGGACATAGGACCGCAGCAGACCATCATTGAGGTAGATTCTGCGATCATTGCCAGTCGAGGTGGGACACATGCCCCGGGGCATCACGTACACGTTCAGGAACGCACCCACGTTTTGGGTCTTGGCGGCGACCTCCTGCTTCGCTTTCGCGCAGTCGCTGCTATTCACAACCACGGTCTGGCCCTCCTCTTTGTAGAACCGCAGGGCGACCTGATTGTGCGACGCCGTGGCGAAAATGGCATACATCTGCTTGATGCTATCCCTGATGCTGTTGAGCGACGGCGTGTCGCGGCCGGCGACGAGGACCTGGACGAATCTGACCGTGTGTGTCCTGTTGATTTCGCTCAGATTGAGGTTGTAGTTCTTGACGCAGGCCGGCTCGTCGTCGGCGCATTCATAGCTGGAGGGCGACGGTGTCTCCGTGGTGGACTGAACCCGGAACGAGCGCACGGCATGGTCCGCGCCCGCACCGCTCGCGAACGACGTCTCGCAGAGACTCGCGTCGGATTGGAGGGTGGCTGAGTCGCCAGTGCAGCCCACGCCCGCATGGAGCGTCACGGTCTTGCCCATCGGCACCTCGACGTAGGACGCATCCGCACCGTTGACCGTGTAGCAGCCATCCAGCTCGGCCTCCTGCATCACCTGGGAGGCGCCATCGCACTCGACTCGCAGTCGGACGAGGGGCGTGCGCGATGCGACGAGTCGCGCGCGCAACGCAGGCCAGTTGGAGGAAGTGCAGTTCCCTGCCTTCACCTCATCCAGGAAGAGCCCGTCTTCGAGTTCCTGGTGCTCGTAGGTCTGGCATGAGGTCCACATCTCGCTCCAATGCGGCCAATCGCAGGTGCCCGCAACGGCATACCCCCGCACGCACGAAAGCGACGCCTCAAGCGCCGGAGAGAGGAGTTCCTGGCGGGCGGAGGCGACGGACGCGCTGGCCCCTGGCGACAGCTCGGGGTCGGCACCCGGATCCTCCACGCCGCCACACCCTGACACCAGCGCTCCACCCACGACGACTGCCATCACGAATCGCTTCTTCATCCTGCTCCCTCTTTCAGCCGGTGATGCCCGGAGGCCACCACCCGCCATGGACAGCGGCATGACAACCACAACTCATTCGATGCCGTCGACGACGGCCGCAACGGTGTGGACTGCAACGGCCATGGCACCTACGTGGCCGCCACGGTGGGCGGCAAGGTATATGGCATTGCCAGGAGCGCGTCGCTTCACGCCGTGCGCGTGCTGAACTGCGAGGGCTCCGGGACGACGGCGGGCGTGGCAGAAGCACCGCGCTGCCGCTTGAGGGCGAAAGCCCGGAGGGGACCTCCGCCGCTCCACGTGGGGGCTTCCATCCTGGGCGGGAAGTGCGAGAGTCCACCGCTCGACCACGCACGAGGGCGCGGACCATGTGTACGTTCTGTGATCTGGGAATCTGCTGTGACCCCGGGCATCGAAGCGGGGCGCTACTGCGCGAGTGGGTGCGCGACACGTGCGTCTTCTGCACGATGGGGAGCTGCCTGACTCACGGCGCCTCGGGACCGCCGGTCGGCGAGACGACCATTCCGATCTTCGATATCAAGAGGTCGCTCCGCTCCAACAGCTCCTCGACCACGCTGACGGAGGTGTCGTCGACGCCGCGTCGCGGCATCCTGAGCGGCATGGAGGACCGGACGTATTGGAATCCAAGCCAATCGGACGAGGCGCTGATCATCTCGCGGCTCCTCAAGTCGCCCATGGGGACGAAGCACTCCATCCCGAAGAACATCCATCGCTTCTGGACGGGCGGACCGATGAGCCCGGCGGTCGTCGACGACCTGGTCTCCGACGGCGCACGGGCCAGGCAGGCGGGTTGGACCTGCTACCTGTGGTACTCCGCCGAAATCGAGCGGGTGCTGGACGGTCATCTCGACGGAGAGATCAAGAAGAGCGAGGGCATCTTCATCTTCTCGAAGCGGCCTCTGAAGCCCGTGGACAAGCGGCCGACGCGCGCCAACCAACGGCGCAGGTTGGAGCTGGCGGGCTTCCGGGTGCTTCCCATCGAAAAGCTCGATGACTCCAGCAACTGGCTCTCGGAGCTCGCGACCCTCGTCGGGGGCGCCGCGGTGGTGCGCAACTGGGATGACGTCAAATACTTCTCCGACCTCGCGCGGCTCCTGTACCTCAACTTCGTGGGAGGCATCCACATGGATGTCGACATCTCCCTGGGGGACATGGACCTCACCCAGACCTATTTCCACAACGACCCGGACGGTGAGGTGCCGCTCATGGGCAGCCTGCTGCGCGATCAGTCCGATCCGATGATCCCGAAGCTCCGCTTCCTCAAGCGAATCCGCCGCCGGCCCCTGCTCACGAAGGAGGAGTACGACGGGTACATGGAGGCGCTCTCCGCGCTGGTCGAAAAGGGAATGCTCGCCGCGGGCATGCTGAACGCGCTGATCGCGTCGCGCCCCAACACCACCCACCTTCAGGACACCATCGACGAATTCCGCAAGGCCATCCTCAAGAACAAAGGCCTGATCAGCGGCATGGCGCTCTCCCGCGTCATGCTCTTCGGCAAGAGCCGGCAGGGGGATGTCGAACAGGCCATGAAGTGGACCGTCCCGCCCTATCTCGTCCGCCTCGACCCCGACACCGACGAGAGCAATCTCTGACGGCCTGCGGCCTCGTCCCCGGCACGGGAATGGTCACACGGGGCATCGGGAACTCCGGCGAGCGTGAACACGACCCCCGGCCTGCCCGGTGGCCTCACGACTGCGCAGTGGGGGACTCCTGTCTTTCGATGCCCGCTTGCGTGACACAGGGCGCCGGCGGCATGAGCGCTGGGGCCCATGCCTGGGGATGTCGTCACGGTGCCATCCCCTTGCCGCGGCATGCGATGCACGGCCCGTCCGCTTCCTTCCGCAGTGTGCGCGCGTGCGTTCATGCCGCCACGCGCGCAAGCCGGCGGGAAGTACGGACGGGTCTCCTGTGTCTGTCCTCCTCAACCCTCGGACAAAAGGACCCAGATGCTTCGCCTCCTGAAACTCGCGCCCCTGGCGCTGCTCGTGCCCTGGGTGGCCCAGGCATCCGTCGTCTGGAAGGGAGACTTCGAGACCGGCGACCTGTCTCAGTTCACCGAAGCCTGGTTTGTTGCCCCGGACCGCATGCAGGTGGAGGGCGACCTTGTCCGTGACGGGAACAAGGCGCTGAAGGTGACCGTCCAGCAGGGCGACAACCCCGTCAACGCCAGCGGCAACCGCAACGAGCTGTTCCGCGGCACCTATGAGCCGGAAGGCTCCGAGTACTACTACAAGTGGAGCACCCTGTTTCCCCAGGACTTCCCCAGCTCACCCCGGTGGCAGGTGTTCACGCAATGGCACCATGACGGCTGCTGTGGCTCCCCGCCGCTCGAGTTCTTCGTCATCAACGACACGATGAACATGCGCGTCGGAGGAAGCTCGGGCGAGGTTCTATGGCAGGAGCCGCTGCACCGGGACCAATGGAACGACTTCGTGATGCACGTGAAGTGGTCGCCCGACCCGAATGTCGGCTTCGTCGAGCTGTACTACAATGGCAATCTGGTGGTGCCGATGCGCAACATCGCCACGCGCTACCCGGACACGGCGGGCTACATCCAGCTCGGCTACTACCGGGATGCGAGCATCGCGCAGACAGCCTCGCTCTACCATGATGGCTTCACCATGGCGACGACGCTGGAAGAGGTGATGCCCCCGGCCGCGCTCGCCGCTCCGGCTCCCTAGGCTGCCTTGTGCGCTGCACCTGGAGGTGGGGGCACTCCCCAGCGGGCTGTCACCTCGAACCTGGGTGCCTATGCTCAAGGCCAGGGTGGCCTTCCCCCTTCCCGCGGGGGTGATGCCCGGAAGTCCTCCCTCCCGGGGAGTAGCGCCGGGACGGAGTGACGCCAGACCGGGAAGCCTTCGTCCTTGCGGACGGAGCCTCCCTCGTGGCGCGGCGGAGCAATGGAGCCTCTGCCCCGCTGCCACTGCGCTACCCATGTCTGTCATCAGCTCCCACTCATTGCCTGTTGTCGCCAGGCCGTGCCAGGCGCAAGGGGAAGGTGATGGACGAAATGGACGGGATGGGATGGGGGAATCCGGGAGCGCCGCGGGCGGCCATTTCAAGGAGCACGCTCGCGTCCACGCCCTCCGCGCGCTGGAGCTCCGAGGCGCGCTTCTTCGACAGGATCGCGGAGAAGCTCGCAAAGGACCTCCGTCCGACGGATCCGCTGACGGTGGCGCGGTACGCCCGTCCGCGGCGTCCCTGGTACAACAAGGAACGGCGCTTCCAGCTCCTGGGAGACCTGCGCGGCAGGCGGGTCCTTGACGTGGGCTGCGGTGAGGGCTCGAACGCGGTCCTGATGGCGCGGTTTGGCGCCGAAGTGCTGGGGATCGACGTCTCGCCCGGGTCCATCGCGCTCTGCCAGCGCCGAGCGGAGCTGGACGGGGTGGCGCAGCGCACCCGCTTCACCTGCGCACCCCTGGACACCGTCGAACTGCCTCCCGGCTCCTTCGACGTCATCTGGGGTGACGGCGTGCTGCACCACCTGATTCCCGAGCTGGACACGGTGATGGAGAAGCTGACGGGGTGGGCGAAGCCTGGCGCGCTCTTCGTGTTCTCCGAACCGGTGTGCCTCTCGCCATGGCTGCGGCGGCTGCGCATGAACCTGCCCATCCACACGGATGCCACGCCGGATGAGCGGCCGCTGGAGGCACCCGAGCTGGCGCTGCTTCGCGCCCACCTCCCAGGACTGCGGATGCGGTGGTTCAGCATGCTGTCCCGGTTGGATCGCTACGTCCTCGTCCAGCGGAACTACGAGCGGTCGCCGCGGCCCAGGCGGTTGCTCTCGGACCTGCTGGGGCTCATCGACCGGGCCGTGCTGTCGGTGCCCGTGCTCCAGCCCCTGGGCAGCATGTGCGTCATCTACGGCAGGACTCACAGCCCCTCAGCGCCACCCCATTGAACAGCTGTCCCCGCGCGGCCGGCACCGTCGGCTGCGTCAAGCAAGTGGACGCTGTCCAGCATGCGCGCCACGTCCGCGTCATGCGTGACGACCACCAGGCCGCGCCCATGCGCCTTCATCCCATCGAGGTCTCGCATCACGCGCGCGGCGGTGCGCGAATCGAGATGCTCGGTGGGCTCATCGAGCAGGATCCAGTGGGCCTCTGAGAGCCAGGCACGCGCGAGGAGGACGCGCCGTCTCTCGCCTCCCGAGAGGGCCTCGCCCCCGCGGCCGAGAGGCGTGTCGAGCCCCTGCGGCTGCCGCGCGTACCATTCACCCAGGCCCGCCTTGTGCAGCGCCGCGACGGCCTCGTCGTCGGTGAGCGTCGCACGCACGACCCGGAGGTTCTCCCGCAGGGTGGTGTCGAAGAGGTGCGCATCCTCGGCCGAGTAATGCAGCAGCTCGACCCGGCGTTGCTCGCTCACGTCCGCGAGCGACACGTCGCCGAGCTTCACCGCTCCCGCCTTCGGAGGCAGGTGCCCCGCGAGGCTGAGCAGCAGCGTCGTCTTCCCGCTTCCACTGGGCCCGGTGAGGGCGAGCGACATCCCTCGCCGCACGGTGAGGTCGATGCCCGAGACCGCGGCGCTCGAATCCGGCCAGCCGCACGCGAGCCCCTCCGCGCGCAGGGGGGCTGCCGGCGCGGGGGCTGGGAGCGCGGCGGCCGGGGTCGCCGCCTCGGGCGCATCAAGGAAGGGAAGCAGCCGCCGGGCCGCCTCGGTGGAACGCAGCAGCTGGGTCAGCGCCGCGGGCATTGACTGGAGCGCCTCGAACGCACCGAGCGGCACGAGCACGACGACACAGAGCTCCACCCGGGAAAGCGCTCCGCGTCCCAGCGCCGCGAAGCCCAGGACGAGCGCCGCCCCCACGCTCACGCTCCACGCGCCGTGCATCAGGAAGGTCGCGGCGGCGGTCCAGCGAGCGGCCCGCGCGGAGAGGCGCTCCAGCCAGAGGTCGTCCTCGCGCAGGGCTCCAAGCAAGACCGGCGCTTGTCCTGAAACCTTCCACTCCGCCGCGCCTTCGAGCAGCTCCAGCGCGGTGGCCAGCTGATGCGACCGGGTGGCCGACGACGCCTGCTCCAAGAGGGCCAGCGCACGCGCGCTCATCCAGGGCGCCACGCCCCCCGCGACGGCCAGGCTCACGGCGAGGGCCCATGCCGCCGCCGGGAGGAAGAAGGCGAGCAGGGCGACGCTGCCGATGCCGACACCGGCCGCGATGGCCATGGGCACGAGCGCGCGGATGACCGCCTCGCCCACCGCATCCACGTCACCGCCGAGCCTCGCGACGAGGTCTCCGCGTTTGAGGCCGAGGACCCGGGTGAGCGGCCCCCGCGCGAGCGCGTCCACGAGCCTGGCCCTCAGCCGCGCCACGCCACGAAAGGCCAGCTCGTGCGCGACCAGCCGGTGGGCGTAGCGGAGGCCCGCGCGAGAGAGTCCCAGGGCCCGCACGCCGACGATGGCGAGCGTGAGGTCGAGCACGGGCGGCATCTCGGCCGCGCGCGCGATCAGCCACGCGGACAACGCGCCCAGCGCCGTCGACGCGAAGAGCGCGGCCGTCCCGAGCGCGACCGCGAAGCCCACCGTGCGGGGACGGAGCCCGAGCCCCGGCAGCACCTGGCGCAAGGGATGGCGGCTCATGCGGCCTCCGCGAGGGGGGCCGGGGAAGCGGCGTGCGCGGGGAGCGTGAGGACTTCGTCCGCGATCTCCAGCGTCCGCGCGCGGTGGCTGACCAGGAGGAGGGTCGTTCCCCGCCGGGCGCGCCGCTTCAGCGCTTCGAGGACGCGCTGCTCGGAGCCCTCATCCAGATGCGCCGTGGGCTCGTCGAGGAGCAGCAGCCGCTCGTCACCCGCGAGGACCCGGGTGAGCGCGAGCCGCTGCCTCTGCCCGAGCGAGAGGCCCTGACCGTCCCGCCCCAACTTCGTGTCCCAGCCTTCGGGCAGCCGCGCGACGACGGCATCGAAGCCGGTGGCCTCCGCGGCGGCCGACAGGGCGGAGGCCGGGATCGCGCGCCCTCGACAGACGCTCTCGCGCACCGTGCCCGGCTCCAGATGCAGCCGCTGGGGCAGCCACGCGAGCTGGGCCCAGTACGTCGTCAGGTCGAGCGACCCGAGCGGAAGCGCCGCCGCGCCTTCGGGCCGCAGGAAGATGCCACCGCGCGTGGGCGGGAGGAGCCCGAGCACCGCCGCCACGGCCGTGCTCTTGCCCGCGCCGCTCTCTCCCCGCAACCCGAGGATGCGTCCCTGCCCCAACGGCAGCACGAACGAGAGCCCCTCCGGTGCGCAGCGCCCGGCGTCGCGCGTGGCGACCGAGACCTCCCGCAGCTCGAGGGTCCCACAGGTGAGGGGTGGCGCGGCGAGCGTGCCGCGTACGGGCTCGGGGGCTTCGAGCCGCGCGATGGCCTGCGCAGCCGCCTCGGCGCCCTCCGCGGACGCGTGGAAGAGCGCGCCCACCTGGCGCAGCGGCGCATAGACCTCTGGCGCGAGCAGCAGCACGAAGAGGCCCGTCTCCAGCGGCATCGCCCCGTCGAGCAGCCGCAGGCCAATCCCCACCGCCACACTGGCGATGGAGAGCGTGGTGATCAGCTCCAGCACGAAGCTGGAGAGGAAGGCGCGCCGCAGCGCCTGGAGCGTGGTCCGCGCGTGCGCCTCACTCAGCCGCAGGACCTGGGCCGCGACGCCGCGATGCCGGCCGAGCGCCCGGAGCGTGGCGAGCCCGGTGATGAGGTCCACCACCCGCGCGCTCAGCTGCTGCATGCTCGCAAGCTGCCGCGCCGTGGCTTCGCGCGTGAAGCGGCCCACCAGGACCATGAAGAGAGGGATCAGCGGCAGCGAGCCCGCCATCAAGGCCGCGGAGACTGGATCCGCGCGCCACACGCAGACGAGCAGGGCCGGCGTCGCGAGCGCCGTGAGCAGCAGCTGCGGCACGTAGCCTTCAAGATAGGGCTGCAGCGCGTCCAGTCCACGGGTCGCGAGCTCCACCTGCGCCACCCCGCCAGCCGAAGCGCGCTCCCGCTCCGGGCCGGAGGCCAGCCGCGCGAGCAGGCCTGCTCGCAGCTGCGCGATCACCCGGTGCGCGCTCCGCTTCCCCGTCCATTCCTGGAGCCCCGCCAGCGCCGCGCGCAAAAGCCACACGCCGCCGAGCCAGAGAAGGGCTCTCCCATGTCCTCCGGCCGCCTCGCGTGCATGCCCCAGCAGCCGCGCCAGCCCCCGCGCTTGCAGGACCGTGAGCGCGACCATCCCGAGCCCCAGCCCCGCGGTGAGCAGCATGTAGCGCCGCGCGGCACTCGCGTGCCGCAGGAGCTTCGGGTCGAGCGGCTTCATGGGAGGGTCAGCCCTCTCCCAGCGTCGGGGTGAGCTCGTCGACGGTGACGCGCTGGCGGAAGACCCAGTAGGTCCAGCCCTGGTAGGCCAGCACGAACGGCACCAGCGCGACGGCGACGTAGGTCATGATCCGCAGCGTGTAGGCGGTGCTCGAAGCGTTCTGGACGGTGAGCGAGTGCGCCGGATCGAGCGCCGGCATCACGTCCGGGAAGAGCGAGCCGAAGAGCAGCACGACCACGCCCGCGATGGCCAGACAGTTGAAGGTGAAGGCCTGGCCCTCCCGCTCTCGCCAGACGCTCAGCGCCGCCGCCCCCAGCGCCAGCGCCACGAACCCCAGCACCGGCCACGTCCAGGCCACCGAGTACCGCACCTGGGTCCACAGTCCGAAGGCCCCGCTGACACCGAGCGTGGGCAGCGCCATCCTCTTCGCCCAGCCGAGCGCCCGTGTCCGCAGCGTGCCCTGGGTCTTCAGCGCGACGAAGACCGCGCCGTGGCTGAGGAAGAGCAGGGTGGTGGCAAGGCCGCCAAGCAGCGCGAAGGGGGAGAGCAGGCCGAGGAACGTCCCGGTGAATTGATGATTGGCATCCAGGGGAACCCCGCGCACGATGTTCGCGAAGGCGACGCCCCAGAGCAGCGCGGGGATCCACGACCCCACCTGGATCGCCTGTTCCCAGCGGCGCTGCCACCGGGGGCCCTCCAGCTTGGACCGGAACTCGAGCCCGACGCCGCGAACGATCAACGCGACGAGAATCAGGAAGAGCGGCAGGTAGAAGCCGGAGAAGAGCGTCGCGTACCACTCCGGGAAGGCCGCGAACGTCGCGCCCCCGGCGGTGAGCAGCCACACCTCATTGCCATCCCAGACCGGGCCAATCGTGCGCAGCACCGCGCGGCGCTCCGACGCGGTCTTTCCCAGGATGGAGAGCCACATCCCCACGCCGAAATCAAAACCTTCGAGCACGAGGTAGCCCGTCCAGAGGACCGCGATGAGACAGAACCAGAGTGTATTCAGTTCCATGATTGTTATCGGTGCCAGGGAAGAAGGCCTGGAGCTTCAGTAGCCAAACGAGAGCGGCGCGGTTTCAGGGTGGCTGTCCTCGCCCGCCAGGGCCGCCGGATGTTTCAAGCTCGCACGGACGAAGTGCCGCATCAGGTAGAACCAGACCGCCGCCAGCGCTCCGTAGACGCAGGTGAAGCCAATCAACGTCGTCCAGACCATGGCGGGCGAAACGGCGGTGGACACGCCGCTGGCCGTCAACAAGCGGAGCGCGTCCACCCCGGTGGGATTGGGCGCCACCAGCCAGGGCTGCCGTCCCATCTCGGTGAAGATCCAGCCAAAGGAACACGCGAGGAACGGAGTGGGCAGCGCCGCCAGGCTGAGCCGGGCAAGCCGCTCCGAGTTGCTCGCCACGCCTCCCCGCGTGAGCCAGAACCCGGCCAGCGCCAGCGCCGCGCTTCCCAGGCCCAGGCCGATCATCAGGCGGAAGGACCAGTAGGTGACGGCAAGGTTGGGCGCGTAGTCCGGACCCGCCCCGTAGCGCTCCTCGTAGCGCTTCTGGACGTCATTGACGCCCTCGAGCGGTGCCTGGAAATCAGCGCGCGCGAGGTAGGAGGTGAGGCCGGGAAGCTCCAGCAGGTGGCGCACGCCCCGGCAGTCGTTGTTCAGGTCTCCCAGCGCGAGCAGTGAGAAGGGCGCCCCGGCGCGTCCGTCGCAGAGCGCTTCGGCCGCGGCCATCTTCATGGGCTGCTGCTGGAACATCAGCTTCGCCTGGGCATCCCCGCTCACCGCCACGCCAATGCCGGAGACGATGAGGGTGACGAGACCGAGCCGAAGCCCGCTGCGAAAGGTCTGCGCCGCTGCCGCTTCACCCGACTGGCTGGAGCGCACCATCAGCCAGCCGCAGATGCCTGCCACGAAGGTGCCCGCGACCAGGAAGGCGGAGGTCACCGTGTGGGGGAAGGCCACGAGCACCGTGTTGTTGGTCAACACCGCCAGGATGTCCGTCATCTCCGCGCGCCCGGTCGCGGGATTGAAACGCGCCCCGACGGGGTGCTGCATGAAGGAGTTGGCCGCGAGGATGAAATAGGCCGAAAGGTTCACGGCGAACGCCACCAGCCAGATGGAGGCCAGGTGCAGCGCGCGCGGCAGCTGCTTCCAGCCGAAAATCCAGAGACCGAGGAAGGTGGATTCGATGAAGAAGGCCGCCAGCGCTTCCATCGCGAGCGGAGCGCCAAACACGTCCCCGACGAAGCGCGCGTACTCGCTCCAGTTCATTCCAAACTGGAATTCCTGGACGATGCCCGTCACCACGCCGAGCGCGAAGTTGACCAGGAAGAGCTTGCCGAAGAGCCGCGTCAGCCGGAGCCACCCCGGCTTGCGGGTCACCACCCAGAGCGTCTGTAACAGCGCGACGAGCGGGGCGAGCCCGATGGTGAGGGGGACGAAGATGAAGTGGTAGACCGTGGTGATTCCGAACTGCCACCGCGCAAGCTCTAGGCTGGACATGACGGAGGGTCGCCATTGCAATCCTCCCGCCGTGCACGATGCCCCTGGTGCCCCCTCGAGACCGCGCAAAGGCTGCGGCGCGCCACGTGGACCCGCGCAGTTTCTGCGTTCCGTCCCAGGTGAGCGCCGGGAGCTGGAGTGTCCGCCAACACACCCCGCCCCTCTTGCTCCTGGGGGAGCGCCGCGCGTCGCCCCACCACCTGGGGTTGGGGTCGGCATGGATCCCCAGTCCATCCTCCAGAAGACCTTCGGGAGGATGGCGGGGATGGAGGCGTTCGACGGCGAACTCCTGAGCGACGACTTCGCCCGGGGGTTCCTGCGCGACCGGATCGCGTAGCGGTCACGCCCCTGGAACTTCAGGGGACGGGCGTGAACCGGGCCACCCACGCGTCGCCGCTGCCGGGCGCGTAGGGGTGGCTGCCGCCGCCGTAGCTGCTGTCGTACGCGTTGACCAGCGGGAAGCCCTGGGCCGCGCTGCTCAGCGTTCCTCCCGCCACGTAGACGGACCCATCCGGGCCCAGGAACGCGGTCCGCCCGTTGTCGTACTGGGTCCCGCCAAAGTAGGTGGCGTAGTCCACCGTCGACATGTCCTCTGACAGCACGAAGAAGAACCCATCGTGTGCGTCGCCCGCGGTGTAGGCGGTCTTGAGCGCGTTGGGGGTGACGGGAAAGTCGCTGGAGGTGGTCTCGCCGGCGACGACGATCCGCCCGTCCGGGGCGACGTAGATGCCGTCGGGGTTCTCGCCGCCCGAAGCGCCGATGACGGTGCTGCGCATCCGCGCGCCATTGAGATCGAACCGGACGATGGCGACGTCATTCGCCCCGCGAACCGCGCCGGGCGCGGCGCCCACCGTGCCGGTGGAGATCGGAAAGTTCGTCGAGCCGGTCTGGATGGCGATGACCGCCTGGCCCTGGGCATCCAGCGCGAGGCTGTGCGTCTCGTGGCCCTCGCCGCCCGTGCCGCCCACGTACGTGCCGTAGATGAGGGTCGCGCCGTCGGCGCTGAGCTTGGCGAGGTAGCTGTCGTTGCCGCCGCCATTGTTCGTCTGGGACGCCGAGCCCGCGGTCGGCAGGCTGGGGCTGGTGCTCGCCGTGACGAACAGCAGATGGGACTGCCCGTTGGCGTCCACCCGGATGGAGGGATTCGTCCCCTCGTTGCCCGCGCCGCCCAGCCACGTCGCCCACACCACGCCCGAACCGTCACCCTTCAACTTCGCGACGCCCACGTCGCCCGTGTTCGTCGTGGGGGGCGTCGGCTTGTAGCGGCCGGTGAACTTGCCGTTGAACGCGGCGAGCGCGGGCGTGCTGAACGCCGTCCGGCTCGAGAGGTTGGACATCACCAGCGGGATGTAGATGTCTCCCGCCGAATCCAGCGCGAGGTCCCGCACCAGCTCGCCCGTGCCGACATAGGTCGACCACAGCAGGGTGCCGTTGCCGTCCAGCTTCGCGACGAAGCCGTTCTGGTTGCCGTAGTTGGACGGGTTCGCCGTCCCGGAGAACGTCGTCTGGAAGCCGTTGACGGGGAAGCCCTTTCCCGCGCGTCCGGCGATGTAGACGTTGCCCGCCGCGTCGACCTCCACGGCATAGGCGCGGTCGTAGTTCGGCCCGCCCATGTACTTCGTCCACAGCACCTGGCCACCGGGCGTCAGCTTGGTGATGAAGACATCACACCCGCCGAAGCTCCCATCCGCGGCGCTGTTCGGCTGCCCCGCGTTGTAGACGTTGGGGGCGGGGAAGAGGCTGGCGCCGGTGAAGTTGCCGGAGCCCGTCCCGCCGACCACGTACGTGAAGCCCTGGGCATCGGTCACGACGTCGCGGGCGTGCTCCCAGCTCGAGCCCCCCAGGTACGTGGAATAGCCCACCGCGTAGGACGTCGCGGCCGAGGCCAGGGGGGTGACCGCCAGACCTGCAATCAGACACAGCGCTTGGGATGCTCGCATCTTCTCTCCGGGGGCCGCGAGGCAATGCTCCCCAGAGACTATGCGGAAAGTCGGCGAGCGGGTCCGCGACGGGCCGCTGGAGGAGCCACGGCAACCCTCTCCGTTCTTTCCACTGCTAGCAAATGCCAGACCCCGGGTGTTGCCGCAAGCCCCCCCGGTCGTGCTCCACCATCGCCCGTTTCGAACCAGGAGCGGGAGGGCCGAGTGATGCATGCGGACGTGATGACGCAGCACGCGGTGGTGATTGCTGGAGGGGGACCGACCGGGCTGATGCTGGCGGCGGAGCTGACATTGGCGCAGGTGGACGTGGCCATCGTCGAGCGGCGCGCCAGTCAGGAGGTCGCCGGCTCACGCTCGCGCGGCCTGCACGCGCGCAGCCTGGAGGTGCTCGATCAGCGCGGGGTCGTCGAGCGCTTCGTCTCGCAAGGGAAAGCGGTCCAGAACGTCTCGTTCGGGCAGGTGCTTCTGGACCTCAGCGACTTCCCGACGCGTCACAACCATGGGCTCGCGCTCTTGCAGGAGCACTTCGAGCGCATCCTGGCGGAGTGGGTGAGCGAGCTGGCGGTGCCCATCTACCGTGGGTGCGAGGTGACGGGCTTCGCGCAGGACGACACCGGCGTCAACGTCGAGCTGTCCGACGGCCGTGTGTTGCGGGCGGAGTACCTCGTCGGGTGCGACGGGGGTCGCAGCCTCGTCCGCAAGGCGGCAGGCATCGGGTTCCCGGGGTGGGACGCGTCGGTCAGCTACCTCATCGCCGAGGTCGAGATGACCGGAGCGCCAGCGTTCGGCATCCGCCGGGACGAGAAGGGCACCTACGCCATGGGCCCGCTGGAGGACGGACGCGTGGGCGTCGTGCTGAGAGAGGAGCAGGTCGGCACGGGCGACGCGCCGACCCTCGAGGGGCTGCGCGAGGGGCTCGTCGCGCTCTACGGGACGGACTACGGCCTGCGCGGCGCCACGTACCTCTCGCGGTTCAGCGACATGACGCGGCAGGCGGCGTCCTACCGGGACCGGCGGGTGCTCCTGGCCGGCGACGCGGCCCACGTGCACTCGCCAATGGGCGGACAGGGACTCAACCTCGGCGTACAGGATGCCGTGAACCTGGGGTGGAAGCTGGCCCAGGTCGTGCGCGGCGTCTCGCCGGAGACCCTGCTCGACACGTACCAGGCCGAGCGCCACCCCGTCGCGGCCCGTGCGCTGCGCAAGACGATGGCGCAGACCGCGCTCAGCCGCGGTGACGCGCGGATGGACGCCGTGCGCGAGACGCTGTCGGAGTTGCTGCGGATGGACGGCCCCCGCAAGCAGTACGCGGCGATGATGTCGGGGCTGGACGTCCACTACGACCTGGGCAACGGACACCCGCTGCTCGGGCGCCGCATGCCGGACCTCGACCTGGTCACCGCCGACGGCCCGCGGCGCGTGTTCCACCTGTTGCACGACGCGCGGCCGGTGCTGCTCGACCTGGGCGAGCCCGGCACTCTCGACGTCACGCCCTGGGCGGACCGGGTTCGGAGGGTCGCTGCTCGCTACACGGGGGCGTGGGAGCTCCCGGTGCTCGGCGCTGTCACCGCGCCCGTCGCGGTGCTGATTCGACCGGACGGACACGTCGCGTGGGTCGGGGAGGGCACGGACCAGGGCCTGCGTGAGGCCCTGACCCGGTGGTTCGCGCCGCCGCGTGCGGCGTAGGGCGTTTCGGTTGCCTCAGCGGACTGCGCTGTAAGTTCCGGGCTCCCTGCTAAGTGCTTCGGATCAGGAAGTGGGTTGCCGGGGTGACCCCCGCGGAGGCGAGCGCCGCGGCCGTGGGGGGCCATGTCCCCGTCACCTGATGCGGGAGCAGCCGTTTGTCAGCGCCGTCGCGCACGTCGAGGGTGGTGTTGAAACCGTCCGTCCACCAGTTCGAGGAGGGCTGGATGCGGAACGTCACGAACCCATTCAACTGGGTGAACGCCGTGTGACGGAACTCACCGCCGCGCACGTACAGCCGCCCCCCGGCACGCGCAGCGCCCGTGTTGGTCAACTGGATGTGACAGGGCACCTGCCCCGCGATGAGGTTGTTGTCCACGGACGCGATGCAGTCGACGATCTCGATCAGCGCGTTCGATGACTCGAACCCGATGCACGATGCGTTCGTGTACCCTCCCAGGGAGTTGCCACCGTTGAGCGGGGGCTGCCGGTTCTGGTTGTTGGTGATCTGCTCGATCTTCAACCGCTCGAGCCGGTAGTGGTTCGACAGGGCCGTGGCGGACGCGACCGATTCGTCGTTCGCGGCGTACCGGGACACGTTGCAGTGATGCATCCAGCAGTCGGTGACGTGCTGGGTGACCCCGCCGTTCGCCATGAACACCCCGCACTTGCGGGGGCGTGCCGCGTCGTAGCGGGGACTCATGCGCCCGTCGAACTCCGTGTGCTCGTAGGTGACGTGGTTCCGCTGGCTGGTGATGTTGCTCAGCTCGAACGGAGGCTGACTGGTCATCGCCTTGCCCGCACCCCGGAACCGGCAGTGCGTCACCCTGGAGTCGGGGTGACGGCGACTCGAATCCGAGTAGATCACCACGCCCAGATGGGGTGCCGGCTGCGGGACGTACACTCCGCCCGTGATGTCGCTGCTGATCGCCGTGAGGAGCGGCTGTGGCGCGGCCTCGAAGCCGACGCCACCCAGGTAGATGGGTGCCGGTGCGTTCGAGTACTGGGTGTCGAGTCTGCACATGCCCATCAGCAACTGGATGAAGGACGCTTGGGTCATGGTGGACATATGCGACAACTGCGCCTGACTCACCGACCCTGCCGCCATCTCGATGATCGACTGGTCTGGCCCAGCCCCGACGAACCCCGCGAGTTTCGGGAAGAAGAACCCGAACGCATACGTGGGGTTGCCGCTGGAGCCGACCGCGCGGAACTGATTGAGAGTGAAAACGCCCGCCGGTAGCCGCACGATGACCCGTCCGGAGGCTGCGTTCACCGTGGCTTGCAGCTTCGTATAGAAGTCACCCGCCACGGTGCTCAGCGGCACCACCGGCACGCCTGCGGGGAGCTTGGACTCCCACGCGCTCGCGGATGCGTAAGCCCACGGTGGGGAGGCCTCGGACCAATCCCACCCGGCCAGCATCACCTTGGGCGCCTGTGATTTGTCGTCAGTGAGAACGGGAGGTGCCATGGGTTCTCCTTTCATCGTGTTGTCAGGCATTGATACTCGAACCCTCTGACATCTTTCCCGAGGCCGGAGCTGAGCCCGCTCGCGATAGCCGCTTCGCCCACGACTCCCAAGATTGTCTTGAGAGCATTGGCAGGAGGGCGGGTGACGAAAAAGCCGTTCCTGGTGCACGCCGCGCAACCCCTGCTGTTCCCGAAGCAACCCTTTCAGTTCCACCGCGACAATGCAGCCGGCCCGCCCGTGGAACGCGCCATCCAGCTCGTGCTGGTGCGATAGGAGGAGGCGGGATTCTGAACGGAGCCTCTGGATGCAAACGGCGATTCACAATTCGAAGAGCGCATGGAAGGTCCTGTCCCTGGGTTTGCTGGCCGCGTGGATGGGGTGTGGCGGGGATGCGCTCCAGGAGCCCCTGGCCTCGCGGCAGGAGGCGCTCGTGGACGGCTACAACCTCGTCGTCATGGGCGTGAGCCCGACCACGGTGGCCCCGCGCGGTGCCGTCACCTTCAGCGCAACCATCAAGAACGCGGGGAACGTCGCGACGCCCGCGGGCATCATCCATGGCCTCTCATTCTGGGTGGACGGCACGCAGGTGTCGTGGTCGGACACGCACACGAGCTCCCTCCCGCCGGGGGCCAGCGTCACGCTCACCGCCAACTCCGGCCCCGCGGGGACGAAGGTGTGGACCGCGCCGGACACGGCGGGGGCCCACACGCTCCTCGCGCATGTGGATGACATCAACCGCCTGCCGGCGGAGACCAACGAGAGCGACAACCCATACAGCGTCCCGCTGAGCGTGACGCCCGCCGCGACCTGCTCGGACCGGGTGCGCAACGGCACCGAGACGGGAGTCGACTGCGGGCCGGACTGTGGCCCGTGTGAGTGGCCGTTCACCGCGGTGCCACGCGCCACGCTCCGGACGTCGGCGAAGCGGGTGTATGCGCACTGGCACTACTACCCCGTGTCGTTGGACAACGCCAACCCGACGTCCAACGACTACTACGAGCGCAACTACATCGCAGTGAATGGCGAGGGCGGAAGCCACGCGGCCTACGGCGGCATGATGCGGGAGCGGCCGCTCCCGAGACTGCCCCGCGCGGAGACGGACTGGCGGCTTCGCGACGCGAAGGACGAAATCGAGCTCGCGGCGAGGATTGGCATCGACGGCTTCTATCTGAACCTGTGGACCGACAGCGACGTGAACAACGGCGCGGTGTGGACGCGGGCGAAGACGATCGTGGACGCGGCCTCGCAGGCCGGCGGCTTCGACATCGTCCCCAACTTCGACATGACGATTCTGGGAACGGGGAGCCAGGCGGGGGACCAGGACCTGATGATTCGCATCCTGGGCCAGCTGAAGAGCCAGGCGGCGCTCCTGCGGCGGCCGGATGGGAAGTATGTCGTCGGCCTGTTCAATCCTCCCGCGCAGGGCCGGACGGCGCCGTTCTACGCCACCGTGAAGCAGCGCGCGTCGACGGAGCTGGGCATGAGCCTGTACCTGGTGCCCGTCTTCCTTGGCACGGGGAGCACGGCGCTCTTCGAGGAGTACAGGAACGTGGGGGACGCCTACGCGGGGTGGGGGACGGCCGTCCCGGTGACGGCGGCGGGGTACTCCGGGAGCCTGAAGACGAAGGCGGCCGGGTACGGGAAGTCGTGGATCCACCCGATGAGCAGCCAGGACTACCGGCCCAAGGACAAGGCCTTCTGGGAGGCGCGCAACTCACAGACGCTCCGCTCCATCTGGGAGAACGTGATTGCCGACGGCCTGGACGAAGTCCAGATCATCACCTGGAACGACCAGCACGAGCACCACAACATCCGGCCGTCGACGGGCAAGCAGTGGCCCGCGTACGACATGACCGCGTATTACATCCAGTGGTTCAAGACGGGCACGCGGCCGGCCCTCGAGCGCGACGTGCTGTATTACAGCCACCGCATCCACAGTCAGTCCCTCGTGCCCACGACCCAGACGTCAGCGAACCTCGCGGTGTGCAGGGCAGGGTGCCCGGCGACGAATGACGTGGAACTGGTGGGCTTCCTCACGTCGGCGGGCCGGCTCGAAATCACGCAGGGCACGACGACCTACGGCGAGGACAAGACGGCGGGTGGCGTGCAGGTCATCAGGACGGCGTTGGCGGTGGGGACGCCGGCCTTCCGGCTGAAGCGCTCGGGGGCCACCGTGGTGCAGCTCCAGGGCATGCACCCCATCGTGGGCTCCATCGCGTACCAGGACCTGCTGTACCGCGCCGGAAGCTCGGCCCGCGCTGCGCTCCCGTCCTGCGCGGCCTCCTGTGCCAACGGTGAGGCCCGCTGCCGGCTGTGCCCCGGCGAGCCGATGTGGCTGAAGCGCTGAAGACGCTCGAGGGGCGCCGGGCCTGTCGTTGGGAAGAGGCTCCATCCCAGACAGGAGATGGGGCCCACCGCCTCCGAGCCGGGCCTGAACTTCGGCGGCGGTACCCTGGCCGGATACTTGCTGGAGAAGGCGACAGCTCCTGCACCGGCGCAGAGCAAGGCCCCTTGAATCGAGCCACCGGCCCGTCAGGTTGTCATCCTGGCGGGTCCGGGGGTGTGCCATTCCGGCACGGGCCTTCGTGCGAAGGAGGTAGCGGGTGTTCACCGTCTTCGACTTGTTTCGGGTGCTGTCGGTCCTGGCGGGCGCGGGTGTGGGCGCATTCGTGGGGCACGGCCTCCTGGGATGGGTGGGGGG
>NZ_RAWE01000010.1 GCF_003611695.1 Corallococcus carmarthensis | reverse complement strand
GGCGCGGTGCGGCGGGTGGGCCGGGCTGCGCGGACTTCGGCGCGGGGACCGGAGGTGAGCTGCCGGAAGGGGCCTTCGGCGGAGGCGGCGCCACGGGCGGAGCGGCCCTCACTAGTGGCTTGCCGGGAGGCTGCGCGATGGAGGGGGCCGTCACGGCAGGCGTGGGCGCCGCCGCGCGAGGAGGCTTGTCTTCGGCAAGCGCCGAGGCGCGCGGAGGGCGAGGCGCGGGGACGGCCTCGGGAGCTTGGGCAGTGGCCAGGGGTGGCTTCGCCGTTCGCGCGTCCACGCTGCCCGTGGAGGGCCTCGATGCGCTCGGTGGCGGTGCTGGCGGAGTGAGCGGCGGCGACGCCCAGCGTGGAGCTTCCACTGTGGGGCGCTCCGGCGTAGGGGCCAGGGGCTCGCGCGGAACAGCCGCCGTGACGACCACCCTCTGCTCGACGACGCGGTCCACCACGCGTTCGGTGCGGCGCTCGACCACGCGCTCTCGCACCACGAGCGGCGCGGCCAGGGCGGGGATGCGGGGTCGCTCCGCGACGAACGGCCTCACGGGTGGAACGGGAGCCGGGGAGGCCACGGTGGCGGCCGGAGGAGAGGCGGAAGCAGGGACCTTCGCGGCCGGGCCCCTCGACTCCGTGGGCATGGGAGCCGGCGCGGAAGGAACCGGCGCGGTGGCGCGGGGCAGCTCGGCCGCGCTGGGACGGCCGGAGACCGACGGCTCCGGCGCGGCCCCTGCGTCGGTGTGGGGACGCTCCTGCGCGTGTTCCACCGACGGGGCGGAGGCCGCCATCCGCGCAGGGACGAGCGGTCCCGCCGTGACGTCCACGGCGGTCGTCGCGCGTTCGGGCTCGTTGGCGCGCACGCTCAGCGGCGCGGCACGTGGCGCGGCCTCACCATTCGCGGCGCCATCTCCGGCGCTGCGCAAGGGTCCCTGGACGATCCGCGACAGGGCCGCCATCGCGCTCAACCCTCCCCGAGCGCATCGAACAGGCGCCGGTCATCCTCGGCGTCGATGATGGCGATGTACGCGGCGCGCCGGGGGAGCGGCAGGCGGAGGATCTGGTCCTCGCTCCAGTGGTAGCGCACGGCCAGCCTGTGGACGTCATGCAACATCCGTCGCCCCCTCCCGCTCAGCTCGGCAAAAAAAAAGCGGCAACGTCGAATGGACTCTCGAAGCCGGCACCACAGGCCGGGCATTGCACGGCCATGCCAAGGTCGAGGTCCGGGAGCGCCGACTCGATGGCCCGCTCGATCGCGGCGCGCGCGGCGATGGGCAACGCGCGCACGAACGCCTCGTCGAAGGGCCCCTCCCCTCCTGCGTACCGGATCAGCACGCGGGCGAGTAGGAACGTGCGGCGCGCCGACTCCGATTCGATACCGGCGGACAGCAGGTCCTCTTGATCTCCCGCCGTGGGTGTCCGCGCGAGCGCCGTGCGGGCCGCGGGCTCCGCCGGCAGGGCGTGACCGGGAAGCTCGACCTCGACCTCGGTGGGGACGGGCGCCTCCGGCAGCGGGAGCGCGCTCAGCTTGAAGTCCACCTCGTTCTTGTGGCCGCACGCGGGGCAGGCCACCTGAAGGTGGACCACGTCGCCCAGGGAGAGCTGGCGGATCCGGACGAGCGAGGCATCGCGCTCGACGGTCGACAGCGCCCGGACACGCGCGTACGCGGCCTCGAAGTCCGCGCCAGGCGCCACCGAGCAGCGCGCCACGATCTCGTTGCAGAGCGCGGCGGTGTTGGAGTCCCGCTGGCGGGCCTCGACAGCTTCCTCCTCGTAGCCGGTCATGGCCCGGAGCTGCGAATCGGAGCGCGGCTTGTGCGCGCCGCGGGCTGGCACCGAGGGCGCCATGGACCGCGACGGCGCGGACTCGGGTGGAGGCCGGACCTCGCGCGCGCCCGCGCCCTCCCGCTGGGCAGGCCCTGTCTGCGCCCGCCGCTGGGCGAACGGGTTTTCGATCCGCTCTGTGGCCATCTCGGAGCTCCGTGGGCCGGTGGAGAAGGAATCAGGTCTCGGCGGGTTCGGTCAGCGTGGTGTCGCGCTGGAATCCCTCGTGCTCGATCTTGACCATGGTGATGGCGACCGCGTTGGCGTTCGCATCCATCTCCGGCGTGGCCTGGTATTCGCTGATCCACGCGCGCCGCACCTTGAACCGGAGGACCGGGGTGCTCTGGAGGTTGAGCACCTCGATGGCGATGTCCTTGCGGTACTTCGCGAGCGACATGGCCGCCGAGCCGTCCAGGTTGTTCACCAGGTTGGCCCATTCCTCGAACGTGGTGTCGTGGGTCAGCCCCGCTTCCAGGGTGATGGGCTCGAACTTCGTGCGTCCCGGCATCTTCCGGACGATCGAAGGGTCGCCGGCTTCACGCCACTCGACGGCCTCGGTCGACTTCTTGAGCGCGCTCATCTTCGAGAGCCCGGCGACCGGACGCCCGTCGATGAGGACGCGGAACTTGAAGTTCTTGTACGGGTCGCTCCGGTGGCTGTTGACAGAAAAGAGTGCCATGGCCGTTTGCCCTCGCTACGCCTTCTGATTGACGATCTGGCTGAGTCGGACAACGACGAACTCGGCCGGCCGGAGCGGCGCGAAGCCGACTGACACATTGACGATGCCCGCGATCTGATCCGCCTCCGGCGTCGTCTCCGCGTCGCACTTGACGTAGAACGCCTCGCGGGTGGTGCGGCCCGCGAACGCGCCCTGGCGGAAGAGCTGCTCCATGAACCCGCCGATGGTGAGGCGCAGCTGGGCCCAGAGCGGTTCATCGTTCGGTTCGAACACCGCCCACTGGATGCCGTTGTAGATGCTCGTGCGCAGGAAGATGGCCGTGCGCCGGACGGGCACGTAGCGCCACTCGGTGCTGGGCTGCATCGTGCGCGCGCCCCAGACGACATTGCCTCCGCCGGGCTGGGCACGGAGCCCGTTGATGCCCAGCGGGTTGAGGTCGTCCTGGTGGGCGTCGAGGAGATTGTAGTCGAGGCGCCGGGAGTTGAGCACGGTCGCCTCCAGGCCCGCGGGGGCCTTCCACACGCCGCGGCGCTGGTCGGTGCGTGCGCAGATGCCCGCGACGAAGCTGCTCGGCCCGATGACGAGGGTCGGGTCCCGGCCGACGCCCGCCGGATCGCTGATCTCGATCCAGGGGAAGTACACGCCGCCGAAGTTCGTCGTGGTGAGCACGGCGTTGCGGATGTAGCCGGCCGTGGCGGACGCCGCCTCCGTGGTCGACTTGTTGGCCGACCGGGGCATGTCCGCGACGCAGAAGAGATCCTGCCGGGCGCGGCCCGTCACGTAGTCGAGGGCGGCCTGGGTCCGCGTCACCACGTCGGTGTCCGCCTCGCCAAGCTGGGCGGGGACGACGAGCAGGCTCGCGTCCGTGATCTCATCGAGCGCGGAGAGCAGCCCGGGGAGGCTGCCGTTCGGAAAGTCCGCGTTGCCCTGGGTGCCGCCCGTCATCATGTGAGCGGCGGCGGACGCGACGATGGCCGTGTCGAGCGGGCTCGAGCCCGCGACATCCGCGGGGCCGGCCGGCTTGACGACGGGGCCGTCCTTCCAGCGGATGTAGGAACTGCGCAGGAGGACATCCTTCGCGTAGTTCTCATCCGTCGGGGTGGCGGAGAGCCGGTCCCATCGCTCGACGATGACGCCGTCGGAGGTGCCCGGGAAGGTGTAGACGACGAAGAGGCGGAAGCGGCTGGCATCACCGTCGCTGGACTCGCCGAGGACCACGCCCAGGCTGTCCGACCACGCGCCTGGCGAGGAGGCCACGACACCGAGGCTTGCCCGGGCCCCCGTCTTGGCCGGAGCGACGGAGGTGTTCGTGATGGCCCGCAGGACGTACGCCGCCGTGCCGCCATTGCGGAAGAAGGCGTCAATCGCGTACCGCATGACCACGGAGCTCGCCGCGGGCGCGACCCCGGCGTGGCGCTTGAAGCCGCCGAACTGCCGCTCGTAGTCAGCGACGCCCTTGATCCGGGTCGGAATGAGAGGTCCGCGCTCGGTGTCGCCGACGAAGATGGCCGTCGAGGTCCCCGCCGCCTCGATCGCCCGTGCTCCGCTGGGAACCTCTTCAACGTATACACCTGGATGCAGACGTGCAGGCATGGTCACCCTCGTTGCGAAGACGGTCAGTTCCCGAGGACGACGAACTCAATCGTCCCAGCATTGGTGGGGCTGTCTGGTGTTGCCTTGACCCCGGTGAGGGACGAAGCCGACTTCGCCGGGGACCAGTGCATCAGGACGCCACCCGCCGCGAGGCTGTAGAAGGTATTGGCGCCGACCTTGATGGCGATGTCCTTGTCGGTGTTGTTCTGGAGGACGAAGCCGAGGACCTCGCTCACGGACCCGAACACGATGTCCACCGCGGCCGAGGAACCGGCGGCGACATCGACAGTTCCCGCGGAAGAGGCTGTATACGCAAAGGCCACACGGAACCCTTGTGTGAGCGAACCGCCTCCGCTGGGTGTGTAGGTCACGCTCGATGAGAACACCGCGTTCGCCATGGTCGCTCTCCTCCGTCGAGAGGAAGGTCACGGCGGAGCAGCCCCCCTGGCGCTCGCATGTGCCCCCCAACCCGATGGTGTAATCAAAAACAAAACATCACCATGCTTGTCCAGCTATTTGTACGGCTATTTTTCCAGCAACACCCGCCCATACATGCAACACCTGCGGGAAACACGTATGCGTTGACGCGACACACCGTCACACACCCGCAGTGCGTCAAACATGGCGACAGGGAACGATGGTCCGGGCTGGGCTGATCACCAGCTCCTGGTGGGTTGGGCCATCTTCTCCTCTGAGAACATGCCCTGGCAGGTTCTTTACCCGGAGCTCGATCGCCACACGCATGGAACCTCGGGGAGGACCTGCCGGGACACCGGGCATTGACTGAGGGTGCGTCACAACGTCCCCCGCGCGCTCCGAATCAATCACAATCACAAAACACGATTTGACTGCCCTCATTACACAAACACCCACTGAGATTTCACGGTGACTTGCAGTGGCCCCTGGGGTTTTCAGTCCTCACTGACATGTCTTGTTTTTCCTCAAGAGCTGGGATGCCCTCATGAGCCGGCGCCCCCGAGGGGCCCGCTGGAGGGGAACTGTGGTAGGAGAGACCCGGATCTGGAACCGGAGGCTCGCGTTGACGTTGTTTCGAGTGTGTCTGACTTCGCTGTTGGTGTTGGTGGTCGCGTGCGGTGATTCGAATCCGGCGGAGACGCCTGATGCCGGGCAGACCCGGCCCGACGCGAGCGTCGAGACGCCCGATTCGGGCAACCCGCTGCCGGACGCGGGCGCTGAGGATCCGGACGCGGGCAGCGAAACCCCGGACTCGGGCACGGAGACGCCCGACTCAGGCACGGAGACGCCCGACGCGGGCACCGAAACGCCGGACTCAGGGACGGAGACGCCCGACGCAGGGACGGAGACGCCGGACTCAGGCACGGAGACTCCGGACGCGGGCTCCGAAACGCCGGACGCGGGTGGGCCCACCGACGTGAACGTCATCGACAACGGTGGCTTCGAGCAATGGCCCGGTGCGCTTCCGGCGCTGTGGTCCGGGAGCACGTCGAACATCGAAGAAGTGCAGAAGGTCACGACGCAGGCCTTCGAGGGAGTGAACGCAGCCCGGTTGATCAACGCCTCGTCCACGCACCGGCGCTTCAGCACCGTGGCGAAGTCCATGCCCGCGGGCCGCTACTCCTGCACCTATCGGGCGCGGGGGACCGGTGACGTCCGCAACGCCTGGTTCGGCACCGACTACTCCAGCTACTCGGCCTACACCTCCGTCAACACCCAGATGTGGACCCAGGTGGCGTACAACTTCAACCTGGCCAACGCCGTCTTCGACACCTTCGAGCTCATCTTCAGCGTCCGGAACACCAGCGGCGAGAACCTGCTCATCGACAACGTCCGCTGCGTGCGGACTCCGGAACCCTGTGATCAGGTCAGCTGCGAGGCCTGGGCGCGTTGCGACAACGCCACCGTGACCTGCCAGCCGCTCTCCGGCCGCTGCGACGACGCCACGGACTGCAATGAGTGGCAGGCCTGCGATGCGACCCACACCTGCGTGACCGCCCAGGACCGCTGCACCCGCCACGCGGATTGCGCGGGGACCCCGCAGACGCCTGTCTGCGACACCTCCACGCATCTGTGCGTCGAGGGTGACCCCTGCGCCGGTGTCACGTGCAGCAACCCTGCGACGAGCTGCAACCCCACCACGGGCGTCTGCGAGCTGGCCGAAGGCGCCTGCTTCACGACCTACGACTGCCGTGGCGCCCTGCCCGCCTGCGACCCGGCCACCCGGCGCTGCGTCGCGGCGGACCACTCCGCGAACATCATCCGCAATGGTGGCTTCGAAAGCTGGAGCACCCGGTCCATCCCCTACTACGGGAACAACTATCTCCCGGACTCCTGGTACGGCCTCGACAACGGCATCACGGACCCCGGCTCGGAGATCAAGCCCTCGCGCCTCGTGCGCTACACGAACGCGGTGCACGGCGGGTCCGCGGCGCTGCAGTTCGTGGTCCCCATCCAGGTCGCGGAGCGCTTCACCCTGGAGAAGTTCAACGTGCCGACCGGCAACTACTCCTGCTCGTACCGGGTGCGCGGTCACGGAAGCATCCGCCACCGCAGCTATTCGAGCGGCGGCTGGAGCCCGCAGACGGACTTCATCACCGTCGACAGCGACGAGTGGCAGCCGGTGTTCTTCCGCTTCACCGGCAACGTGCGCGACTGGCGCCTGTTCTTCTATCCGAGCCGCAGCGTCGCCGACCGCGACCACCTCCAGGTCGATGACGTCGTCTGCACGAAGGACTAGCAGCTGACGCGCACATGAGAGGGAGCGATGCGGGGTGGTTCCGCATCGCTCCCTTTGCATTTCAGCTCCCGCACCGGCTTGACGGGCCCATATCCGTAAGCAATAACGGAGTTTGTGGACGACGTGGCGAAGCAGGGGACAGGGGCGCTGGGTTCACGACTGCGCCGGGTGGTGGAGCGGATGGACCGCGACGTCCATGCCATCTACCAGGCCGCGGGAGTGCGCTTCGAGCCGCGCTGGTACGCGGTCTTCACCGCATTGCGGAATCATGGCCCGCTGACGGTGGGAGAGCTGGCGGAGCGTCTGGGCGTCACGCACGCGGCCGTCAGCCAGGTGCGCACGGCGCTGGAGCGCGAGCGGCTCATCACCGGCGAGGCGGATCCCGAGGACGGCCGGCGGCAGCGATTGAAGCTCACCGCGCACGGACAGAAGACCGCCGCGAAGCTGGCGCCGCTGTGGGCCGCCATCCAGACGGCGGCCACGGCGCTCCTCAAGGAAGGAGCGCCACAGCTGCTCGCGGAGCTGACGGGCTTGGAGCACGCGCTCGACCGCCGTGGCTTGAGGGCGCGGGTGGGAGACCTGCTGCACCTCGATGAACCCGATGCACCTGGAGCGACCGATGAAGATGAGCGCTAGCCGCCTGTTCACCGTCTTGACCGCCCTGTGTTTCCTGACGGGTCCCCTGCCCTCCTTCGCGGCGCCCCCCGCCAGTGGCGGCACCCCGGCTCCATCCCGCCTCACCGCCTCGGAGCGCGACGCGGCGCTGTCCTCCATCAAAGAGGAGCTCCAGCGGACCTACGTCTTCCCGGAGAAGCGCGCCGCGCTCGTTGAACGGCTGGAACGGGAGCGGAAGGCGGGACGCTACGATGTGGACTCGCCAGCGGAGTTCTCGGAGCGCGTCACCGCCGACCTGAAGGACGCCAGCAAGGACCGGCACCTGTACCTCGTGAACGATGCCGCGCAGTACGCCGCCGCGAAGGCGCCCAAGGCGCGGGAGACGGACACCGACGCGTACTGGCGGCAGCGGGCCCTGAGAGACCACCACGGCCTCACGGAGCTGCGCGTGCTGCCGGGCAACGTGCGCTATCTGAAGCTCCCCGCCTTCCACTGGGTCCAGGACGAGACCGGCGCGGCCTATGACGACGCCCTGCGGTTCCTCAAGGACGGGGACGCGGCCATCATCGACCTGCGCGACAACGGAGGCGGCTCGCACGCGGCGGTGCGCTACCTGGTCAGCCACTTCCTCGACGGAGACGTGCTGCTCTTGACCTTCCAGGGCGGCTCCAAGCCCCCCGAGCAGTCCCGGACGCTGGAGCACCTTCCCGCTGGGAGGTTGATGGGCAAGCCCCTGTACGTGCTGATCAATTCGCAGGTGGGCTCGGCGGGCGAGGACTTCGCCTATGACGTCCAGCAGTTCAAGCTGGGCGAATTGATTGGCGCCAGGACCGCGGGGGCCGCCAACAACAACTCACTCGTGCCGGTGGCGCCCTGCTTCGTGCTCAGCGTCTCGCATGGGCGTCCGGTCCACGCAGTCAGCCAGACGAACTGGGAGGGCGTGGGCGTCGCGCCCGACGTGGAGACGCCTCCGGAGCAGGCCCTGCAGGTCGCCCAGTCCCGCGCCTTGAAGCGGCTGCTGGCGACGCCTGGTCTCTCCCCGGATCTCCGCTTTGAATACACCTGGGCGCAGACGACGGTCGAGGCCGTGCTGCATCCGGTCTCCGTCTCGCAGCAGGCCCTGAAGCCCCTGGCCGGCCGCTTCGGGCCGCATGAGGTGTCCTGGAAGGACGGTGCCCTGTGGCTGCGCCGCGGAAGCCGTGCTCCCGTCCGGCTCACGCCCCTGACAACGGAAGGGCTGTTCTCGGTGGAGGGCTACGAGGTCCTGCGCGCTCGGCTGACCGGCAAGTCGCTGGAGTTGCTGTGGAGCGACGACCCCGCGCCGGCTGTGTTCGCGCGCGGCTGACTTCTCACGGGAGCCGCTTCAGGGCTTCGGCCGCTGCTTCCCTGACGCGATAGATGGGAATCTGCCGGGTCTGGTCGTCGGAGAGGTAGAACCCCTCTGAGTACGGATCCTTGTCCAGTTGCCGCAACCGGGGGATGGCCAGCGGCGAGCCGAGCCGGCCCAGTGCTTTCACCGTGGCTTCGCGGGTCTGCCCGTCCTTCGACTTGAGGAGTGGCAGGAGGCGTGTCGCCAGCGCATCACGCTCCCGCGGTTTCAGCGCGGTCGCGCACTGCGCCCCGAGCTTGTGGATGAAGCGCTTCCCGTCGGATTCAAAGCCATCTCCCACCAAGAGTTCGTTCTTCGCACAGGGGTCGCGCTGAGGCCGCTCCACGAGGTCACTGAGCGCGGCAACCGCACGGTGCTGCGTCTCCCCCATGGAGCTGACGGCCAGGACGAACAGCGGTTCCAGCGCGTCACGCTGGCCGACATCCGCGAAGCCCTCCAGCGCCAGCACTTGCTTCTCCCACGCCTCGGGCCCGCGCTCCTGGAGGCGCCGGAGGGCGTCCGTGCGCAAGGGCTCCGGAGCGGCGGAGAGCACCCGCTGCAGTTCCTCTGGAGGCATGTCCCGGTGACGTGTCACCAGGGCTCCCCGGTAGAGCCTCGGGAGGTCGAAGCCCGCCTCGCGCAGCCGCTCCGGCCCATAGGGTGACAGCGCATTGCTCAAGCGGGACATGTCGTCGACGTCCAGGAGCCGCTCGGCAACGACGCCTCGGCAGCCCGCGTGCTGCTCGGTGGCGCGGATGACCCCGAGAATCTGTTCCTGCAGGGCGATGTCCCATCCCGTCCCGCAGGCGCCATCTCCCGGGCTGACGCGGCGATAGAGGGCCGCGGCCTCACCGAACGCGCCGAGCTCCTCCTGCACCTCGGCCCACTCCCGCATCACCAACGTGTAGCGGGAGGCATGCCAACCGTAGGTGTTCTCCTCGCTTGCCTTCAGGGGGGCGGGATAGCCCAGCAGCACCAGGTAGCGCCGTGCCGCGGCGTCCATGCCCCGGAGGTCACCTTGGAGGCGGGCTGACTTCAGCTCCGCATAGGCCGCATCAAGTGAGGCATTGGACTGCGCGGGCTTTCGCCAGTCGCTACCGGGCTCCTGTGTCTCTCCCACCGGAGGGCCTGCGTCACGAACCGCGACGAGGAAGTAGGCCAGGTCCCCGAGTTCCTTCGGCGTGGGCCGCACGGCGACGAGCTTGCCGCCCTCGACGCGAAGGGCCGCGAAGTCGCCCAGGCGGGCCAGTTCCCCGGTGACGTCCTCGTTGGAAGGGGGAGCGCACGGACGCGTGGCGAGTGCCTGGGTCATCAATCGCGTCTTGAGGGCCTCGCGCGCGTACGCCGCTTCGAAGGAGCCTCGTGCATCCAGCTGCCGGAGAAGTGGAAGCACTTCCGCGCCGCCCTGCTGACCGAGCTTCTCGATGAGCGCGTTCGCGGTCCTCGTCACCTGTCGCAGTTCGTCTGTCTTGGCGCTGCCAGACCCGTCGAGTTCCTCGCACTTCGCGGTTCCCGCCAGGCAGCGTGCGAGCAGCGTTCGGAGCTCGCGCTCGGCATTCGCGGGCGCGGGGGCTTCCGCGTGAGAAAGACTCGCACCGAGCAGCAAACACGACCCCAGAATGACGGTAAGGCTCCTCATGGCCCCCTCCGGGACGACAGATGAGACGGGGGACAAGCATATCCCAGGGCTTGGTGTGCCGCCGGTGTCCACAGTACGTTCGGGCGGCGATTCCGAAAGGATGCCCCCATGACGAAGAGGCTCCAGGTCCTGGCTGTGTTCATGGTCCTGCTTGGTGGATGCGTGAAGCAAGTCTCACAGACGACATCCCAAGCCGAGAAAGCGCGGGCCGACATACCGATGAACGGGCTGGAGCTCTGGCTCCGCTCGGACATGGGAGTCGTCGCCAAGCAGGGCCGGGTTTCACGATGGCTGGATCAGAGTGGCCATGGCCGCGATGGCATCATGGACAGCGCGCCGAAGCAGCCCGCGCTCATCGCCGCCGCGCTGAATGCCCTACCGGTGGTGCGCTTCGACGGTGCGCAGTCGCTCTACTTGAAGACCCCGCTCCAGCCGGAGGCCTTCACCGTCTTCGTGGTCGGGAAGAACAACGAGCGCGACGAGACCTTCAGCATGATCCTCGGGCCCGGTGGCAACCTCCCCAACAACCAGCTGCGCTGGGAGAACGGCAGCGAAGTGCTGGCCGTGGGCAGGGGCAACGACCTGCCCGCCGTGAGGACCTCCGTGGGGGACACGCGGGCCTATCATCTGCTGACGGCCCGCTATGACGGCACCACGCTCGACATCCACATGAACGGCGACCTCGCCGGGAGCCATAAGGTCAAGACGACCGGGCCCTGGGTCCTCGCGCAGGTCGGGGCGTATTTCAGCGAGGCCTACGGAAAGGCGGACCTGGCGGAGGTGCTCATCTACAGCCAGGCCTTCCCAGCCGCCGAGCGGGCTTCCGTGGAAGCCGAGCTCAAGAGCTGGTACGGACTGCGATGATCCTCGCCACCTGTCACTGCGGCCGTGTCTCCCTCGAGGTCCAGTCAGAGCCGGCCGAAGTCACCGACTGCAATTGCTCCATCTGTCGCCGCTACGGCGTGCTGTGGGCGTACTACTCGCCGCGACAGGTCCGGGTGCTGACGCATGAGGCGGCCCAGGACACGTACCAGTGGGGCGAGGAGAAGATTGCCTTCCACCGGTGCGCGCACTGCGGTTGTGTCTCACATTGGGCCTCGCTCGACCCCGCGCGCGACCGGATGGGCGTCAACGCGCGGCTCATGCCACTCGAACTGCTCTCGAAGGTTCGCGTGCGGCACCTCGACGGTGCCGACACCGAGGAGTACGTCGACTGACGCCCACGTGAGCCGTCGCCATGTACTTACTCCGTGTGCCACTCACACAGGTAGCTGGATACGGCCAACGGTCTTGAGCGTCCCCGCGTCCGATGGCATGAGGGCTTCGTACAGCTCCGGGCGGCAGGCCAGGTCATACGGATTGCGGCTCCACCATCCAGCAAGGATGAGCAATGGGGCGGTTTGGCCGTGCTGGCTTTTCCACCCCTCGACCATTGTCACGATGACTGACTCGAAGGAGCTTCGGGTGTCAATGAAGGGATACACGACGGCAACCGAGAGCTCGACGCGCAGCGCGAGAGCTTTCCAAATGGCCCACTCGATGTACTCGCCCGAGTTCGGGTTTGGGAGTTCCCCATCACGCGACCCCAGATCCCCGTTCTCATGCTCTACCGAAATCAGGGGGAATTTGTCGTAGGCGTCGCTCTCGGCGAAGACGTGGTCGACATTCAGAACCTCATAAGGCCGCATCGCCCCTTTGTTGTAGCAGTGCAACCCATGCTCCTTCGCTACGGCCTGCATCCGGCCGGCAAACCACGCAGTGAATCCGGGGTTGTCCCTAAACGAAGGCGGAAGGGTCGACACGGCGCGCTGAACACTGCCGATGAAGGTTGCGGGTACGGAGAGCGGATGCATGGATGAGGGTCTACGCATTGTGGTTCCGAAATGTCAGAGGGTTGAGAAGTGAGGAGTTCGCTCCTGTGGACTTCGACCTTCACACCGGTGCCGAACATGGCGTGAAGACTCCCTTCCGGAATCGAGGGCAGCCCGATGAGACAGCAGCCCCGGTTCCCATTTCTCCGGCGGGCCCAAGGAAGGTCCCGGCGTCCCTGGGAACAAGCGGAGCGCCATTCTACGGCTTGCAGCTTTGCAAGCGCTGCCGTGCTTCTGTCAGTTGCGAATCGCAGGCCACCTTTTCGTTCCTGACATTCACAAGGTCCGTGTTGACTTGCTCCCGTTCGGTTTGGGCCTCCTGGAGTGCCTTCCGGGTCGTATGGAGTTGCGAGTTGGCGTCATCCCGCTCCTTTTTGAAGCGCGCCGATTCCTCCTGGGTCTCCTGGAGTGTCTTTTTCGTCTCCAGGAGTTGCGTAGTCAGGATCTCCCGCTCCGTCTTGACCGTCTCCAAGCCGATCTGGGTGTCATGAAGCTTCGCCCCCAGGTCACTCTTCTCATTGGTGAGCTTTGCATTCTCGACCCATGCATTGTTGCGGGACTTCGTCGTTGACGCGATCACTTCTGCCTGTGTCGTGTTCAAGGCTCTCTGCGTCTTGATTTCACCTTCAAGCACCTGCTCCCGCGCCATGAACTCGGACTCGGACTTCTGCAGGCGCGCCTTCGCCTCTAGCACCTCCAGCTGCGCCTGATTCATCTCCGCCCTCGCGAGGAGAACTCCAGCTCTCGCAACCGCTTCAACGCCGACGACCAACCACCACACTGCGATCACCGTGACCGAGGTCGCGGACCCGATGGCCACGGCCAATCGGAAACGCTTCCTCCAACGACGCTGGGCGAGCCGCTGCGCGTCTTCATCGAGAATCCAATCAATGAGGAACTCACTGACGAGCTCGTAGCATCGCTCGGTGCGGCGCAGTTCGTGTTGAACGACGCGGGTGCCGGTCTCGAGCTGTGCCAGGACCTGCTGCACATCGTCCTGTGGCACCTTTTCGGCGTTGCTCACGCCTTGAACGAGACTCGACTGGGACACCACGTTGCGAGTCCGGGCCGGCGTCACCAACGCGGCCAGAATGGCCTTCGCGACATCTCGCCGCTTCGCGGAGATGCCTTCCAGCCCCTGCTCCAGGTAGTCCGTGAGCAACCCCTGGATGCCACGACGGGCAAAGTGCTCTTCTGGATTGCTGGCGTGCCAGAGCTGCAGGCACGCCACCTGGACCTCCGACAGCTTCGGCCGGCCATCGGGAGATCGCGCCACGAGGTCTTGCATCAGCCGCTCTGCGAGCGACTGCGAGATCTTCTCCTGGAAGTGTCCCTTGGGGATTCGTGAGTCCGTAAAGGGCCCACGGATGACAGAGGCCAACGAATCCGCCTGCAAGGGTTCCAGGCGAAAGAAGTGGTCCACCAAGGCAGGATGATCCGACAGCAGCACCCTCAGCTTCGCGAAGTAGTCCTCTCGAAAAGCAAACAACAGCTTCACGGAAGTCGCGTGGTCGCGAAGCATCCGCACCAGGAACGCGCAGATCTTCTGCTGGAGCGCCCCTGAAGTCTCGCCGCAACTCGATGGAGCGGCTTCGAACAGTGTGATCAGTTCCTCGAACTGATCGAAGATGAGAACCGGCGTTTGCGTCCTGCCCTCCTCCTTGAGCAGCCGCTCCAGTTCCGTGAGCGACGCCACGTGACGCTCCTCTCCTTCCGTTCCTGGGAAGAGCGTGGGGAGGTACTCTGGAGTTCCAGAGGACCGGACGACGATGCGCTCGAACACGAACTCGCCGTCAGCCTGAGGCTGGAGCCTGACGCGATAGGGAAGGTAGCCCTCCTCCTTCAGTGCTGGAATGAGCCCCGCGTTGATGAGCGAGGACTTCCCCGCGCCGGACTCTCCGTACAGAAGGAAGCCACGGTAGATGGTGATCGCACGCACCAGCTTCCAGATCTCCTTCCTCCGTCCGAAGAAGAGATGCCTGTCCTCGTAGCGGAAGGGCTCGATGCCCCGGTAGGGCACGGCAGGCAGCTCTTGCCTGGGGAATGCGGCTTCGACAGACGGCTCCGGCACGGCCGGCCGCGCTGGGAGCACTTCAAGATCGGGGAGGCTCATGCGGCCCCCTTCATCTGGCTCGTGACCTGGCCATGCAGCGCGGGAATGAAGGCCCAAAGGTCGTCGACCACGAAGCGGACCAGCCTCAACTGATCGTCGTAGAGTGATTTGACGAGCGTGTCCGGGTACTTATCGATGGAGAATGAGTCTGGAATCCTCGCCTTGTCAGCCGACCACCGCAGCGTCCGGAACAGGAGGCGGAGATTGTAGTCCAGCAGGCTGTAGCCCACGAAGAGCACGGGCCAGCGCCGCAGGTGATACTGCAACGTTTCTGGGATGGGGTTGAACTGATCTTTATCCCGCATCCGCATGACGAAGTGGATGTAGTCCTCGTCCGTGACGACCAGCGACTCGGGCCTGCTGATGTCCCCGTGAATCTTGACCAGGAACGGATTCGAAGGATCCGGGTCCGAGTCCAGATCATCCGTGTGCTGGGTTGCATCGGGCTTGTAGATACTGACCCGAGGAGACTTGTTCGCGGCGAACAGTGCCCGCTCAAGCAGGTTGTCGTAGTTGGTCGTAACAATCAGCGGGAAGTCGAGCTCCGCGAGCAGCTTGAGCAGTGGCGAAGGGGTCTTGCCCTCATCAACCTCCTTGCGGATGGCTGCGACCAATGCATTGCGCCCAAGCGAATGTTCGCAATGCCAGGCAACCCGTTGGAGATGGCTGGTGTCCTTCCCAGGGTATGCGGTGTCGTAGGAACTTGCCTGGGCCAGCCTCCGGGAAAGCTCTCCCCCCAATGGCGGACGAGCCGCCGGGGGATAGGACTGGCCCGAACCGTCGGGAGGAGGCGCATGAATGCCCGCGCCCAGAAATAGGATGCACTGCTTCTTTTGGATTGCCTGAGCAATTCGCTGGATTGACATACGCCCCCCACCCTGGTGACGCCATCCTATACGATGACGCACCACCAGTGCGAGCCAGGGGCCGTCCAGGCATTCGCTGGCATTGCAAGGAAACCGGCTGTCCCAGCCATGCCACCGGGGTCCGTGGCATGGCGGCCTTGTCGCTTCAGCCCACCTTGAACGGGACCTGCCGCTCGAACTCGCGGCTGGGGACTCCGATGACGGAGTACGCCGGGGACTGGATGGGGGGCATGGTCTTCAGGATGCGGCGGTGGAACGTCGGGTAGCTGGCCTTGAACTTCCCGCCATTCCAGACGCGCAGCAGGTTGGCCGTGAAGAGGCCGTTGTAGGCGCCGTCGCTGGAGAGCTGGTTGTCCTGGCAGCCGGAGATGAGCAGCACCGTGGCCTTGAGCGCAAGCCTCGGGTCCTCCTTGGGCAGTCCCTTCAAGATGGCGTCGTACATCGCCTTGTTCTCGCGATACGTGCGCTGCTCGATGCCCCGCGGCATCTCCTTGAACCGCCGCTCCGCGGGCTCCGTGCTCCGCATGGAATCCGCCAGCAACTGCAGGCTGCCGCTGGAGCGCAGGGCCGCATAGGCCACACTGCTCACCGAGCCGCTGTGGCAGCTGTCGGAGAGCATGAAGACCCGCACGCCGGCCTTGAGCTTCGACATCGCCTGGTAGATTTCATCGTCGACGAGCTCCCCGTCATACAGACACCACGTCTCATCCAGGCCGTCGTCCTCCTCTCCATTCATGTCGGGGAGCTGGCCGCCGTGCCCCGAGTAGGTGAACAACAACAGGTCTCCGGCCTGGAGGACCGACGCCGCCTCGCCCAGCTCCGCGAGCACGGCCGCGCGCGTGGCGTCCTTCGTGAGGAAGGGGCGGACGCGGCTGAATTCCTGCGCCTTCGCGATGCTGATCATGTCCTCGGCGTCCGCTTCGCACGCCTGCAGCTGGCCATCCCAACCCGCGTAGTGCTTCGGATCCACCGCGTTCAAGCCAATGTTGATGGAATATCCCTGCGCCATGACAGTCTCTGCCTCCTTCCCCCACGGTGGAGACTGGTGCTCGGGATGTCAGGAAGGAGGCGGAGTGCGCCGCGTGCTTCCGGCCCTTCTCCTTGCCGGCCACCGCGGCCCTCGGGTGCCCCCTGGAATGGAAACCAGCAGTCCTGCGCCCGCTCCCTCCGCTCCCGTGTGACACGACGGGTTACGGGGGCGCACGCATCTGTGACCTCGCGCGCCACTCGGCCCGGTGTCGCCAGGCTGCGCTGAGAGGAGGTGCCTCCGGGTGGAGGTGTGGCTCGGTGGGTGCATGAACGGTCCGCGCCGGGCTTCACCGGGACCGGCATGCAGTCATCCCCCACCAACGAGAGATCTCTCCATGATGATGAAGCTGACGGGCCGCCTGCTGGCGGCCGCGCTCCTGAGCGTGACGGCCGCGGGTTGCCAGGGTGAAGAGCCGGCGGCGGCCGAAGGTGATTCCCTCGCGACGCAGGAAGCGAAGGCCGGACTGACGTGCATCCAGGGCTTCGAGGGCATCAAGAACTGCGCGACGGGCCGCGCGAAGCTCACGAACACCGGGAAGAGCATCGCGGTGTCCAGCCTGACGAGCGTGAAGACGGACGGCTTCTCCAGCGAGTTCCCTCGCGCGACGGACTGGGTGCTGAAGACGGAGCTCGGCGGGGTTGGCGCGCTGGGCCAGGGCTTCACGCTCGCGGCCCGTGACGGCGACCAGGTGGTCAGCGCGATCAGCGTCCAGCCCGGCAAGGAGCGCGACCAGGTGACCATGACGCCCTCCTTCACGGGCCGGGCCGGTGGTTCGCCGTTCACCGTCAACCTGTGGCGGGGCAACAGCCTGATGCACTCGCACTACTTCGAGCAGGACTACGGCGTCGGCTCGCAGTGGTACCAGATCCACATCGGGCTCACGCGGCTCGACTTCGGCTTCAAGAACCACAGCTCCACGAGCATGTTCGACCGCATCGGCGCGGGCGCCTGCATCTGGAGCTTCCGCGGCACCGGTGATGCCTTCACGCTGGACGTGAATGGCAAGCCCGTCAGCGGCGACTTCCTGGAGATCGTCGAGGAGATCGGCGACGGCCACTACCCGTACACCGGCTTCTCCTCCATCGACGTGAAGGCGGCCGCCAGCACCTTCAACATCCTGGGCGAGTCCACCGTCGCCGCGAAGTAACCGGCTTCGGCAGCCGGGCAGGCGTCCCTCCCCTGCCCGGCTTTCCGGCCCCCCGATGTCTGTCGCACGGGGGGTGCGTTAGGCTGGAGACCTCATGGTCAAGATCTCCGGTTCCCCTGGCCCGAAGACGACGTCCGTCGCGAGTGTGGACACGCCTCTCACGCAGGCGCCCTCCGCCGCGACCGTGGCGTCCTCACGCCGCACCAGCTCCGCCTCCGCCATGGCCGCTCCGGTCGCCGCGGGCGCGAAGGCTCCGGCGCAGCGGAAGATGGAGCAGCAGCTCTCCGCCCTCCCGGATGGGCCCACGCGACAGGCGTTGCTGAAGGCACTCTCCAGCGGCATGCCCCCGTCCGACGCGGGCGCGATCGCCACCGCGCTGGGCGGACTCAGCCCCGCGCAGCAGAAGGACCTGTCGGCCCTGCTGTCGAAGGCGGGCGTCAGCACCAAGGCCTCCCCCCGCTCCGACGCGGACGCGGAACGCACCTTCCTCCTCAAGGCCGTCGCGGGCGGCGCTTCGGGCGCGACGCTCAAGCGGCTGGCCGAGCAGATCCGCGGACGTCCGCCCTCCCACCAGGGCTTCTCCTTCAACCCGCTGTCCGCCTCGGCGGGGGCCACGAAGCGTTCGGCCCCCACCAGCGCCGTGGACGCCGCTGCGGCGAAGCTCAAGACGGCGATGGATGACATCTGGGGCACCGACGAGGCCGCGGTCTTCCAGGCGCTGGAGGGCCTGGACCCGTCCCAGCTCAAGCAGGTGGCGGAGAAGTACGAGAAGCTGACCGGCACCCCGCTGGAGGACGCGCTCAACCTCGAACTGGAAGGCGCGGACCTGAAGCGCGCGCTCACGGCACTCGGGCAGAAGGGGCCCGCCACATCCACCGCCACCTCCGCCGCGCCGGTGCAGGCTTCGGCCAAGGCCGCTGCGACCACGACCGTCCCGGCCGCCACCGCGAGCGACATCCAGAAGAACCTCGATGCCATCCAGGTGAAGACCAAGGACGAGGGCACCCTCCAGCGCGGGAACGCCGTCGAGCTCAACGACCTCATTCCTCGCAACATCGCGAAGTGGAAGCCGCCGAAGGCGCACATCTACAACCCGCTGAAGAAGGCCGTGGAGGCGCGCAACAAGGCCCAGGCGGCCGTCACCTCGGCCACCACCGAGCCCGCGAAGAAGGCCGCGCAAGAGAAGCTCAAGGCCGCGGATCAGGAAGTCCAGGCGCAGGGAGAGAAGCTCAAGGCGTGGATGAAGGAGGAGAAGCACCTCGCGACGAACCCGTCCCTCCGCAGTGCCACCGCGGAGGTGAAGGTCGCCGAACGCGCACTCTCCAAGCTGGAGAAGCAGCAGGCGAAGGCGAAGGTTCCGAAGGATCCCGCCGAGGCGGAGAAGCTCCGGCAAGCCCAGAAGACCGCGCTCGACACGGCGAAGGCGAAGGTCACCGACGCGCAGGCCCGGTTGAAGTCCGTGAAGGACGGCCTGATCGCCCGGATCGACGGGTATCAGCCCATGGTCGGCGTGCCGCAGACCCGTTCGGATGTCACGGTGAATGGGGTCACCGTGCGCATGCGGGATGGCCGTGAGACCCCGTACACGAACGCGTGGAACGCCGTGGATGGCGGCGCCGTGTCGGGTGACTCGGAGGCCCAGGTGACCTCCCAGCTGGAGAAGAGCGGCATCAGCGAGGACCGGCAGAAGATCCTCGGCTCCATCTCCGGCCTGGAGGGCACCTTCAGCAAGGTCAACACCTGGGACATCGGCCGCGTCTCATGGGGCTTCGCCCAGTGGACGCTCGGCAGTGACGGCAACGGCTCGCTCGCCGAGGTCATGCGGGACCTGAAGAAGAACGACCCCGCGCAGTACGACAAGCACTTCGGCAAGTTCGGCATCGACATCGACGCCAAGGGCGTGGTGCTCACCCGCCCGGATGGCACGGTGCTCAAGGGCGTCGCGGCCGCCGAGGCCATCCGCACCGACGTGAAGCTGGCGGCGGTCTTCATGGCCGCGGGCGCCGACCCGGCCATGCAGGCGGCTCAGGTCCGGTTCGCCAGTGAGGGGAAGATCTCCGGCGCCCGCAACACGACGGTGTCCGTGACGGGCAGGGACGGCGACGGCCAGGCCAAGACGGCGAAGCTGAAGCTCAAGGACGTCGTCACCAGTGAATATGGCAATGCCATCATGGCCGACCTCGCCATCAACGCGGGAACGGGCGCGAAGGTCGCCAAGGCCGCGCTGGAGAAGTACGTGAAGGACAAGGGCGTGGACCCCGCCAAGGTGAAGGAGTGGGGGCCGGACGCGGAGAAGGCCATCATCGCCGCGCTGGAGAACGCCTCGCGCTCGGAGCGGCTGACGCACCACGCGAAGGCGGGGTTCAGCAAGGCGCCCAACTCCTTCGCGGACTGATGGCACAAGGCCCCTTCCCTGCTCGCGCGGGAAAGGGGCCTCATGCTTCAGGACTTCAGCGGGTGCTTCAGCTCCGGCGGCGGCGGCGCACGGTTAGCGGCAGCCCCGCCAGCGCGAGCGCCCAGACCGGGGCGCTGCTCGCGGCGGTGCAGCCACCGGAGTCATCGCCGTCATCCGGGCCCGGATCCTCCACCACGGGCGTGCCATTGCCCACCTTGATGCTCAGCTTCGTCGCGGCGGCGCGGTCGCCGCTGCTCTTCTGGTCCGCGTTCGCCGAGTTGCCCGCGCCGAAGAGGTTGAGCGTGACGTCCGTGGCGGGCGCCACCAGGGAGAAGTTGAAACGCAGCTCCGTGCCCGTGAAGGCCTGGGGTGCGGAGTGGGACAGCTCGGCGCCCAGCTTCTTCATCCCGGTGCCGGCCTGGAGGCTGGCCTCCGTGTTGTCCACGGCGATGCCCACGCCGCCCGTCATCGCGGCGCCGCCCCGGATGATGAAGGTGTACTGGCCGGTGGCCCCCTTCTCCAGGGTCGAGGGACCTTCAATCTCCACGGTGGGCGCCGTACCGCCGTTGTGGCACGTGTTGCAGGTCTGCGTGTCCTTGCCGGAGTTGCCGCTGATGCCCGTGCTGGTGGCGAAGGCAGGCGTCGCCCCCAGCATCGCAATGACAACCACGCCCGCGCCGCGAACCCACTGACGCATCGAATTCCCGTACATGATGTCGTGTCCTGACTAGCGCAGCTGGAGGAAGGAGAAGGACAGACCGGGCGTCTTCACCGTGGCCTTGCCGTTGTCGCCCAGCACCCGGAAGGTGGTGGAGGAGGCACCGGCGCCGAACTCGGTGTAGAGCGTCTGGTTCTCCGACTCGAAGAGGAAGACGCTGCCGGAGGTGGACGGGAAGTCGGCCTTCCGCGTCGCGGTCAGCGTGTCCAGCTTCAGCTCCCACCACTGCCAGCCGGTGCCGCTCGCGAGCGTGCGCGGATGCGAACCCTCCGACACCGGGGTGATGCTCTCGTCGAGCACGCGCACGTAGGCCGTTCCCGGCGTGTGGCTGGGGATGAGCGCGCCCGCGGTGCCACCGCCCACCAGGTCCGCCAGCGAGCGGTAGAAGGTCTTGTCGAAGTCACGCGTCTGGAGATCGAACCGGAGCAGGCAGGGCTCCGGCGATTCAGCCCCCACCACCCGGCGCGATGCCGCGCCGTACGCCTCCGTCGCGATGTACACCTTGCCGTCGGTGCCGAGCGCGGCGTCGTGCGTGTAGCCGCAGCGGTCGTCCGTCGCGAGCGAGACGACGTCCGTCGCCGTGTCGATGGCGACCACGCCCGCCATCTTCGTGACGCTGTTGCCCTCCAACGGCCTCCAGCCCACGGGCATGATGATCTGACCGCCGGTCTGCACGACCGCGCCGGAGAACGCCATGACCGTGTTCTTGATGACCAGCGCGTCCAGCGGGCGGGTGCCCGTCACGGTCATCTCCGTGGGATTCCAGATGACGATCTTCGCGGCGTTGCCGTCGAAGAAGTACGCCTTCGTCGCGGAGACGAACTGGAAGTTGGCCTGGTACTCGCCCAGCGACGTGACACCCTGGGACGCGAAGCTCACCGTGCCCGCGGCCTCCAGCTTGCCGGCGCTGTTCAGCGTGTAGCGGGTCACCGTCGCGCTCGCGTCGCTCACCACGTAGACGGAGCCGGTCTTCGGGATGCCCACGCCCAGCGCGCGGCCGGGGATCTTGATGGCGCCGTCCAGCGACAGCGACGCGGCCTTCTCCGCGTCCGGCGTCACCAGGACGTAGCTGTCGGAGGGATCCTCCGCGAGCATCTGGGTGGTGATGGCGTACAACGGACCGTCAGTTCCTTCCTCTTCCTCGTCGCCGCAGCCCACGAACAGGGACAGGGCGATCGCCGCGGTGGAGAGTCGCAAGGAACGCAAGGCAAACAGATGCTTCATCGGCAATGGCCTCTTCGAGTGGGGGAGATGAGCGCCTGTCCGTTTCAGCCGGGACGGGGACCCGGACATGAAAATGATAAGCATTCTCATTTTCACTTCCTCTAAAGGCGTAGACGCGTGATGTCAAGAAAGAGACGCGCTCTCCTTGAATCCGGACAACCTTGGGTGGGGTGGGACCCGGGGACTTCAGCCGCCGGAGCGCTGGACCTCTTCGCCGTAGGTCACGTCCCAGTCGGCGTGACCGAAGGTGTAGAGCTCTCCGCCCAGGCGGGGATCCAGCCCGAGCGGCCCCAGGTCCTGGGCGTTCTCCGCGCCCTGGAGCTGGCGCAGGGGGCCCGCGCCGAAGTAGCGGCCCAGGTCCCAGTCCGTGTCGTGGCACATGGCGATGCGGCTCGCGAGCCCGGGGTATTCACCGGTGGGGAGGATGTTGGGACCGTTGCCGGCGGTGCCGCCGAAGGGGTCGAAGCGCATCCACCATTCGGCGGGAATCTGGCCGCCGGTGCGGGCGCTGGCGGCCTCCGCCCAGGCGACGTGCGAGGGGGAGCCGTAATAGCCCCGGTCCTCCGACCACTCCTGGAGCGACGAATAGCCCGCGGCCCGCATGTCCGCGCCATAGGCCTTCTCGTCATCCGCGAGTTTCTCCGCCGAGGCGCGGTCCAGCTCCGACTGGAGCTGCCCCGGAGCGATGCCCAGGTCCAGCGGCTTGACGCGGATCTCGATGTACTGGTGCACCGTGCTGCCCCAGGGCCCGTCGGCGACGCCCGTCTCCACGCGGATGGCGCGCTTGCCGTCCGGAGCGCGCCCGTCCCTGCCGGTGACGGCCTGGGCCTGTCGCGGCGTGGGGACGTCCAGGGACACCGGAGGCCGCGTTCCGGCCTTCGACACATCCAGCCCGTCCGCGACCTGGTAGGGCGTCTGCTGCCGGACCGCGTTGGTGGCGCGCGGCGCCGCGGAGGCCTCCGTGCGGACGGCGGACGGCACGGGGGACGAGGCGGGCCTGGAGGAGACCTTGGACATATGGGGTTATCGGGCGGAGGCGGCTGGAAGTTGACCCTTCCCTGGTCAGCAGCCCCGAGGAGAAGTCCCTAGGTACGCGGTAGTATCCATCCATGGCGCTAGGCAAGAGCATCCGGATCTTTCTGGATGAAGGTGACGTGACCGGCATCCGGTATGCGGAGATCGTCAATTGGACCGGACAGGCCATCCTCTTCCCCAGAAACCGGCTTGCGGGATTGATGAGCTGGACAGCGGAACTCGGGCGTCCCGGGGTCTACTTCCTCGTTGGAGCAGAGACCCTAGCGACTCGCGAGGTATACATCGGAGAATCCGAGAGCGTCGCTGACCGGCTCCAGCAACACATCAGTAAGGAGTTCTGGCAGGAGGCCATCGTCTTCACAAGCAAGGACGAGAATCTCACGAAGTCTCACATACGATACCTGGAATCCCGACTCCTCGAACTCGCAAGAACGGCCAAGCGATATGAGGTCAAGAACGGAAACCAGCCCACACCCGCGGGCCTTCCTCGCCCAGACCGCGACGCCATGGAGGAGTTTTTGGGTCATCTCCGGCTGCTGCTGGGTGCGCTGGGGCACAGGCTTCTTGAACCTCTCATTGAAACAGCTGCGTTAGCGGCAAATTCGGGGAGTGACGCCGCCACACTAACATACACAATCAAGTCCGCTGTGGCTCGAGCACGGATTACGGATGAGGGGATCGTCGTCCTTCAGGGCTCTACTGCACTCTCGCAAGTCAATGTAAGCATGGGTGCATACCAAGCTCTTCGCGAAGCACTCCTGGAAGCAAGGCAACTTGTTCCGGAGGGAGACCTCCTCCGCTTCAAGGAGAATGTGCTCTTCAGTAGTGCCAGTGCTGCAGCAAATGTCATCAGCGGAAATGCTGTTAACGGGCGCACGGCTTGGCGTGATGCAAAGGGCCGAACGCTCAAGGAGATTGAAGAGGCGAAGTCCACTGTTTGAATCCAAGAGCCATAGCCGTCAGGCAGTCACGGCATCCGTGCGACGCATACCGCATATAGTCCCCCCATGAAGGACGCTTCCGCCCCGCTCCGCTCCATCGTCGCCCTGCCCCTGACGCCGGAAGGCTTCGCGCCCTTTGGCGACGTCGTGTCCGCCGGACTCAAGAGCGGCGCGTCGGCGAACCAGGGCACCGCGGTGCGCTTTGACTGGTCGGCCCGGCTGGAGAATGGCCGGCCGGGCGCGAAGCCGAACCTCGCGGTGTTCCGTTCCGTGCCGCAGCCACTTCCCTTCACCGTGAAGCTGCTCGAACACCATCCCCAGTCGAGCCAGGCGTTCCTGCCCATGCGCTGCTCGCGCTTCCTGGTGTGCGTCGCGCCCACCGCGCCTTCGGGCGGGCCCGACCTGGAGGGGCTCGTCGCGTTCGTCTGCGGCCCCGGCCAGGGCGTGAACTACCACCGGGGCGTGTGGCACCACCCCATCGTCGCGCTGGATACGCCGGCCGAGTTCGCGATGCTGGCGTGGGAGGACGGGAGCGCGGAGGACTGCGTCGTGCGGCAGTTCTCCACGCAGGTCTCCGTCATCGTCGGGGACTGAGCGGTCCCCTACCCTGCCGTCTTCGGCTGACGCGCGAGCCACGCACGCCACTCGTCGGCGGTCTCGTACTTCTCACCGGAGAGATGCTTCAGCACCAGGACCGCGGGATCGCGGTTGATGGGCAATGTGAGCGCGGACATCTCCACCAGCCGTTCTCCCAGCTGGCGGAGCAGCCCGGCACGGTGCGCCTTCAGCACCTCCGGTGAAAGGTCCTCCAGCAGGTAGGAGAGGAGGTACGTCGCCTTGTTGCGGTCGGTCGCCGTCGGCATCGCCACCGCGTCCGCCACCGTGGCCACGTCCACCAGGGGCTTCGTCGCGGCTTCCTGCGTGGCCGTCAGCACGCGCAGCACGCTGTTGCGCACGGAGGACTGCGAATCGCGGATGAAGGGCTGCAGCCGTTGCGCGGTCTCCTCGACCGTGGGGGCGTAGGCCAGCAGGTATGCCGCCGAGACCCGCTTCTCCGGGTCCGCCTCCTCTCGCAGGACGGCGGTCAGCGCGTCCAGCTGCCCTGGCACCTTCGCGAGGAACTCCGGCTCGAAGGGCGCGAGGTCCGGATGGCCGAACCCACCGATGCAATGCGCGACCTTCTTGCAGCTGGAGTCTTCAGACAGCTTCCCCTGCATCTGGAGCTGCTGCAGGCGCTCCACATAGTCGCTCCACCGGGCAAGCAGTCCTTCCGGATCCGTGGGGTGTCCCTTGGGCTCGGGGAGGAAGCGCAACCGGCTCGCGTCCTCGGCGTCCACCATGTCCATCACCACGAAGGCGGTGCCCTTGCGCTCCTCGGCGAAGTAGATGGACATGGACGCGCGGGCGAAGGCGAGGCCGTACTGCTCACGCAGCGCCGCCTCCTTCTGCTTGAAGATCGCGGCGCTGTGCACGACGGGCTTGCCCACCTCCAACCCCATCAGCCGCTGGACCGTCTCCCGGTCCACCTTCCGCGAACCGAAGGCATCCACCCCCATGAGCGTCATCGTCATGAAGGGCGCCTCGGGCGCTTTGGCCAGATTGGCGCGGGCCTCCGCGACGATGCCGCTCCACGCGGGCAGCGGGTGCAGCGCCGCCAGCTCCGGGTCGTACTCCAGATGATCCGCGTCGTAGTAGCCAGCCTGGACCGCCCGCTTCAGCACCTCCACGGCCGCGTCCGCATGGCCCGCGAGCGAGGCGCATCCCGCGGCGCGATAGAAGGACTCCGAGCGGTCCGGCCCTTCCCCGGCCACCTCACCGGAGGCGCGGAACCGCTCCGCGCACCGCTCGAAGTCCAGCGAGTCATAGGCCTGCTCCGCCTCCGCCGAAAGCTGCCGCGCCCGTGACGCCGGGTCCGGCGCCGCCGCATCCGCCGCCCTCGGGGAGTGCGCACAGCCCGCGCCCAACGCGACCACGCCCAGCGCCATCACGAATCGCATCGTGACCAACCTTTCGAGAATGCGCGTATCTCATGCAAGCTGCGAGCAGGTTTCAAGGAGCGCCATCCATGGCCAATGCCATCTCGAAGACCGCCTACTACACCCTGGCCTGCCGGGCGGAGGATGCACGCAAGCCCCGGCCCCTGTGTGGCGACACCTTCGCCGCCCGCTTCATGGACGACGATGCGCGCCAGGTCTGGGAGCGCTTCCAGTCCTTCCGCGAGGCCAACGCGAGCAACGCCGCGCGGCACCAGATCATCGACGCGCTGGTGCAGGAGGAGCTGGACAAGGCTCCCGACGCGCGGGTGGTGGTGCTGGGCGCGGGCTTCGACACGCGGGCCTACCGGCTCCGCGGAGGCCGGTGGCTGGAGGTGGACGAGCCCGCCATCATCACCCTCAAGGACGCGAAGCTGCCGGTGACGGAGGCCCGCAATCCGCTGGAGCGTCTCTCCATCGACTTCGGAGCGGAGTCACTCGCGCGGAAGCTCGCGCCCTACCAGGACTCGCGGCGCACGCACGTCATCATCGAAGGCGTGCTCATGTACCTGTCGAACGCGCAGCGCCAGGACATGCTCGCGGTGCTCCGGAACGCATTCCCTCATCACGCCGTGTATTGCGACCTGATGAGCGCCACCTTCCAGCGCGAGTACAGCCGCGACCTGCACGCGGTGCTCGTCAGCATGGGCGCGTCCTTCCAGGACATGACGGACGCGCCGGAGAGCACCTTCCTGGAGGCGGGCTACACGGCCACGTCCTCCACCTCCGTCCCCCTGCGCTCGCTGGAACTGGCCGGGAAGCGCGGCCCGGCGTTCATCGTCCGGCGGTTCATGCACACGGTCCGCGACGGCTACCGCATCTGGAAGTTCGAGCGGGCCTGACGCCTCACTTCGCCTTCGGTGGCTGCCCCAGCGCCACGCTGCCCAGGATGAGCGTGCCCGCCACCAGCATGGTGGGCGTCAGCGGCTCGCCCAGCAGCAGCCAGGCCCAGGCCACCGCGAACAGCGGCACCAGGTAGGTGACGACGACGGCGCGCGCCGCCCCGATGCGCTGGATGAGTCGGTAGAACACCGCGTACGCAAGGCCGGTGCAGACCATGCCCAGGGCCGCCGCCGCCAGCCAGGGCCGCACGGCGATGGGCTCCGAGGGCCACGTGGCCACCGCGAAGGGCAGCATCAACACCGCGCCGCAGGACAGCGTGGCGGCGGCGACCGCGGCGGCCGGCAATCCGGTGAGGTGGCGGCGCACCAGGTTCGCGCCGATGCCGTAGAGGAACGCGGCCGTGGTCCCCGCCGCCGCGGCCCAGGCGACGCTCGTGCCCGCGGCCTTGCCACTGGCCAGCACCACCACCCCGGCGAAGCCCGCGAGCAGCGCCACCGCGCGCTGGGCCCCGATGCGCTCGCCGTAGAACACGAACGCCACCAGCGCGGTGAACAGCACCGCCATGCTGTTGGTGATGGCCCCGACGCCCGCGGGGGCCTGCCGCGCGGCCCAGGCGAACAACGAGAAGGGGATCGCCGCGTTGACCAGGCCCACCAGCGCCAGCCGGGGCCACAGCGCGGGGCGGATCGCCGAGCGCGCGCGCCAGAGGAAGGGCATCAGCACCGCCGCGCCCAGCACCAGCCGCAGCTCCACCAGGGGCACCGGACCGAAGGCCGGCGCCGCGATGCGCATGAACAGGAAGGACGCGCCCCAGATGGCGGCCAGCCCGCCCAGTTCCAGGGGCGTGAGCCACGCCCGGTTGAAGGTTGGAGACACGACCTGCGGATGGGTAAGACCGGAAGCGCTCATGGCGGCCCCCTCGTGCGAGGAAGGAATCAGACTTCTGTCTGGTCCTTTCTTCACGCCGGAACCCCCGCTTCACAAGCGCATCGTTTCCGTGTCAGACATGAGCCAGATTTGAGGCTCGGCCCATGACCCTGCGCACCGACCTGCTCCCCGCACTGGCGGCCTTCGAGTCCGCCGCCCGCCACCAGAACTTCGCCCGCGCGGCGGAGGAGCTGCACCTGACCGCCAGCGCGGTCAGCCACCACGTCCGCAAGCTGGAGGACCGGCTGGGCGTCGTGCTGTTCCAGCGGCATGCCCGGGGCGTGGCGCTGACGGCCGAGGGACGCCAGCTCGCGGACGCCGCCAGCACCGCGCTGTCGGACATGGACAACGTGCTCGGGGGACTCAAGCACTCGCGGGACGAGGACGCCGTGGTGCGCGTCACCACCGTGCACTCGCTGACCTACGCGTGGCTGCTGCCGCGCATGCCGGGCTTCACGGCCCTGCACCCGCGCGTCCGGATCCACGTGGACACGGAGATGGCGCTCACCCGCTTCGACGAGGGCGGGCCGGACCTGGGCATCCGCTACGGCCAGCCTCCCTGGCCGGGCCTCAGCGCGCATCCCCTGATGGACGACGCCCTGTTCCCCGTGGCGTCTCCGAAGCTCGCGGGCATTGAGCACGTTCGTGAGGCGGCGGACGTGGCGAAGCTCCCGCTCATCGCGGACCTGACCCGCCAGGGCTGGCAGGACTGGTTCCGCTCGGCGGACGTGCGCGGGGTGCGCGTCGAGGAGCGCTACAGCTTCAGCGACACCACCGGCGCGCTGATGGCCGCGGTGCAGGGCCTGGGCGCGGCGCTGGCCCGAGAGAAGATCGTCACGCCCTACTTCGCGGACAACCGCCTCATCCGGCTGCCCGGCCCCATCGTGCCCACCCGCGCCAGCTACTTCGTGGTGTATCCCGCGCACCGGCGGCTGCGCCCGGCCGCGCGCCTCTTCTGTGATTGGCTCCTGGCGCAGCGCGACAGTCCGCAGACGCCGATACCGGCCGCGACACAAGGCGCCGCACCGCCACGCAGGAAAGCCCCCCAATAACAAACTCCGACCCCGGGTGACTCCGAACCCTCCAATGACATCCATTTACTTGTCTGGGAAACAGGTTCACGGTGTTCGCGCGATTCCCTCACGAGGGGCGCACATGCGCATGCGGGTGAAGTCCCTGCTGGCGGTCTCGACTGTCCTGTTGCTGGCCCCCACGGCGGCTTTTGCCCTGCCGGCCCCCCAATGCGGCATCGGCGCCTGTCTCGAAGCGCCCTGCGACACGGTGTGTTACATCGGGCTCAAGATTGAAACGACGTGTGGTGACTCCCTGGGCTGGGGCTGCGGGAGCGGCGGCGGGGATTTCTCCGAGTCCACGGCCTCCGTGACCGAAGCCGAAGCCCTCCAGGCCGAGGAGTCCTCGCAGGTGTGCAGCGAGGCGCACCCCGCCGCCGAGCTGTCCGTCACCGCCGGCAGCTGAGCCGCGGTCCGCTTCCTCGCGGGGTCCGGGCTTCTTGACCGGGCCTCGCCGTTGTCACTGCCGGGCACGTACCGCCCGTGCGCTCCGACGGTGAGTCCGCCCCTCGCCGAGCGCTGTCCTCTCCCCGTCCCCCAGGCGGCCGGGCATCCCCCGCACTTTCGCTTGTGCCCGCCACCCCTGCCCCGTAGCTTGCGGGAAGATATATGGGCTCCCATTCAAATCGGACGCCGCCGCCCTCGGATGACTCCGGCGAGGTTCGCGCGGCCATGGACGGCGTGCGGCGGCTGGTGCGGCTGCTGCGGGTCTCCGCTCGCGCTTCTGAACGGCTGGTGGGCATCAGCGGCGCCCAGCTCTTCATCCTCCAGCAGTTGGCGGAGGCCGGTCCCTGCTCCATCAACGCGCTCGCGGAGCGCACGCTCACGCACCAGAGCAGCGTGTCCGTCGTCGTCACGAAGCTCATCGAGCAGGGGCTGGTGAGCCGCCGCCGCTCCGACGAGGACGGCCGCCGCGTGGAGGTGGCCCTGTCGGCCAAGGGCCGCGCGCTGGTGCGCACGGCGCCGCCCATGGCCCAGGCCCGACTCATCTCCGGGCTGCGCGGCCTGAAGCCCGACGTGCGCGCCGGACTGGTCCAGGGGCTGGACGCCTGGGTGCGCGCGCTGGGGCTCGACGGGGATGAAGCCCCGCTCTTCTTCGAGGACGAAACCTCGCGCCCGCCGCGGCGACGCAAGACACAGGAGCACACCGATGAAGAAACCTGACGTGGAACGCATCGAAGAGGGCCTGGGTGAAGGGCCGGAGGCGCGGTCCAGCCTCCCGGTGGCCCCGTCCATGGGCCCCGCGCTCGCCAGCCTGCGCACCCCTTCCGCGTCCGTGGCGGTGGACTCCCGCACCGTGTTCATCAGCGGCATGGCGGTGGTGCTCGCGGCCGTCGCGGGCCTGGTGGCGCAGGGGCTGGGCGCCCTCATCCACTTCGTCACGAACCTGGCCTTCTTCGGACGGCTGTCCGTGCAGCCGGTGTCGCCCGGCGACAACACGTTGGGGGGCTGGGTGGTGCTCGTACCCGTCGCGGGCGCCATCATCGTGGGGCTGATGGCGCGCTATGGCTCGCGGGCCATCCGGGGCCACGGCATCCCGGAAGCCATGGAGCAGGTGCTCTTCAACCAGAGCCGCATCCCGCCCCGGATGACGCTGCTCAAGCCGCTGTCGGCGGCGATCGCCATCGGCACCGGCGGCCCGTTCGGCGCGGAGGGCCCCATCATCGCCACGGGTGGCGCGCTGGGTTCACTCCTGGGTCAGGGGCTCCATGTCACGGCCGACGAGAGAAAGGCGCTGCTCGCCGCGGGCGCCGCCGCGGGCATGGCCGCCACGTTCGGCGCGCCGGTGTCCGCGGTGCTCCTCGCGGTGGAGCTGCTGCTCTTCGAGTTCAAGCCCCGCTCCGTCATCCCCGTGGCCCTGGCCACCGCCACCGCCACTGGCGTGCGCATCGCCTTCATGGGCGGTGCGCCCGCGTTCGCCATCCCGGACCTGACGACTCCGTCCGGAGGGGCGCTCGCGTTCTACGGCGTCCTGGGCCTCGTCATTGGCGCCGCCTCCGTGGTGTGCACGCGCGCGGTGTATTGGCTGGAGGACGCGTTCGAGAAGCTGCCCGTGCACTGGATGTGGTGGCCCGCGCTGGGCGGCATCGTCGTGGGCGTGGTGGGCTGGCTGTCCCCGCGCACGCTGGGCGTGGGCTACACCAACATCGAGGACATCCTGTCCGGCCGCTTCGTGGGGACGGCGATGCTCGTCTTCTGCGCGCTCAAGTTCATCTCCTGGTCCGTAGCCCTGGGGAGCGGGACGTCCGGCGGAACGCTGGCGCCCCTCTTCACGCTGGGCGGTGGCCTGGGCTCCGGACTGGGGCTGCTGGCCTCGCAGCTGTTCCCCAGCCTGGGCGTGGACGTGCGCGTCGCGGCGCTGGTGGGCATGGCCGCGCTCTTCGCGGGAGCCTCCCGCGCGCTGCTGGCGTCGGTGGTGTTCGCCTTCGAGACCACGCGGCAGCCGCTGGGATTGCTGCCGTTGCTCGCGGGCTGCGCGGCGTCCTACCTGGTGTCCGCGCTGCTCATGCGGCACTCCATCATGACGGAGAAGCTGGCCCGCCGCGGCGCCCGCATCCCCACGGAGCTGGGCACGGACGCGCTCGGACAGGCGCTGGTGCGCGACCATGGCCTCAAGCCCGTGATGACGTTGCAGGCGGACATGCCCCTGGAAGAGGTGCGCGCGTGGCTCACGTCGGATGCCACGGGCTCGCGCCACCAGGGCTTCCCCGTCGTCTCGCGGGAAGGGGCGCTCGTGGGCGTCGTCACCCGCAGGGACCTCTTGGACGGCCATGACAGCGCCGGCCGGCGGATGCGGGACGTGGTGAAGCGGCCCCCCGCGGTCGTCTTCGACGACAGCTCCCTGCGCGAGGCGGCGGACCTGATGATGGACGAGGGCGTGGGCCGCCTGCCCGTCGTCTCCCGCGCGCGGCCGGAGCACGTCGTGGGCATCCTCACCCGCAGCGACCTGCTCGCGGGCCACCGGCAGCGGCTGGCGAACGCGCGCACGCGGGAGCGCGGCCTGGGCACCACGCGTCCCCCGTCACCGCGGCCCGCCTGAGCACCGCGGCTCAGGTCGTCGCGGGGACCGCCGCCGGACGTGACTTCGCCTCCTGCTCCTGGCGCAGGGCCGCGAGCGTCTGGCGGATGCCCTCCGCGTAGGGTGTCTTGTGCACCGTGCCCAGCAGGCCACGCAGCGCGGAGTCATCCAGCAGCACGGGGTTCGTGAGCAGGTAGTACATCTCCACCAGCTCCTTCATGAAGGGATCGAAGAGGCCGGCCAGGCGCACCAGCGTCTTGCCCATCGACATCGTCTTCGGGGTGTGGCCCGCCTGCGCGGAGAGCTCGTTCACCATCTGGCGCTGCGTGGTGGCGCCCGCGCCCGCCAGGTTCCAGAAGCGGCCGTACGCGCGGGGCTCGTCCATCAGCGCGGTGACGACGGGGCCCACGTCATTCACGAAGACGAACTCGTGCGGCGCATCCAACGGCCCGATGAGCGGCGCGCGCTTGCCCTGGGACGCGGCGACGAAGGCGCGGTACAGGAAGCTGCGCTCCACGCCCGGCCCGTAGAAGTCCGGCAGCCGGAGGATGGTCCCTTTGATGGAGCCCGCCGCGTCCGCCTCCAGCAGCAGGTCCTCCTGCGCCTCGCGCATGCGCCCCTTGTAGGAGTTCGGCTCGCGCGGATGGGACTCCGCCACCGTCGCGGTGCGCGGCATCCCGTACGGATACACCGTGCCGATGAGCACCACCCGCTCCACGCCCTCCGCGATGGCCGCGTCCAGCGTGCGGCGCATCAGCTCCGGGTGCAGGTGGAACTGCCAGTAGTTCACCCCCACCATGTAGATGATCGTCCGGACGCCCCGCGCCGCGGCCCGGATGGACGCGGGGTCCTCCGGATTCCACGTCACCACCTCCGCCAGCGGATCCGCGCCAAACTCCCTCCGCAGGCTTCCCTCCGAGCGCCCGACCACCCGGTACGGCCGGCCCTGCGCCTGAAGCGTCCGCGCCACGGACTGGCCAATGACGCCCGAAGCGCCGAACAACGCCACCGTCTCCATGTCGTCCTCCCGGGAATGAACGTCCGGACTTTTGATGAACACCGTTCTTTGAACACCGTTCATTTATTGCTGGCCGTTCGTTTCGTCAAGGCCTAACCTCGTGACATGGGCATCACGGAGCGCAAGGAGCGACAGCGGGCGGAGCTGCGGGAGCACATCCTCCAGGTGGCGCGCGACATGGTGATGAAGGAAGGCTTTGGCGCCCTCTCCATGCGCAAGCTGGCGGACGCGGTGGAGTACGCGCCCGCGACGCTCTACCTGCACTTCGAGAACCGCGACGCCATCGCGCGGGAGCTGTGCGTGCGCGGCTTCCAGGAGCTGCTCGCGGTGCTGGAGCCGGCGGCCACCGTGAAGGATCCCGCGCAGCGGCTGTCACGTCTGGCGGAGGCCTACCTGGCCTTCGGCATGGAAAACACGGAGACCTACCGCCTCATCTTCATGGAGGACGCCAGGCTGTCCGCGGACCTCTTCCAGGACAAGCAGGAGGGCCCGGGGCCCAAATCCTTCGCACTGCTGGTGAGGGCCTGCGCGGCCTTGCAGGCGGCCGGCCGGACGCTGGACGCCACGCCCCCGGAGCGGCTGGCGGAGGTGTTCTGGGCGGGCCTGCACGGCATCATCAGCCTCAAGCTCACCTGCTCTGGGTTCCAGGGCGCACCCGCGGAGGCGCTGGTGGAGACCCTCGTCGCCACGCTGGTGCACGCACCGAAGCCCGCGCGGCGCTCCCGGTAGTTTCCGGGTTTTTACGTCCTGCTGGGTTACAGCCCTGTTTCATGGGTAGGGCTGACGGGCCACCGGGCGGCCGCCAACTGGCATCCTGGTGACACACCGTGTGAAGATTGGACGTCCCATGAAAAGGTCCCAATCAACCCGTCCCGGTGAGTCGGGTCAGGCGCTCGTGGAGTCCGCGCTGGTCATCCCGGTGATGGTGTTCCTCATCCTGGGCATCCTCCAGTTGGGAACGCTCCACCACGCGCGGCTGATGACGGAGTACGCCGCGTACCGGGCGGCGCGCGCGGGCATCGTCAACCACGGCGACTGCGAGATCATGAAGAAGGCCGCCTACGTGGCGGTGCTGCCCACCCTGGGCCCGCCCAAGTCCGGCGGCAAGGGCCGCGTGGACACGCTCATCAACGTGGCGCTGGTCCATGACGCGTACACGGACGAGAAGCTGGCCGCCCAGAACCAGCGCTATCAGCAGGTGAACCTGGAGCGCGTGCGGGTGGAGGTGCTCAACCCCCGGCGCAGCCAGCTGCCCGGGCTCTTCGCCTCCTACGGTTCGCACATGCAGGGGCGGGAGCTGGACTACGACGACATCCGCAACGCGCAGGTCATCGAGGCCAACCTCCTCACGGTGCGCGTGACGTACTTCTACGAGATGCGCATCCCGTTCGCGAACTGGCAGCTGCACGCGTTCTACATGGGCCGCGAGGCGCTCAACGGCCTGGCCATGCGGGGCGTCAACTTCACCACGCAGAAGGTGAACGGCGGCAGCCTCACGGACCACCTGGAGGACCAGGGCGCGGGCCAGAGCGGCGACCACCAGAAGATCCGCACGCTCGCTGACAGCAACGTCTTCGCCATCCCCGTCGTCGCCACCTATTCGATGCGCATGCAGTCCAACCTCCTCAACAGCGGCGCGCACGGCCCCAACGCGTGCGCCGTGGACAGCTAGCGTCTCCCCCGGCGCGCGTCAGAAGGACCCCCTCGGATGTTTCGGATTCTGCGGAGACTGCGGCGCGACGAGCGCGGGCAGGCCATGGTGTTGGGGGTGGTGGTCATGCTGGTGCTGGCCGTCACCATCATGACGTCGGTGGGTATCGGCCGTGGCGTGTACGAGAAGATCAAGCTGCAGGACGCCGCGGACGCGCAGGCGTACTCGCTGGCGGTGAAGGAAGCGCGGGCCTACAACTTCCTCGCGTACACCAACCGCGCGATGATCGTGCACTACTCCGCGATGCTCACGGTGATGTCCTACGTGAGCCACGCGGTGTACCTGGACCGCACCATCGGCGTCGCGGCAAAGTACCTGCAATACATCCCCGGCATCGGCGCGGTCTTCGCGGCGGTCTCGCAGGCGATAAAAGCCTGGAAGGTCGCGGTGGAGACCGTCTCACGGCTGCTCATCCCGGTGCTGACAGCGCTCAACATCGCGCTGTGGCTGGCCCAGGAGGCCATGCTCACCGGCACCCTCTTCGACCTCTACACCACGAAGGGACGCAGCGACGTCATCGAGAAGACCGACCCCCGGGCGGACGTCACGGAGGACATGGACTCCGGACAGTCCTTCAACAACGCCTCCGTCTCCTCGCTGTTCGGCAACCCCAGCGACATCAACTACTCCAACGCCAAGAACTTCCTCCACGTCCTGGATGACGGCCCCTTCAGCAGCAGTCCCACCATGGGCGTGGACCCCACCGGCATGCTCACGCGGGCGAAGCTGGTGTCAGGCAACAAGCTGTCGGATCCGAACATGGCCAAGTACCGCCTGCTGATGGGCAACCTGGCCAACGGCGTGCGCAGGCGCTGGACGGCCGAGGGCGAGGGTCCCATCCTCATCGGGCGGCGCTGGGAGTTCCGGCTGTGCGTCGTGATTGGCGAGCTGCGCATCCGCAAGACGGCGGACAGCCAGATCAAGAGCTTCGACGAGGGGTTCGAGAACAACCGCAAGGATCAGCTCTTCGCGTCGGACGACATCCGCATCGAGGTGCGCCCCACCTGCTTCCTCTTCGGCTGGAGCGACGTCTTCCGGCTGCGCTTCCGCGCGGCGGCGGACAACCGGGGCGGCTTCCACCAGGAATACGGTTCCAACAAGACGGATGACCACCACCCGTGGCTGGGCATCACGCCGTTCATCACCTCCGACACCAGCTTCGTCAGCCCCCGGCAGAACCACTTCGGCTACCCGTGCAACCTCATCGTCCTGGGCAAGGACATGGGCGCGGAGCGCACCGGCAGCAAGCCGGTCTACGAGCTGGAGAACCTGTCGCGCAACGCCTTCATGGAGGGCAACGGCGACGGCAAGTACAACACCGCGGAGAACAACGGCGAGGGCATCCGCGAGTCGTACCTGGACATGACCTGGCAGTACGTGGGCGGAAAGCAGGACGGCTACGCGGCGGACTTCCGCCAGCGCACGGGCGGCATGATGGCCATGGCGGTGGGCCGCGCCATCTACCACCGGCCCGGCCAGTGGAAGGAAGAGCCCAACTTCTTCAACCCGCTCTGGACCGCGCGCCTGGCGCCCGTGCAGACGCACTGGGACGCGGATCACCTCAAGTGGCTGGTGCCGGCCTGGGAGGACAGCGAATGGCTGATTCAAGGCATCAACTACTGATGCGCCCGGGCCGCCGCGCGGCGCGGGGGACGGCGACGGTGGAGCTGGCGCTGCTGGCGCCGCTGCTCGTCGTGCTGGTGCTCTGGGGCAACTACTTCTGGGAGGTGCAGCGCGCGCGCATCAAGATGGCGGAGATGGCGCGCTTCGTCGCCTTCGAGCGCACGGTGCGCCAGGACCTGTCCACGGTCGTCGCGGAAGCGCGGCAGCGCTACCAGGACCTGGACGGCTCCACCAAGACGGGCACGCTGGGCACGGCCTACCAGAACGGGCTCACCATCCAGGTCCAGGCGCAGAACGCGGACGCGCCCCTGGAAGGCGTGCAGATGTCGAACATGGGTGCGCAGGCCGGCGTGGGCGGCCTGGCGGGCGCGGCCATTGGCGCGCTGGGCAGCTCTCCGGACCAGCTGGTGCGGGACATGGGGTTCGACCCCAGCGTCGGCGCGGTCCAGGCGGACGTGCAGGTGCGGATGGTGAACCGCATCATCCCGCGGGAGATCGCCCTCTACACGACGGGCTTCAACGGCAACCAGCTGGACCTGAACTTCCAGGAGCACTTCTACCTCTTCCACGACACGTGGCGGGCGTGGGGGCCGGGCGACAATCCCTCGCAGACGTATCCCCGGGTGGAGCAGCTCACGCACGACCGCGTGAGCCGCATCGTCTACGCGGGCGTGGCGAGCGGCGGCGGCGGGGCGCTGCAGGCCATTGAAGGGGTGCTGTCCGTGCTGGGGCTCGATTTCCCCTTCTCCGACGACTACATCCGCCAGTCCGTGGTCATCCGCGAGGTGACGGCCGCGGGCAACTTCGCCGCGGTCCGGCCGACGCGCACGGTGCCCGGCGACGTGCTCCAGGCCGCCTACTGGCGCAACGACACCAGCTACTGCTACGGCAACTGCGAGCCCAACGACATCAAGACGAAGCGCGGGCTCTCCAACTCCGGAGGCCGGGGCGACAACTGGCCCATGCGCTCGTACCGGTGCCGCGGGAACTTCTTCCAGGGCGCGACCTTCTCCAACGCCCCGGAGTCCGAGTACACGCAGTCCACGACGGCGGCGGCGGCCTACTTCCGCTACAACAGCGACGCCTGCATCCCATGAGTGGCCTGACGGACCACACGGGCGCGCTCACGCGCTGGCTGGGCCTGGGCGGGTTGCTCGCGCTCGTGGCCACCGCCGTGCTGCTGAAGGATCCGCCGCCCCCGTCGGCCGAGCCCCGTGCGGCGCCTTCCGGGCCCCAGGTGGCGCTGCCTCCGGCGCCGCCACTTCCGGATGTGGGCCGGGTGCAGCGGGTGTTCCCGCCGTTTCCCGGCGCCGCGCTCGTGCCCATGGGCCGGCTGGAGGCCAACGGCAGCCCCATGGAGCTGGGCTACTTCGAGACGGATCACCCGCCCGGGGAGGTGCTGGAGTTCTACGCGCGGGAGTTCCGGCTGCGGGGCCGCAACATCGTCACGCAGGACGACGGCGCGGGCGGCGGCGCGGTGAACTACTACGACGAGCGGCTGGGCGCGCTGGTGTCCGTCACCACCATCCGCGTGGGCGGCGCGACGACGCGCACGCTCGTGTTCCCGTCGCTGGTGGAGGCGCCCGAGGGCATCCACCTGCAGGGCACGGCGCCCGCGTCGCTGCCGCAGCCTCCGGGCGCGGTGACGGTGCTGCGCGTGGACGAGCAGGGCTCCGGACGCAATGCGGGCAGCACCACGCTCACCCAGGTGGCGCATGGCACGCCGCAGATGCTGGCGGAGTTCTACCGGGCACAGATGCCCTCGCGGGGCTACGCGCCTTCGGGCCGGCGCCTCTCGAAGGGCGTGGAGCTGCTCGACTTCGAGCGCCCCGGTGAACGGGTGTCGCTGTCGCTGTCGCCGCTGGACAAGGACGGTCCTCCGGAATCGCTGATCACGTTCGTCGTCGAGCGTGCATCTCCTCCCCCTCCCCAGGAGTCGAATCGATGAACGTCTGGTTGTCGCGTGGCTACCGGTGGATGCGGCGTCCGCGCTCGCGGGGGCAGGCCATGGCGGAGTTCACCATCCTGCTGATGGCGTTCATGTTCGGCGTCGGCGCCATCACCACGTTCGCGCCGGAGATGTTCGCGGCGCTCACCATCTACATCCGCGGCTTCTACTGCGTGCTGGGCTATCCGTTCGGATGAAAGGGCCCTGAAGTCAGGGCACGGGCAGCCGGGGCAGCGAGAGCGGCACGGCGTCCAGCGCGGGCCGGGCACCGGTGCCGCCCTTCTGGGCCGTCCAGGTGACCTCCGCTTCGCGCAGGGACTCCACGCCGAACACGGGCACCCGGGCCGAGGTCACCACCGTCACCTGCTGGCCGGATTCCAGACGGAAGGTCTGTTCGCGGCCCTTGCCGGCGAAGGGGCCGGTGCGCAGGTCGGTGTCGCGCTGGCGGACGGGCGCGCCCCGGAGCGTGGCGTGGTCCGCGAGGAGGTCCACGGGGATGGAGACGGGGGTGTTGGGCGGCACGGAGATGGCCAGCCGCTCCACCACGGCGCGGGCGGTGCCGGCGCGCGACACCCAGACGACGATGAGGCTGCGGGGCATCGTCTGGTAGTCCAGCTCCACCTGGTACAGCGTGTCGTGCTCGCGCGGCGTTTCGCCCACCACGGCGGCGCGGACGGGGAAGGAGCCCGGCTTCGACATGCCCTGCTTCGGGAGGACGGTGTATTCCACCCAGGTGCCCAGGACGGGCTGGAGCTGGCCGTACAGGAGCAGGGGCGGCACCAGGGCGCGCGCCTCCGCGAGGCGCTCGGGGGCGATGGGCGGATCCGCCGGGGCCGGCGTTCCGGCGTCGGTGGGAGCCGCCGTCGGGGTGGGGCGGGCCGGAGCAGCGCCCGCGTCGGGCGCGGCGAACGTGGCCGGCGTGGCGGAGAGCAGCACGGCGGTGCACACGGGACACAGGAGGCGGCGCATGGGAACAGCACTATGGGTCCGGGGCTCCGCGCCGGACAAGCTTGGAGGACGCATGGGTCGGAGCCTGGTGTTGCTCGCCGTGATGTTCGTTTGCATTGCGGCCCTGCCCGCCCGGGCGCAAGGCAGCGCGCCGGATGCGTTGTTCGGGCTGCCGCTCGTCGTTCGCGAAGGCGGCTGGGCGCGCTACGTGAACACGTCGCCGGACGGGCCCGCTCGGTTCGTGATCAAGCTGGGCGGCCCGGGACGCCATGAAGGCAAGCGCGGCCGGTGGGTGCTGCTGGAGATCGACGTGCCCGCCACCGGACGCGTGGGCTTCGACTTCCTGGTGGAGGGTGAGCGCTTCAGCGCGAAGAGCGTGCTGCTGATGCGCCTGCGGGTGCCGGGCCGGCCGCCGTCGGACACGCCCGCGCCCTTCAACCAACCGGGCGCGGACCGCCAGCCCCACCTGCTGCGCGAGGGCACGGAGACGGTCGCCGGAAAGAAGCTGGCGGTGACGGAGTACTCGTACGCGGGAGGCATCACCGCCCAGTGGTCCCCGGGCGTTCCGGTGCTGGGCCTGGTGCGCGTCTCCGGGACCCAGTCCTTCCAGCTGGAGGCCTTCGGCGTGGGCGGAGACCCCTGGAAGGGCGCTACTTCCGCCGGGCGCTGAGGCCTGCCCCGAGCAACGCGGTCCGCACCACGTCCTCGTCCTCGCTGGCGAGCCGCGCGGCCAGGAGCAACCGCGTCCCGTGCCCCGCCTGGAGCCGCACGCGTGGCAGGTCCCCCTGCTCCCGCTGGAACGAGAACCACTCCAGCCGGGAGAACGGCGTGCGCCGCCCCAGCGAATCGATGAAGCCCGTCTGGCCCAGGAACAGCGCGGGCACCGCATGCAGGCCCACGCCCGCGAGCCACCCGGCGACGCCCAGGCAGAACGTGGCGAGCGCGGGCCGGCCCTCCGTGGAGAACAGCCGCAGGCCCACCAGGGCCAGCACCGCCATGGTCGCGAGCACCAGCGCATAGGTGCCCATCTCCGCGCGCGAGCGCAGCGCCACCAGCCTCCCGCCGCGCAGCAGCGCCACCAGCGCTCCCAGCGCCACCAGCGCCAGTCCTCCCGCGGCCACCGCCACGCCCAGCGCCATCATCCCGGGACGACCTCCCAGCTCCCGTGACTCGCGCACGAGCCACGCGGCGCAGCCCGCGAAGAAGAGCAGCGTCACGCCCTGGAAGGCGGCCGTGGAGACGGGGCGCGTGGGGGCCGGAGGACGACTCACCCGGTCCTCTCTACACCACCCGGCCCCCAGCGCCCCGGGGCCTCAAGGAAAACCTCCGGCGTCGCACGGTTGCGGGACTACCAGAAAAAGCCGCTTTCATTGAATTTACCTATCTCCTAGAATCTTTTGCGACGTCGCGGCCCCGGCGTTCAGGGGTCCACCCCCCGCAGTCACCAGGAGTTACCGGATGCTTCGTCGCACCGCCCTGGCCCTCGTCTTGTGTGCCACGTCCTGCACACAGGCCGATGGGCCTTCCGCAGCAGAGTCCCCTCGCCCCGAACAGGCAGCCCTGGGCACGGCCGAACAGGCCGTGGAGTCCCTGGAGACGCCCACCGAAGCGAACAGCATCCGCTTCCTGGAGCAGTCGTCCTTCGGCCCGAAGCTCGCGCGCAACGTGGCCCCGGCGCCCGTGGGCACCGTGGAGCGCGTGATGGCGGTGGGCATCACCCAGTCGCTCACGGACCAGTTCGCGCTCCAGCCCGCCACGCCGTACGACGGGGAGCTCGCCCAGGACCTGGGCTCGCAGTTCTTCCAGCGCGCGGTGACGGGGGAGGATCAGCTCCGCCAGCGCGTGGCGTTCGCGCTCAGCCAGATCTTCGTCGTCTCCCAGAACGGCATCCCGGACTCCTCGAAGACGCCGTACGTGGACTCCAAGGTGGCGCTCGCGGGGTACATGAACCTGCTGTCGCAGCATGCCTTCGGTGACTTCCGCGTGCTGCTGGAGGAGGTGACGAAGAACCCCGCCATGGGCCGCTACCTGGACACGGCGAACAACCGCGCCTTCGACTCGCAGGGCAACCCCATTGACCCGAACGAGAACTACGCGCGGGAGATGCTCCAGCTCTTCACCCTGGGCACCGACAAGCTGAACCTGGACGGGACCCCGGCGCTGGACGTCAACGGCAACCGGCAGCGCGCGTACAGCGAGGCGCAGGTGAAGGCCTTCGCGCACACCCTGTCTGGCTGGACCTGGAACGCCGCCGCCTGTCCGGCCAAGGGCGCCGCCATCAACACGCCCGACTACAAGAACCCGTTGATGCCCTGTAACGACAACCACGACACGAGCCGCCAGGAGCTCCTGCGCGGCGTGCTCACCGCGCAGGGCGGGAACATCACCACGCACCTGACGCAGGCCCTGAACAACGTCTTCAACGACCCCAACGTCCCGCCCTTCATCAGCAAGCAGCTCATCCAGCACCTGGTGACGAGCAACCCGACGCCCGGCTACGTGCAGCGCGTGGCCAACGTCTTCAAGAACGACGGCACCGGCGCGCGCGGCAACCTCCAGGCGGTGGTGCGCGCCATCCTGGTGGACAACGAGGCGCGCGGCGCCCTGCCGCCCTCCAGCCTGCGTCCCGGCTTCGGCCACCTGCGCTCGCCCGCGCTGTTCGTCACCAACGTGGTCCGCTGGCTGGACCCCACGCTGGACACGGCCACCAAGGACCCGGGGCTGAAGCTGAGCAACTGGAGCAAGTCGATGAGCCAGTGGGTGACCCGCTCGCCCTCCGTGTTCAGCTTCTACCCGCCCAACGCGCCGCTGCCGGGGGCGGACGGCCTGGTCGGACCGGAGTTCGCCATCCTGGACACGGCCACCATCACGGCGCGCGCCAACTTCCTCCACGAGTTCCTCTACTCCACCACCCTCGCCAACTCGGGCATCGGCGTGGACTACGACCTCCTGCCAGGGACCACCACGGAGCTGGTCGCGTACATGGGCCGCTACTGGCTGCACGGCACGATGGCACCGACGCTGGAGCCGAAGCTGCTGGCGGCCATGAATGACAGCCGGGCGAACACGGCCATCCGAAAGAAGAAGCTCGGGCTCTACCTGACGTTCCTCTCCCCCTCCTTCCAGATCCAGCGGTGAACCCCATGACCACCACCCGTCGCCAGTTCCTCCGGCGCGCCACGCATGGCCTGGGCTTCCTGGCCGCCGCCGCCGCCCTTCCCCGCTGGGTGGGCAACGCCCACGCCGCCAACACCAGTGGCTACTCCGGCAGCCGCGTCGCCGTCTGCGTCTTCCTGCTGGGAGGCAACGACAGCAACAACATCCTCATCCCGCGCGAGACCAACGCCTACGCGCAGTACCTGGCCGCGCGGCCCACCATCGGGCTGAAGCCGGAGCAGTTGGATCTCATCAACCCCACGGGCCTGGCCGCCGGTTCCTTCGCCCTGCCCAAGACGCTCTCGAAGCTGCGCGCGCACTTCGAGGCGGGGCGCGCCGCGTTCGTGTGCAACGTGGGCCCGCTGGTGCTCCCGCTGACCAAGGCGGACTACCTGGCCGGCGGGACCGCCGTGCCGGAGAACCTCTTCTCCCACAGCGACCAGCAGGACGCCTGGGCGAGCGCGCTGGCCAACCCCGGCTCCAGCACCGTCACCACCGACATCAAGGTGACGGGCTGGGGCGGCCGCGCGGCGGACAAGCTCCACATCCTCAACTCCAGCACGCCGCCGGACTACCCGGAGGTGACGTCGTTCGGAGGCAAGCCGCGCTTCTGCGCGGGCGTGGACCGCAAGCCCATGATGGTGGCTCCGGACGGCACGCTCGCGTTCCGCACCCTCAGCACACCGCCGTCGGACTTCGACCTGCTCCAGCAGGCGGCGCTGGCGGACGTGATGGCGGAGCAGGACAGCAACGTGCTGGAGACGGCCTACGCGGGCGTGTTCACCACGGCGCAGACCTTCTCCGCCGCCCGCGCCGCCGCGCGCGACGCGGCGTGGGCGCAGCTGCCCCAGGCCACCCGCGACACCATCGATGGCTACTTCGTGCCCACGCTGCCGCCGGAGGACACCGCCAGATGGACGCTGCACACGCAGCTCTACCAGGTGGTGCGCGACCTGGTGGCGGGCGCCATGCCGACGAACAAGGCGGGCCTGGGCCTCAAGCGCCAGGTGTTCTCCGTGGGCTTCGGCACCTTCGACACGCACCATGACCAGGACGTGGACCAGCCGAAGCTCCTGGAGCAGCTGGACTTCGCGCTCGACGCCTTCCAGAAGTCGGTGACGCTGCTGGAGACGCAGACCGCGTTCGGGGCCAACGCGCCGCAGGCCACGCTCTTCACCATGAGCGACTTCAGCCGGACGCTGCTGGAGAACGGCGACAGCGGCACGGACCACGCCTGGGGTGGCCATGCCATCGTCCTGGGCAACCGCGTGGCGGGCAAGGCGCTCTACGGCACCTTCCCCAGCCTGGACCTGTCGGGCTCGCTGGACGGCTCCACGGACGAGCGCGGCCGCTGGATCCCCACGCTCACGGTGGAGCAGTACGGCTGGTCGCTGGCCTCGTGGCTGGGCCTCACCACCGCCGTCGAGCGCGACTACGTGTTCCCCAACCTCGCCGGCTACGTGGCGGACGCGGTGGCGCGCAGCTTCCCGGCGCAGGCACGCAAGTACAAGATCGGCTTCATGCTGGCGGACTGACGTGAAGGCCGTGTGAATGAAGAAGGCCGCGAGCCCCCTGCTGGCTCGCGGCCTTCCTCCCCCTCATCCGTGAAGCTCCGTCAGTTCCCGCAGGCGGGCATGCCCGGCAGCACCGCGAGGCCCCGGGCGCAGCCCACGTCGCGCACCGCGAGCGCGCGGTCCTGGGCGTTGAAGGTCTCCAGCGCGCCGGACAGCTCCGTGACGAGCTGGGTCTTCAGGGTGGCGGTCGCAGGCGTGGGGCCGGACGCCAGCCCGCGCGCGGTGGCCAGCTCCAGGAGCGCGTCGAACACCTCACCCAGCGCGGCCTCCGTGGTGCGCTCGCGCGCCGGGAGCGCGGAGAAGTCCACGCCCGACTCCCAGACGTGGCGGAGCACGTGCAGCGTCTGGACGCACTCGCTGTTGGACATGTCGACGGTGAACGTGCGCTGCGGTCCGGTGGGGCCGGTGCTGATGGACGCGTCCGTACAGACGTGGTGCGAGATGCGGTCCGCCAGCGTGTGCAGGTAGATGCCCGCCCGGGCGTCGGCGGCGTTCGCGCCGATGTACGCGTCGAAGCCGGTGGACAGCACGCCCGCGTCCACGTCGATGACCTGCGGTCCGGTGGTGGTGTTGAAGGGCACCGCGACGGAGCCCACCGCCGCCAGGCTGCCCGTGACGGCGCCGGGCTGGCCGTTGAACTGGTAGCATGCGGGCCCCAGCGCGTAGCCCGTCCCCGACGCGGGCACCGTCAGGCCCGCCGTGCAGCCGCGCCCGCCGCCCTGTCCCTGGAGCGCCCACGCGCGGAGGTTCGCGAGCAGCACCTCGTCCACGTCCGTGGCATCCGGATGCAGGCCGTCCACGGCGGGGTCCGGATACGCGGCGCCGCCGTTTCGAGGGGCGACGAAGTGGAAGAGCACGCCGCCGTGGTCGAAGTCGCCCCGGGTGACGCCGGTGATGGACTTCGTGGTGAGAGCCGCCGCGTTCGAAGCGGGAGCACCATTCAGCGTGCGAGGCGCGAACGAGCCCAGGTCCGTGGCTTCGTCGTAGGCGGCGATCCAGTACGCCTGCGTGGGGGAGAAGCCCACCGCCTGCGCGAGGAGATAGGTGGCGTCCACGTGGATGAGGCTGCGGCCTCCGTTGGACTGGTTCTTCGCGTTGCCCGCGGCCACGAGCGCCGCGGACTTGCACGCCGCGGACGCGTCACCGGGCGCGCAGCCCGCGGGCAGGGGCTGGCAGTTGAGCGGCGCGGAGCCGTTCGCCGCGTAGCAGAGGTCCTCGCCGAAGGCGAAGACCGGGGTGGAGAACAACAGCGAGGCCAGGAGCAGGGGTCGGGGGGTCATGCCCTCCTCAACACCCCAGTCCCCGGCGGGTTGCGGGCGTGTGACTATTTCAGCTCAGCGAGGACGTCGAACACGGAGGGCCGGTGCGGCTTCCAGCCCAGCGCGCGGGCCCGCTTCGCGCGGATGCGGCTGTTGGACGCGAGCGCCAGCCGCCCCAGCTCCACGCCCCAGCGCTTCTCCCCTTCCTGAAGCGGCATGCTGGCCACGGGCAGGTGGAGGCTCCTGCCAATGGCCGTCACCACGTCCCGGAAGTTCGCCTCGCCGTTCTCCGCGAAGAAGAACGTGCCGGCCGGCGCGCGCTCCAGCACCAGGAGGTACAGGTCCGCCAGGTCCTCGATGTGCACGTTGGACCAGACGTTCTCCCCCTTCCCGATGTAGCGCGCCGTGCCCGTCTCCCGCGCGTACTGGATGAGCGGCGGCAGCTGCACGCTGTCCGGGTTCAGGCCCAGCCCCTTGCCGTAGATGAGGCACGGGCAGATGACGTTCGTGTGGATGCCGTCCTTCGCGGCGTCCAGCACCGTCTTGTCCAACGAGATGCGCGCCACCTTCTCCGGCACGGGCTCGATGGGCGTGTCCTCGTCGTGCACGCCCGCCGTCAGCTCGCCGCCCGCGTCGGTGGCGACGATGCTGGAGCCGCTGGTGTGGATGAAGTGCTTGCCGGAGCCCTTCAGCGCGGCGATCAGCGCCTCCACCACCTTGCGCTCATCCGCGGACGCCGCGTTGATGACAGCGTCGGATTCCTTCGCCAACCGCGCGAGCGCGTCCAGGTCGTCGAACGAAGCGACCGTCGCCTGGATGCCGCGCGCCTCCAGCGCCCGCGCCTTGTCCTGGGTCCGGGCGGTGCCCACCACCTGATGGCCCGCCGCCATCAACCGCGCCGCCACCGACCCGCCGATGTACCCCGTCGCGCCCAACACGAAGACTTTCATGATCCGCTCCCGTGAATGGGAGGAAACCTGCACTGTTCCCCGGTGGACGGGTAGTGGCTTGCCGGGCACATGTCCTGTTCCTAGAGTTCTTGAATGACCCTCATCCAGGAGCCGCTCGCCGGGCTGGGTGCCTTCGTGCGCACCCTCGAAACGGGGAGCTTCAGCGCGGCGGCACGGGCGCTCGGCGTGTCCCCTTCCGCGGTCAGCAAGACGGTGGCCCGTCTGGAGGGCCGGTTGGGGGTGCTGCTCCTTCAGCGTGGCACGCGGCGGCTCCAGCCGACGCCAGAGGGCCTGTCCCTCTTCGAGCGGGGCCAGCGCATCGTGGCGGAGCTGGAGGCGGCGCAGGGCGAGCTGCGCGAGTCGAAGGGTCCCCGAGGCCCGTTGCACGTCACCGCGCCCATGGACCTGGGACGCTACTGGCTGGTGCCACGCCTGCCGGCGTTCCTGGCCGCATATCCGCAGGTCCAGTGCGCGCTGGGGCTCACGGACCGCTTCATCGACCTGGTGGAGGAGCGCGTGGACGTGGGGCTGCGCATGGGGGAGAGCGCGGACGCGCGGCTCGTGCGCCGCCGTCTGGGCGAATCGCGAGCCGTCATCTGCGCGTCGCCCGCGTACCTGCGCCGGCACGGCACGCCCCGGAAGGTGGCGGACCTCCAGCGCCACGCGTGTCTGGCCTACCTGCGCGACGGACAGCGCGTCCCGTGGCGGCTGGATGGCACGCCGGTGGACGTGCCCGGCCCGTTCGCGTCCGACAACAACGAAGCGCTGCTGGCGCTGGCGGTGGAGGGCGTGGGCATCGCGCGCATCCCGGAGTTCGTCGCAGCGCGGGCGCTGGCCTCCAGACAGCTGCGGGCCGTGCTCGGCGAGGTGCACTCGCCGGGGCCCGACGTGTTCGTCGTCTATCCGGAGCGGCGGCACCTGTCGCCCCGCGTCCGCGTGTTCGTGGACTTCGTGGCGGACGCGTTCGCGCGCGAAGAGGCGCGGGCGCCCGCTCCCGCGAAGGGGCCGGGCGGAAGGCCCCGGCCCCGGCGGTGACGGCGGTCAGTAGACCTTGTCGCCCTTCTCCACCCCGAAGGGGGAAGCCGGCATCTGGATGCCGTTCACCGTCGTCCCGCCGTTGTGGATGGCGGGGAAGATGGGCTCCATGCTCTGCGGGAACCCGAACGTGGGCTTCGTGAGCTCATCCAGCCGGCCCAGCTCCTCGGCCGTGAGCTTCACGTCGGCGGCCTTCAGGTTGTCCTCGAGCTGCGAGAGCCGCCGCGCGCCGATGATGGTCGAGCCCACCCCCGGCTTCGCCATCACCCAGGCCAGCGCCACGCGCGCCGGAGTGCTCTCGTGCGCGCGAGCGATGGCCTCGAGCGCGTCGACGACGGTGTAGGTCTTCTCATTCAGGTAGGGCTCGATGAAGGCGCCCCGGTCTCCCTTCAGCTGGCCCGCGTTCGCGCGGGTGTACTTGCCGCTGAGCGCGCCGCTCTTGAGCGGCGACCAGGGGGTGATGCCGAGCCCGTGCTCCAGGGCCATGGGCACGAGCTCCTGCTCCACGCTGCGCTCGAGCAGCGAGTATTCAATCTGCAACCCGATGAAGGCCGACCAGCCCCGGAAGCGCGCGGTGACGTTCGCTTCGACGATCTTCCACGCCGGCGTGTCGGAGACGCCCAGGTAGCGGACCTTGCCGGCCCGGACGAGGTCCTCCAGCGCGGCCATCGTCTCGTCGATGGGCGTGTGCTTGTCCCAGTTGTGCAGCCAGTACAGGTCGATGTAGTCGGTCTGCAGGCGGCGGAGCGAGTTCTCGCACGCAGAGATGATGGACTTGCGGCCGGAGCCGCCCCCGTTCGGGTCCCCGGGGTACAGATTCCCGCTGAACTTCGTGGCGATGACCAGGCGGTCGCGGCGGACCGCATTCCGCCCGATGTGGTCGCCGATGATCTTCTCGGAATGGCTCTTCGTGTAGAAGTTCGCGGTGTCGATGAAGTTGCCGCCCAGTTCGATGAACCGGTCGATGATCTGCTCGGACTCCTTCACGCTGGTGCCCCAGCCAAGGTCTTCACCGAACGTCATCGCACCGAGGCACAGCGGGCTCACGCGGAGGCCTGAGCGGCCGAGCGTTACGTAGTGGTCGAGAGGCATGGAGGCTCCTGGGGATGTGCTACTTTTTCGACGGCCGAATTGGTTCCGCCTTGAAGTGATTTAATTTTGTACCAATTTCCACGCAAGGGCCCATGTCGAAAATCGACCCGGCGAAAATCTGGTCGCTGAACTACAACCTGCTGATGTCGGTCATCTCCGGTGTCTCCCCCGACATCGCGGAGCTGGGGCTGGACACGAAGGAGCTCTTCGTCCTGGCGCAGGTGGAGGAGCACCCCTACCCGGCTGAGCTGGCGGCGACCCTGAGCATGCCGAAGCCGACGGTGACGGTGTACGTGAAGCGGCTGGAGGCTGCGGGCTTCCTGCGCCGGGAGATCGACGCCGCGGACCTGCGGCGGCACCGGTTGCAGGTCACCCCCTCCGGGCGCAAGGTGACGGCGCGGGGGCTCGCGCTGCTGTCGGACGCGTTCGGCGCGCGGCTTGGCCGCCTGAGCGCGGCGGAGCAGGCGGAGCTCCGGAGCCTGCTCGAAAAGCTGAGCTGACGGCGCGGAGCAGCAGTCCGCCTGGCTGCTTGCATCCCGCGGCGCCCCTGGATGTATTCCCCACCGAATGCCGAGGCGGGTTTGCGCCCGGCGGGGGTTCCCTACACATGCGGACGCGTCGCGCGGGTGAAGTGGTTCTGGGTGCAGTCGTCGGTCTGTGGCTCGCGGCCTGTGGTGGCGGCGACAAGGTGAAGGTCCGGGGGCACGTCACCAACGGTGGCGGCCAGCAATCGCAGGGGCTCGTGGACGGCGCGCCCGCGCTGGGGGGAGACGGGACGGCGTCGGCCACCACCACGGTGCGGATCAGCCGCGTGGTGACGTCTGGCGACCTGACGACGCTGGCGGAGGCGGACGTCGCGGCGGATGGCAGCTACACGCTGGATCTGGACGACGCGGGGCAGCGGCTGATCATCGAAGCGGTGAACAAGTCCGGCGCCACGGTGGGCTCCGCGCTGCTGGACTCCACGGAGCCGCCGTCCGGGCAGGACGTGCGCACGGCGCCGCCCATCACCAGTGAGTCCTCGCTGGAGGCGGAGGTCTTCGTCCAGATGGTGCGGGATGGGGACGCGCCGGACGGCGTGGACACGGTGGACCTGCGCGCGCGGCTGAACGTGGAGCAGGCCACGGCGGTGCGGGGCCAGCTCAAGGAGACGGCGACGGAATCGGTGGAGGCCCTGGCCGCGGCGGTGAGCGCGGCGCAGGCGACCCGGATCAAGGCGTATGCGCGGGCTGGAGTGGTCGTCACGCAGGGACAGCTCTTCAGCGCGTCGCTGGACGCGGCGGCGAAGCTGGACGCGGCGCTGGACGCGGGAGGGCAGGCGGCGGAGGCGTATGACGCGTTCTTCGCGGCGGTGCGCGCGGCCACGCCCCAGACGAGCGACACGCAGGACCAGCAGGCGGAGCGCGAGGCCAGCGTGTCCTACCGCATGGCGGTGGAGGCGCGGTTGTCCAACGGCGCGGGGATCGCGGTCACGGACGCGTCGGTGCGGGCCGCCGCGGCGCTGGAGGCGCGCGCCACCGAGGCCGCCGTGAAGGCCCTGCTCCAGGGCGCCAGCGCCGCCGACACGGTGCTGGCCCAGGCGAACACCGCCGCCACGGCCCTGCGAGCGAGCCTCTCCAGCGCCACGTCGGCCAGTACCGCTGCGACGGCGTGGACGGCGTACGACGCGCAGCTCGCCACCAGCGGCAACGCGTCCGTGATGGGCGTGCAGTTGGGGGTGACGAGCAGCAACCAGCTCGCCTTCGACTCAGCGGTGCACGCGGGCGCGCAGGCGGGCGCGACGCTCGAATCCACGCTGGGCACGGTGTTGGAGCAGTCCGGCAAGGCGTCCGCCACGGTGCTCTCCGAAGCGGTGGTCAACGCCTTCACCACCTATGACGCCGCGGTGCGCGGCGGCGCCACCGCCACGCTGACGGCCTTCGGCGCCAAGGCCACCACCGGCGTGGAGCTGTTGATCATCTCCGAGGGTTCGTTCCGCCTGCGGTAGATGTGATGGCTGGAGGCCACGTCCCCATTCGGGCGTGGCCCTGGTGTCTGGTGGTGGAGCCTTTTTCGACCGCACGGCTTCACAGGAGCTGGATGACCGAAGGAGCCTTTCGGGAAACCGACATGGTCCCGGGGGCACCGCATGCGGATCCATTGGCTGTTACTGCTCCTGTTCTTCGCTGGCTGCAGCAGCCCCCGTCGAACGGTACGCCTGGACATCGGTGGCCGCACGCAAGTCGTCATCCATCCGCGCCCGGATGACTCGCAGGCGAGGGTGGACGCGGATGACTTCGGGAAGGCCGTGGAGGAACTGGCTCGTTCCGTGAGCCCTTCCCGGCAGCCACAAGAAGCGGCACGACTCCTGTGGCAGGTGGCCCCGCGCAGTGGCTCCTACCTGTTTGACCCACGCAGCCATCGCATCACACCGCTTGGACCAGGTGAACACACGGACGCGCAGGCTTCCGACGCCGACGCGAACCTGACGCGTGCATACCTGCGCTGGTGCGAACACACGGGCAGAGCAGGCGACTGCCTGCGCCTGCTGATGGAAGGACCCACGGTCACCGGGGATGGGCGCTATACGCTCGCCATGGCACTCGCCCAGGGCGTTGTCCTGGAGGAGATGCAGGATGCATTCAGCGCCATGGCAGATCCACAGGCCGTGCTGACGACAGTCCTATGGACCTGGACCACGTACCTCATTCTGCTCTCGGTGCCTGAACCCTTCTCCAAGGGACTCGCCGCCGTAATGACCGCCACGCTCATCGCCTACGTGGGCGTCGACACCTTCTGGACCCTCATCGTGGGATTCAAGCAACTGATGGAAGCCGCGGACCGGGCCTCCACGTTCGGAGCGCTACGCGAGGCAGGTGAGCACTACGGCAAGGTCATGGGCCGCAACGCGGCACGAGCCTTCGCCATGCTGGCCACGGCAGCCATCGGCGCCTCGGCTCCCGGATTGGCTGCGAAAGTCCCCAGACTCCCTGGCTCAGCACAGGCTGCCCTGCAGGCGGAATCCCAGCTGGGAGTTCTACTCCCCGCAGTGGAAGCGGTGACGGCCGTCTCAATCGGCCCCTCGGCGGTCACGATCTCCCTCGCACCTAATGCAGTAGCGATGAGTGCACGGGATACGAACCCGGGAGCCTCTTCCCCAACTGGCATCGGCATTCCAGAAGGAAAGGCTCGGCACATCTTCCGTTCCGCGCCAGGGCATCTTCCGGATACACCAGCCAATCGGCAGCTGCTTCAGGAGCTTGCGGCGGATGAATCCGCGAGGCTCGGAACAGATCGGTTCGGCAACATGTGGTCCGCGAGGCTCAATCCGGATGGGACTCAACTCTGGGTGCAGGTTCGAAGAGGAGAGATCATCAATGGAGGGCTGAATCAGGTCGCGCGCGACTACAACACCCAGATGGGGCTTTCCGCTCCCACCAGACCTTGAGGCCGCGATGGAAGACGTGCTGACGATCAAAGAGGCCTATGCGGCGATGTTCGAGTATCTGAAAGAGCTGTACGGAATGAATCCTTCGGACGAGCTGGGCGGACTGCTGGGCAGCATGTCCCTGCTTGACGATGGCACGCCCGCGGACCCCGCCGTCTGGTCGGACTGGATGCTCGCCGTGCGGAAGGCGCGGCAGGGAGCCGTCGACCTACGGCTGAAACTCAAGCAGGAGTAAGCCTCTCGCGTGGGAGACCTCAGTCCCCCACGCGCTGCTCCTCCCGCCGCAGCGCGCGGTCCAGCACGAAGGTCCCGAATGGCACGAGCGACGCGCCGAACGCCGCGAACGAACGGCGCGCCGGCCAGCCATGCTCGGAGGCCGCGCGGAACAGCGAGGACATGAAGAGCAGGAACAGGAGCCCGTGGACGCTGCCCGCGACCTTCACCGCCAGGGGCTGCCCCAGCAGGTACTTCACCGGCATCGCGATGAAGAGCAGCCCCAGGAAGGACATCCCCTCCAGGAAGGCCACCCACCGGAGCTGCCGCAGCGCATTCATGGCTCCACTCCTGGCCAGCGCGGCCGGAAGATCATCAGCACCAGGACGCAGAAGAACGGCACCGCCGCCAGCAGCGCCCCCACCACCGTGCGCCGCTCACGGGTCGCCATGGCCACCAGCGCCAGCTGCGACACCAGCGACAACGACAGCCCACCCAGGACCCACGGCTCCGTCAGCGCGACGTTGAGCTGGAGCGTGAGCAGGTAGCCCGCCGTCCACGTCACCACCAACCCCGGCGACGCGATGGCGTGCACCGCGCGCTTGCGTTCCAGCGAACCCGTTGCCACCAACGCACCCACGAGCCCGCCTCCGTAGAGCACCACGCCCACGAACTTCAGCAGGAGCAGCAAGCGGTAGATCAACACCCGGCATCCTCACCGTGCACCCTTCGCACCCCGTCCGTATGGCACGCCCCTCACCCGCGCCGTGAGTGGCGGAAACGCCATTTTCCGACGACTTCCCGCCACGGCCGACGCTGGCGGGAACACCCCTGTCCTGGCATCTTCCCGCCATGCACACGGTGGCCATCGTCGCGCTGGACGGAGTGGTGCCCTTCGACCTCTCGATTCCCACCGAGGTCTTCCGCCACGTGCGGCTGCCCTTCGGCGGCCCCGGCTACCAGGTCCGCGTCTGCGGCCTGACACCAGAGGTCCACGCGGGCGCGTTCCGGGTGAAGACCCACCATGGCCTGGGCGCACTGGCGCGCGCGGACACCATCTTCCTGCCCGGCATCATGGACGTCTCCGCGCCCGTTCCCCCCAGGCTCGTGAAGGCGCTCCGCGCGGCGGCGGGCCGGGGCACGCGCATCGCGTCCATCTGCTCGGGGGCGTTCCTGCTGGCCGCGACGGGGCTGCTCGACGGACTGCGCGCGACCACGCACTGGATGGCCGCGGAGGAGCTGGCCCGGCGCTTCCCCTCCATCCAGGTGGATCCCAACGTCCTCTACGTCGACAACGGCCAGTTCCTCACCTCCGCGGGCGCGGCGGCGGGGCTGGACCTCTGCCTGCACCTGGTGCGGCGCGACCATGGCTCCGCGGTGGCGGCGGACGCGGCCAGGCTGGCCGTGATGCCGCTGGAGCGGGACGGCGGCCAGTCCCAGTTCATCACCCACGTGCCCCCCACGCCCGAAGGCGCGTCGCTGGAGCCGCTCCTGTACTGGATGGAGGACCACCTGCACCGGCCGCTCACGCTCCAGGCCCTCGCCCGGAAGGCGGCGCTGAGCGAGCGCACCCTGAGCCGCCGCTTCCGGGAGCAGACCGGCACCACGCCCCTCCAGTGGCTCCTCCACGCCCGCGTGCGCCGCGCCCAGCACCTGCTGGAGACCACCAGCCAGTCCGTGGAGGCCGTCGCGCAGAAGGTGGGCTTCGGGTCGCCCACCACGTTCCGCGAACACTTCCAACGCTTCGTCACCACCAGTCCCCTCGCCTACCGCCGCGCGTTCCGGGGAGGCCCTGACAGCCTCAGTGCTGGTGGCCGAAGCGCACCTCCACCTCCGGGTGCGCCGCGACGAAGGCGCGCAGCTTCTTGAAGCTCACCACGCCGCGCGGCCCATCCTCCGTGAAGGAGCCCGGCTCCACGTCGTGCTCCCAGCCCCAGCGCGTGTGGCTGGCGTCGCCCAGCAGCAGCACTGGCCCCTTCGTGGAGCGCACGAGGTACGCGGTGCTGCCCGGCGTGTGCCCCGGCACCCAGAGCGCCCACACGGACGCGTCCCCGAAGACGTCCACCGCGCCGTCGAAGAGCCCCTTCGGGTCCGCAGTGTAGTTCCACTCGGACAGCGCCGGCTTGCCCGCCAGCGCGCGGTCCGTGGCGCCCTGCACCACCAGGTTCCTGAAGGCGCGGCTGCCCGCCTCACCCGGGCCGGTGAACACGGGCGTCCCCGCCGGAGCGTCCGCCATGCCGCTGATGTGGTCCGGGTGCAGGTGCGTGAGGAAGACACCGGAGAGCGGCTGGGGCTGCTTCGCCAGCCACTCGCCCAGCGGCTCCAGCACCGTCATCTTCTCCATGTGCATCGCGTTCGCCACGATGCCGCCCAGCGCCGCGCGGTCCGGCGCGTCCCGCAGCGCCGTCTCCACGCCGGTGTCCACGATGTACAACCCCTTCGTCGGGTGGCGCAGCGCATGGAAGAAGACCTGCGCGGGTTCGTCCCCGTCCTCCAGGTGCGCCGCCTTCGCCGTGGGGTGGTCCAGGTTGATGAGGCCGCCGCGGTCCACCGCCCAGTCGCACGAGGTGACCGTCTCCAGCTCCACCGGCCCCGGCACGTCCAGCTCCGCGAGCAGCGCGTCCGCGGGCCGCGTCACGCCGAGCGCGGACTTCTGGACGCCGTGGGAGGACGTGGCGCAACCGGTGGCGATACCCGCGACGGCCAGGCAGAGCGCGAACAGGGTGGACTTCATGGCGGGACTCCTTCTTCCGGGCACGAGGCACCGGGCGTTCGGGACAGGCGGGAAGATGCGGGATGCGCCCGTGGATGGAAATCCATCAAAACGGCATGATGCCATCCATTCATGGATATCTCCTGGGATGACGCCCGGCTGTTCCTCGCCATCGCGGAGACGGGCAGCTTCAGCGGGGCGGCGAGGCGGCTGCGCATCGGCCAGCCCACGGTGAGCCGGCGGCTGGCCGCGCTGGAGTACGCGGTGGGCGCGTCACTGTTCCGCCGCGGCGTGGAGGGCGCGGCGCTCACGGCGGCTGGCGAGCGGCTCGTCGTTCCCGCGAAGAAGATGGCGGAGTGGGCCGGGGAGCTGCACCGCGCGGCGGAGTCCGCGGACAGCTCGCCCCGGGGCATCGTGCGCGTGACGGCCACGCCGTTCATGAGCTTCGACTTCGTGGCCCCCTTCGCCGCCTTCGTCGCCCAGAAGCACCCGGGCCTGCGCCTGGAGGTGCATTCGCAGATCCAGTACCTGGACCTGGGACGAGGCGAAGCAGACCTCGCGCTGCGCGGACGGCTTCCCACCAGCGCGGACCTCAAGCTCGTGGACACGCTGGAGGTCCCCAACAGCGTCTTCGTGTCCAAGGCCCTCAAGGCCCGGCTGCCCAAGAAGGTGACGCTCCAGCAGCTGCCCTGGGTGGCCTGGGGGCCTCCCTTCGAATCCGTCCCGCCCAACCCCCAGCTGGAGTCGATGATCCCCGGCTTCGCCCCGTCGTTCACCGCGGACAACTACCTGGTGATGCTCGCGGCGGCGGAGGCCGGCCTGGGCGCGATGGTGATGGCGCGCATGGCGCACCGCTTCACGCGCCCCACGCAGCTGGTGCCCCTGGACCTGGACCTGGGGCCCTTCTCCCGGAGCCAGACCCACCTGGTCTGCGCGAAGTCCGCGCTGGATATTCCCCGCGTGCGGCGCGTGTCGGAACTGCTGCTCGAGGAGTTCCGGCGCATTCGCGTGGGTCGATGAAAACCCACAACGGGCGGCAGCCCGCGTATTGTGCCCGCCATGCAATCCGCCCGACCCGCCGCCGCATCCTACGTCCTCATCGACGCCGAGAACGTCGACTGGGCCGTCTCCAACATCGTCGGACGCAAACCCGAGCCCCAGGATCGGGTGCAGTTCGACCGGCTCGTCGCCTTCTGCGACACCTACTTCCCCAAGCCCGTACGCTGCGTGGTGGTGCTCAACGCGCGCGGCGAGCAGCTTCCCGACGCGATGATTGGCTTCGTGCGCGCGCTGAAGTCCGCGGGGTGTGAGGTCGCGCTGCTGCACGGCCGGCCGGATCAGAAGGTCGTGGACCTGGGCATCCTCAAGCTCTTGGAGAACATCCGCACCCAGCGCCCGGGGGCGGCGGTCGGCCTGGCCAGCCACGACGGCGCGGACTTCGCGGAGGCGCTCAAGCCCCTGCTGGAGGAGAAGCGCCAGGTCGCCGTGCTCGGCCTGCGCGAGTACGTGAGCCAGCGCTTCCGCGAGCTCACCCCCCTGGGCCTGAAGGTCGTCGACCTGGAGCTCAACGCCCGCGTCTTCCAGCGTCCCCTTCCCCGGCTGCTGCCGGTCAACGTGGACGAGTTCGATCCTACGATGTTCGTGTAATCGCGGTTCCCACTCCGGAGTCCGTCCATGTCATCCGAGTCCGTCCGCCAGCGCGGTGCTGCCTCCGCCGCGTTGCACGCCCTGCTGGAAGCGGAGTGGCAGTACTCGCTCCAGCAGTACCCCACCTACGCGTCGCTCCTCGGGGACCGGCGTTGGAACGACACGTGGGATGACTTGAGCCTCGCCGCGCTGGAGGCGGATCACCGGCACAGCCATGACGTGCTGCGCCGGCTTGAGGACGTGGACCGCGCCGGGCTGGATGACGACGCGGACCGGCTGCATCTGGACCTCTTCCGCCGGATGCACGAGACGTGGATTGAAGAGTACGGGGTGAAGTGGCACCTCCTGCCCCTCAACCAGATGGGCGGCCTGCCGGAGGGGCTCAAGCAGCCGCCGGGGCTCCAGACGGCGTACCAGCTCGCGGACACCCTGCGCTTCGAAACGGTGCGGGACTACGAGGACTGGGTGAAGCGGCTGGAGCGCTTCGGCACCTACGCGGATCAGGTGGTGGCGCTGATGCGCGAGGGCATGCGCCAGCACCGCATCCACCCGCGCATCGTGCTCCAGCGCATCCCGCCGCAGCTGGAGCGGCAGGTGGTGGAGGATCCGGCGCGGAGCGGCTTCTACAGCCCCTTCACGCGCATGCCGAAGGACTTCGCACCGGAGGACGCGCGGAGGCTTCAGCAGGCGGGCCGTGACGCCATCGCGAACACCGTGGTGCCCGCGCTCAAGCGCGCCCTGGACTTCGTGACGGCGGAGTACCTCCCCGCCGCTCCGGAGACCGTGGGCGTGTGGCAGTTCCCGGAGGGTGAAGCGATGTACACGGTGCTGGCGCGCCGGCACACGACGACGCGCCTGACTCCCGATGAGATCCACGCGATGGGGCTCGCGGAGGTCCAGCGGCTGAGCGCGGAGCTCGACGGGGTGATGGCGCGCACGGGCTTCACCGGCACGCGGCAGGCCTTCTTCGAAATGCTGCGCACGGAGCCGCGCTTCTACGAACCCACGGGCGAATCGCTGCTCGCGCGCTACCGGGCGCTGGCGAAGCGCATTGATCCGCTGCTCGAGCGCCTGTTCCGGACGATGCCGAAGAAGCCCTACGTCGTCGAACCCATCCCGGAGGCCATGGCCCCGGACGTGACGACGGGCTTCTACTTCCCGGCCTCCGCGGACGGCTCGCGCCCGGGCACCTTCCAGGTGAACCTCTACCGGCCGGAGACGCGGCCCGTCTGGGAGATGGTGCCCCTGACGCTGCACGAGGCCGTGCCCGGCCACCACTTCCAGGTGTCGCTGGCCTCCGAGCAGACCGACGTGCCGGACTTCCGCCGCTTCACGTCCTACGTGGCCTTCGATGAAGGCTGGGCGCTCTACAGCGAGTCGCTGGGCGACGAGCTGGGCCTGTACGACGACCCGCACGACAAGTTCGGCCAGCTGGCCTACGAGATGTGGCGCGCGGTGCGGCTGGTGGTGGACACCGGCCTGCACGCGAAGCGGTGGACGCGCAAGCAGGCGCTGGACTTCTTCATGGAGAACGCGCCACGCCAGGAGCTGGACATCACCAACGAGGTGGACCGCTACATCGCGTGGCCGGGCCAGGCGCTGGCGTACAAGGTCGGCCAGCTGCGCATGCGCGCGCTGCGCGACCGGGCAGAGGCCGCGCTGGGGACGCGCTTCGACGTGAAGGCGTTCCATGACGAAGTGCTGCTGACGGGCTCGCTGCCGCTGGACGTGCTGGAGGCGAAAGTCGACGCATGGGTGGCCCGGGAGTCCGCGTGAAGCGTCCGCTCATCGCCGGGCTGGTGCTGGGTGGCGTGGCCCTGCTGGCGATGGCGGCCTGGGTCGCGGTGCGCAGCGCGCGCTACATCTCCCAGGAGGTGCACCCGCCCCGGCAGCCGGTGGGGAGTCCGCCGCAAGAAGCGGAGTTCGCGGGCTTGCGCGACGTGGCGTTCCAGGACCGCGACGGCCTCCAGCTCAAGGGCTGGTACCTGCCGCCGCGCGACGGGGCGCTCGTCATCCTGGTCCATGGCCTGACAGGCAACCGCACGCAGCTTTTGCCGGAGGCCCGGTTCCTGGCGAAGGCCGGGTACGGGCTGGTGCTCTTCGACCTGGGCGCGCACGGTGAAAGCGGCGGGACGGTGTCCACCTACGGCGACCGCGAGGCGGCCCAGGTGCAGGCCGCGGTGGACTTCGCCGCGCATCAGCCGGAGGTGGACGCGAAGCGCATCGGTGCGCTCGGGTTCTCCCTGGGCGGCTATTCGGTGCTGAAGGCCGCGGCGGCGGATCCGCGACTCAAGGCCGTGGTGGTGGAGGCCGCGGCGGTGGCGCCCGCGCAGGCGCTCCAGGATGAGCTGGGACACTGGGGCCCCCTGGGCCTTTGGCCTGCGCTGGGGGTGATGAAGCGCGCGGGCGTGGACGTGAACGCCGTGCAGCCCGCGCGTGACATGGCCGCGCTGGCGGGCCGCCCCGTCCTGCTGGTGGCCGGCGCGGCGGATCCGTGGGTGCCGGACGCCGCGCTGGAGGACCTCCTGCGCCAGGGTCAAGGCCCCTGGGAGAAGTGGCGCGTGCCTGGCGCGGGGCACGAGAACTACCTCCAGGCCTCGCCGGAAGAATATCCACGCCGCGTCCTGGCGTTCTTTTCGCGCTTTCTCTGAATGCGAAGGCTGGGGGGCGGCCAAGGGGCCGTCCGGATGTAAGGAATCTGCCCAGGCGCGATCATTCCTTTCCAGGCATGGCATGCTCGGGGGCCGGGTTGGCCCGTCTTTCCCATCCCCTTCCATTTCAAACGTTCGGAACCAGAAGGTCGGATGGCCCTGGGGGATATCTCCGTGGATGCAGCGCTCATGCAGACAGTGGTGGCGCGTTTCACCGCGCAAGCGTCCTGCACGCCTGACGCCGAGGCGGTCCGGTTCGAGGGCACGGGGCTGACGTACGCGGCGTTGGAGCGGCGCTCCAACCAGCTCGCGCACCACCTGCGGGGCCTGGGTGTCACCACGGACGTGCTCGTCGGCGTGTGCCTGGAGCGCTCGGTGGAGATGGTGGTGGCGGTGCTGGCCGTGCTCAAGGCAGGCGGCGCATATCTGCCATTGGACCCGGCCTATCCCGCGCCACGTCTGGCTTTCATGTTGGAGGACGCGAAGGCGCCTGTGCTGCTCACCCAGGCGAAGCTGCGCGCGGGGCTGCCTGCCTTCGCGGGCCCGGTGCTGTGCCTGGATGAATCCCCTGCCCTCTTCGCCTCCGGCGCCCCGGCCTCGCCGGTGGACGCGTCGAGCCTGGAAGGGCTGGCCTACGCCATCTACACGTCGGGCTCCACGGGCACGCCCAAGGGCGTGGCCATGGGCCACCGGCCGCTCGCCAACCTCATCGCGTGGCAGCTGGGTCAGTCCATCGCGGGGCCGGGCACGCGCACGCTGCAGTTCTCCCCGCTGTCCTTCGACGTGTCGTTCCAGGAGCTGTTCGGCACCTGGTGCTCCGGCGGAACGCTGGTGCTGGTGCGGGACGCGTTGCGGCTGGACGCCGTGCTGCTGTTGCAGCTGCTGGCCGACGAGCGCGTGGAGCGGCTGTTCCTGCCCTTCATCGCGCTGCAGAACGTGGCGGAGATCGCCACCTCGCACCAGAAGGTGCCGCCGTCATTGCGGGAGGTCGTCACCGCGGGCGAGCAGCTCCAGGTGACGCACCACCTGCGCGCGTTCTTCTCCGCGCTGCCGGGCTGCGCGCTGCACAACCACTATGGCCCGTCGGAGACGCACGTCGTCTCCAGCTACGTGCTCCGGGGCTCCCCGGAGGCGTGGCCCGCGCTGCCGCCCATTGGCAAGGCATTGGATGGCTGCGAGCTGCTGGTGCTGGATGAGCAGAAGAAGCCCGTGCCGCAGGGCGAGTCCGGTGAGCTGTACCTCGCGGGCGTGTGCCTGGCGCGTGGCTATCTGCACCGCGAGGCGCTGACGGCGGAGCGCTTCGTGGCGCACCCGCTCAAGCCCGGCACCAGCGAGCGCGCATACAAGACGGGCGACCTGGCGCGCGTGCTGCCGGACGGCAACGTGGAGTTCCTGGGCCGCATCGACGGCCAGGTGAAGGTGCGCGGCTACCGCATCGAGCTGGGCGAGATTGAAGTCGCGCTCGGCAGCCATCCGGCCGTGAAGCAGGTGGCGGTGGTGGCGCGCGAGGACGTGCCCGGCGACAAGCGGCTGGTCGCGTACGTCGTCCCGGACGGCACGCTGGAGCACGCGGCCGGGACGCTGCGGCGCCACCTGTCCACGCGGGTGCCGGACTACATGGTGCCCTCCGCGTTCGTCCTCATGGAGGCCCTGCCGCGCACGCCCAGCGGGAAGATCGACCGCCGCGCCCTTCCCGCCCCGTTGCCCACGCGACCGGAGTTGCAGCAGGCGTTCGTCGCGCCGCGCTCGCCGCTGGAGCGCACGCTCGCGGACGCCTGGGCGCAGCTGCTCCGCATCGACCGGGTGGGCGTGCACGACAGCTTCTTCGAGCTGGGCGGCAACTCGCTGCTCGCGCTCCAGTGCGTGGCGCGGCTTCGGCAGGCGCACGGGCTGGAGATCCCCATCGTCCAGCTGTTCCAGTCCCCCACGGTGGCGCAGCTCGCGGCGGTGCTCACCGGGGATGCGTCGCGTCCGTCGCTCAAGCAGCTGGCGGAGGCACGGCAGGCGAAGCGTCAGCAGGCGTCGGGCGGCGCGGAGCCGGTGGCCATCATCGGCATGGCGGGCCGCTTCCCGGGCGCGCCCGACGTGGAGACGTTCTGGAAGAACCTGGTGGGCGGCGTGGAGTCCGTCGCCACCTTCTCGCGCGAGGAGGTGGACCCGTCCGTGCCCGCCGCCGAGCGCGATGCCCCCGAGTACGTGCGGGCGCGCGGCATCCTGGACGGCGTGGAGCTGTTCGACGCGGCCTTCTTCGGCATCATGCCGAAGGAGGCGCAGGTGATGGATCCGCAGCAGCGCCTGTTCCTGGAGACGGCCTGGGAGGCGCTGGAGTCCGCCGGCTGCGTGCCGGAGACGTACCCCGGCCTCATCGGCGTCTTCGCGGGCACGCACAACAACAGCTACCAGCCGCTGCACGTGCTTCCCCGGCAGGACATCGTGGGCCGCGTGGGCGCCTTCCAGGCGATGGTCGCCAACGAGAAGGACTACGTGGCGACCCGCGTCGCGCACAAGCTGGACCTGCGCGGGCCGGCGCTGTCGCTCAACACCGCGTGCTCCACGTCGCTCGTCGCGGTGGCCCAGGCGTTCTGGGCACTCCAGACGCATCAGTGCGACGTGGCGCTGGCGGGCGGCGCGTCCGTGACGGTGCCGCAGAAGTCCGGCCACCTGTACCAGGAGGGCGGCATGCTCTCCCAGGACGGGCACTGCCGCCCCTTCGACGCGAACGCCACCGGCACCCTCTTCAGCGACGGCCTGGGCGCGGTGGTGCTCAAGCGCCTGTCGGACGCGCAGGCGGACGGCGACGTCATCCACGCGGTGCTGCGCGGCGTGGGCATCAACAACGACGGCGCGGCCAAGGTGAGCTTCGCGGCGCCGGGCGTGGAGGGGCAGGCCACCGCCATCGCGACGGCGCATGCGAACGCGGGCATCGACCCGCGCACCATCCGCTACGTGGAGGCGCACGGCACGGCGACGCCGCTGGGCGACCCCATCGAGGTGGAGGCGCTGTCGCAGGCGTTCCGCGCGCACACCTCGGACACGGGCTTCTGCGCCATCGGCTCGGTGAAGAGCAACTTCGGCCACCTCACCGCCGCGGCAGGCGTGGCGGGCCTGCTCAAGACGGTGCTCGCGATGAAGCACCGCGAGCTGCCGCCGACGCTGCATTTCCAGACGCCCAATCCGAAGATCGACTTCCCGCGCAGCCCCTTCTTCGTGCAGGCGAAGCGCTCCGCGTGGCCGGAGGGCACGGGCCCCCTGCGCGCGGGGGTGAGCTCGTTCGGCGTGGGCGGCACCAACGCGCACGTCGTGGTGGAGGAGGCCCCCGAGCGTCCCGCCTCCGGTCCTTCCAAGCCGCGCCAGCTCCTGACGCTGTCCGCGAAGACGCCCGCGGCGCTGACGCAGGCGGCGCTGCGGCTGGCCACGCACCTCCAGACGCATCCGGAGGAATCGCTCGCGGATGTGGCGCACACGCTGGCCACGGGCCGCAAGGCGTTCCCGTTCCGCCGCGCCGTGGTGGCGGGCACCCATGAAGAGGCCGTGCGAGCGCTGACGGCGGCCGAGCCGGAGGCTTCCGGGCTGGAGTCCACGCCGCCCGTCGCGTTCCTCTTCCCGGGCCAGGGTTCGCAGCATCCCGACATGGCGCACGGGCTGTACCGCCACGCGCCGGCCTTCCGCGCCACGGTGGATGCGTGCGCGGAGGTGCTCAAGCCGCTGCTCGGGCGCGACCTGCGCGAGGTGCTCTTCCCGAAGGACCCCGAGTCACCCGAGGCCGCGGAGGCGCTGCGCCAGACGTCGTTCGCGCAGGCGGCCCTCTTCACCGTGGAGTACGCGCTCGCGCAGCTCTGGTGGAGCTGGGGCGTGCGGCCGGGCGCGCTCGTGGGCCACAGCGTGGGCGAGTTCGTCGCCGCGTGCCTCGCGGGTGTCTTCACGCTGGAGGACGCGCTGCACCTGGTGGCGAAGCGCGGCCAGCTCATGCAGGCGCAGGCGCCGGGCAGCATGTTGTCGGTGCGCCTGTCCGCCGAAGCGCTGGCGCCCCGGCTGACGGACGGGCTGGCCATCGCGTCGGACAACGGGCCGCGCCTGTGCGTGGTGTCCGGGCCCACGGAGGCCGTGCAGCGGCTCCAGGCCGCGCTGGAGGCGGAGGGCACCGCGTGCCGGACGCTCCAGACGTCGCACGCGTTCCATTCGCCGATGATGGACGCCGCGGTGGCGCCCTTCCTGGAGGCGGTGAAGGGCGTGCGCCTGTCGGAGCCGCGCATCCCCATCGTCTCCACGGCGACGGGCACGTGGCTGAAGCCTTCCGAGGCGACGTCGCCTGAATACTGGGCGCGGCACCTGCGCGACACGGTGCGATTCTCGCCCGCGCTGCGCACGCTCTGGGACAAGGGCGACCACCTGCTGTTGGAGGTGGGCCCGCGCGTGACGCTCGCCACCCTGGCGCGGCAGCAGGCCACGTCCGACCAGCGCGCGCGGGTGTTCACGTCCCTGGGCGAGTCCAGTGGCGATGCCGCCGACTGGGCCGCCCTCCTGAATGCCGCGGGCCAGCTCTGGCGCCGGGGCGTTGCCCTGGACTGGCGGGCCTTCCACGCCGACGAGCAGCGCCAGCGCGTCACCCTTCCCACGTATCCCTTCCAGCGGCAGCGCCACTGGATCGACCTCGAGCGGGCGTCCGAGCCCGCCCCAACACCCTCCACCGGAGTCGCCGTGAGTCCCGCCCCTGTTCCCCGTGCCGAGCGTCTCGTCCCCACCCTGCGCAACCTGTTCGAGGAGCTGAGCGGCCTGGAGCTGGCCGACGCGGATCCGGGCGCGAGCTTCCTGGAGCTGGGGCTCGATTCGCTGGTGCTCACGCAGGCGGCGCTCGCGGTGCAGAAGCAGTTCGGCGTGAAGGTGACGTTCCGGCAGTTGCTGGAAGAGGTCCCGTCGCTGGGACAGCTCGCCGCGTTCCTCGATGGACGCATGCCCCCGGAGGCCGCGCCCGCGCCGGTGGCCGCCGCCCCGACCACGCAGCTCACCGCGAACATCCTCGGTCAGCCGCAGGTCGCCACGTCCGCGGGCGCCGCGTTCCCGGCTCAGGCCGCGCCTGCCGCCGGCTCCTTCCCCGCGCAGGGCATGCCCGCTGGCGCCGCGTTCCCGGCCCAGGCCATGCCGGCTGTCGGTGCCTTCCCGGCCGCGCCCGCCGGTTCTATCCAGGCGGTCGTCGCGCAGCAGCTCTGGCTGATGACCCAGCAGCTCGCGCTCCTGTCCGGACAGCCCGCGCAGGCGCTGGCCCCGCAGGCCTTCACCCAGGCTCCCGCCGCGCAGGCTCCGTCCGAGCAGGTCCAGGCCGCGCAGCCGCAGGCCGCGCAGCCCGCGCCCGCTCCGGTGGCCGCCCCGGCCGCCGCGCCCGATGAGGCCGACCTCAAGGGCCCGGTGAAGTACGACGTGAAGAAGGCCTTCGGCGCCATCGCGCGCATCAGCCTCGCGCCGAAGGACGCGCTCACGCCCCGGCAGCAGACGTTCCTGGAGGACTTCACCCGCCGCTATACGGCGAAGACGCAGGGCTCCAAGCGCTCCGCCCAGGAGAACCGCGGCCAGCTGTCGGATCCGCGCGTGGTGACGGGCTTCCGTCCGCTGCTCAAGGAGCTCATCTATCCGCTGGCCGTGAACCGCTCCAAGGGCTCCAAGCTCTGGGACGTGGACGGCAACGAGTACCTGGACGCGCTCAACGGTTTCGGTTCCGTGATGTTCGGCCACGCGCCGGACTTCATCACCCAGGCCGTGCACCAGCAGGTGGACGACGGCTACGAGCTGGGGCCCATGCACCCGCTGGCCGGCGAGGTCGCCAGGCTCGTCTGTGAGTTCACCGGCGCGGACCGCGCGGCGCTCTGCAACACCGGCTCCGAGGCGGTGATGGGCGCGCTGCGTATCGCCCGCACCGTCACCGGCCGCAGCACGGTGGCCATCTTCTCCGGCAGCTACCACGGCATCTTCGACGAAGTGCTGGTGCGCGGCACCAAGAGCCTGCGCACCGTGCCGGCCGCCCCGGGCATCATGGCGGGCGCGGTGCAGGACGTGCTGGTGCTGGATTACGGCACGCCGGAGTCGCTCGAAATCCTGCGCTCCCGCGCGGACTCGCTGGCGGCCATCATGGTGGAGCCCGTGCAGAGCCGCCGCCCGGACTTCCAGCCGCGCGAGTTCCTGCACCAGCTGCGCGACCTCACCCAGAAGTCCGGCTCCGTCTACATCTTCGACGAGGTCATCACCGGCTTCCGCATGCACCCGGGCGGCGCCCAGGCGGTGTTCGGCGTGCAGGCGGACGTGGCCACCTACGGCAAGGTCGTGGGCGGCGGCATGCCCATTGGCGTCATCGCGGGCAAGCGCCCGTTCATGGACGCGCTGGACGGCGGCCACTGGCAGTTCGGCGACGACTCCGTGCCCACGGTGGGTGTGACGTACTTCGCCGGCACGTTCGTGCGCCACCCGCTGGCGCTCGCCGCCGCGAAGGCCGCGCTGGAGCACATGAAGGCCGCGGGCCCGGAGCTCCAGCGCAGCGTCAGCGCGAAGGCGGACACGCTCGCCAGCACGCTCAACGCGTTCTTCGACGAGGTGGGCGCCCCGCTGCGCATCAAGCACTTCGGGTCGCTGTGGAAGACCTTCGTCACGTCGGACGTCGCGAACGCGGACCTGCTGTTCTGCCTGCTGCGCGACAAGGGCATCCACATCTGGGATGGCTTCCCGTGCTTCTTCACCACCGCGCACTCGGACGCGGACCTGCGGCGCCTCATCACCGCGTTCCAGGACAGCGTCACGGAGCTGCAGGACGCGGGCTTCCTGCCCGGCACGGCCCGTCCCCAGGCGCAGGCCCCCGCCGCCTTCGATTCCAACCAGCCCCCCGTCCCCGGCGCGCGCCTGGGGCGTGATCCGCAGGGCAACCCCGCCTGGTTCGTCCCGCACCCCACGGTGCCCGGCAAGTTCGTCAAGCTGAGCGAGACCCGATGAAGACCCCCGCGACCCCGACTCAGGACCTGCCCGACGACTTCGATCCGTTCGCCGGGCCCGCGCTGCTGCTCACCGCGCCGTCCACCGAGCCCCAGCGCGAGGTCTGGACCGGCGTGCAGATGGGTCCCGACGCGTCGTGCGCCTTCAACGAGTCCATGTCCGTGCGTCTGCACGGGCCCCTGGACGTCGAGTGCCTGCGCGCCGCGCTCCAGGACCTGATGGAGCGGCACGAAGCCCTGCGCTCCACGTTCAGCGCGGATGGCCTCACGCTGTGCGTGGCCGCCTCCACGCCCTTCCCGCTGGAGGTCCTGGCGCTGGACACACTGCCGCCCTCCGAGCGCGATGCCCGCGTCCGCGAACTCGTGGCCCACGAGGTGGAGACGCCGCTGTCCCTGGAGACCGGACCGCTCTTGCGTCCGCGCCTGGCCCGGCTGTCCGCGCAGGAGCACCTGCTGACGCTGACCGCGCACCACATCGTGTGCGACGGCTGGTCCATGGCGGTGATGCTGCGCGACCTGGCGACGTTCTATTCGGCGCACGCGCGGCGGACCCCGCACACGCTTTCGCCCGCGCCCACGTTCAGCGACTACGCCCGCGCGCAGGCCCAGCTGGCCACGACGCCGGAGTACGCGGAGCACGAGCGCTACTGGCTGAAGCAGTTCTCCGGCGCGCTGCCGGTGCTGGAGCTGCCGTTGGACCGGCGCCGTCCGCCGTCCAAGACGTACAGCTCGCGGCGTGAGGACTATGTCCTGGAGCCCGCGCTCGTGGAGCAGCTCAAGCGCGTGGGTGCGCGCCACGGCGGCAGCTTCTTCACCACGCTGCTGGCGGGCTTCAAGGCGTTGCTGCACCGGCTGACGGGCCTGGAGGACGTGGTGGTGGCCATCCCCGCCGCGGGCCAGTCCGTGGCCGGGTTGAAGGACCTGGTGGGCCACTGCGTGAACGCGCTGCCCCTGCGCAGCAACGTGGCCGCGGAGGCGCCCTTCACGCAGGTGCTCAAGCAGCTGCGCACCACGATGCTCGATGCCTACGAGCACCAGGAGTACACGTTCGGCACGCTGCTCAAGCAGCTGGCGCTGCCGCGCGACCCCAGCCGCCTGCCGCTGGTCAACGTGCTGTTCAACGTGGATCAGGCCGTCACGGGCGAGCAACTGGCGTTCCAGGGCCTCACCTGCACCCTGGCCAGCAACCCGCGCCACTTCGAGAACTTCGACCTCTTCATCAACGCGGCCGAGGCCCATGGCCGCGTGGTGCTGGAGTGCCAGTACAACACCGACCTCTTCGACGGCTCCTCGGTTCGCCGCTGGATGGCGTGTTACGAGGAATTGCTGCGGGGCGTGGTCGCCGACGCGGAAGCGCCCGTCGCGCGCCTGCCGCTGTTGCCCGCCGCGGAGAAGCAGCGCGTGCTGGTGGACTGGAACGCCACCCAGAAGCCGTTCGACCGCGAAGCCTTCGTCCACACGCTCGTCGCCGCGCAAGCGCGGGCCACGCCCGACGCGGTGGCTCTGCGCGCGGGGGACGTGACGCTCACGTACCAGCAGCTGCTCCAGCGCAGCCATCAGGTGGCGCATGCGCTCAAGCAGGAGGGTGTCGCGGCCGGAAGCCTCGTCGGCCTCTTCACGAACCGCGGCGCGGACATGGTCGTGGGCCTCTTGGGCATCCTCGAAGCCGGTGCCGGCTACGTCCCGCTGGACCCCGGCTTCCCGCCGGAACGCCTCGCCTTCATGGTCGAGGACGCGAAGCTCTCCACCATCCTCACGCAGCAGGCCCTGGTGGCGTCCCTGCCGTCCACGAGCGTGAAGCCCCTGCTCCTCGAGGACACGGCCTCGCAGCCCGAGACCGAGTTCCCGGCGCAGGAGGTCTCTCCGGAGGCCGTGGCGTACGTCATCTACACGTCGGGTTCGACGGGCAAGCCCAAGGGCGTGCGCGTGCCGCACCGCGCGGTGGTGAACTTCCTGGGCACCATGCAGGAGGCCCCGAGCCTCTCCGCCCAGGACGTCCTGCTCGCCGTCACCACGCTCTCCTTCGACATCGCCGTGCTGGAGCTGCTGCTGCCCCTCACCACCGGTGCCCAGGTGGTGCTCGCCTCCCGTGACACCGCCTCCGACGGCGCGCTCCTCAAGGCCGCCCTCGAAGCCAACGCCGTCACCGTCATGCAGGCCACGCCCTCCACCTGGCGCCTGCTGCTGGAGGCCGGCTGGCAGCCGCGTCCCGGCTTCAAGGCTCTCGTCGGTGGAGAAGCGCTTCCCCGCGAATTGGCCGAAGCCCTGCTCGCCCGCGTTGGCAGCCTCTGGAACATGTACGGCCCCACGGAGACCACCGTCTGGTCCACCACCTGGCGCGTGCAGCCTCCCCTCTCCTCCATCCGCATCGGCCGTCCCATCGCCAACACCCAGCTCTACCTCCTCGACTCGCACCTGGCCCCCGTGCCGGTGGGCGTCGCGGGCGAGCTGTACATTGGCGGCGACGGCGTGACGTTGGGCTACCTGCACCGGCCGGAGCTGACGCAGGAGCGCTTCCTGGCCAACCCCTTCCGCCCTGGCGAGCGCATGTACCGCACGGGCGACCTCGCCCGGTGGCTGGCGGACGGCACCGTGGAGTACCTGGGCCGCAATGACTCGCAGGTGAAGCTGCGCGGCTTCCGCATCGAGTTGGGCGAAGTCGAAGCGGCGCTGGCCTCGCATCCGTCGCTGGCGCAGGCCGTGGCCCTCGTGCGCGAGGACCGGCCCGGTGACCGCCGCCTCGTCGCGTACCTCATCGCGCGGCCCGGACAGACGACGCCCTCGGATGAAGTCCTCCGCGCGCACCTCAAGCAGGGGCTGCCGGAGTACATGGTGCCTCAGCACTTCGTGGCCCTGCCCGCGCTGCCGCTCACTCCGAACGGCAAGGTGGACCGCAAGGCCCTGCCGTCGCCGCAGGTGGAGTCGCAGGAGGACGCCTACGTCGCGCCTCGCGACGAGACGGAGCAGAAGCTCGCGGCCATCTTCGCGGACGTGCTGGGGCTGCGCCGGGTCAGCGTCACGGCGGACTTCTTCCGCCTGGGCGGCCACTCGCTGCTGGCGTCGCAGGCCCTCACGCGCGCGAGCCGCGACCTGGACGTGAGCCTCACGCTGCGCCGCATGTTCGAGGCGCCCACCGTGGAGAAGCTGGCCCGGCTGGTGCGCGGCGACGACGGGGCCACGAGCCCCGCGCAGCGCATCCCGCCCCGTGTTGGCACCGCGCCCTCGCCGCTGTCCCTCATGCAGCAGCGGCTGTGGTTCCTGGAGCAGCTCAACCCGGGCACGGCCGTCTACAACCTGCCCTCCGCGTTCCGCCTGCACGGCGCGCTGGACGTGGGCGCGCTGCGCTTCAGCTTCAACAAGCTGCTGGAGCGACAGGCGTCCCTGCGCACCTTCGTGCGGTGGGATGAGGGCACGCCGGTGCAGCACGTGGCCCCGTCGCTGACGGTGGAGCTGGAGCCGGTGGACCTGGAGCCCGTCCCCGCGAACCAGCGCGAGGAGGATCTGCTGCGCCGCCTCCAGGCGCTGGCGGACGAGTCCATCCCCATCACCGCGCCGCCGCTGTTCCGGCTGACGCTGTTCCGGCTGGGCGCCAACGAGCACGTCCTCTTCTTCATGCCCCATCACCTCATCTGGGATGGGTGGTCGTTCGACGTGTTCCTGCGCGACCTGGACGTCATCTACTCCGCGCTCACCCGGGGCCAGGAGCCCAAGCTCCCCACCCTGCCCATCCAGTACGCGGACTTCACCGAGTGGCACCGCAACTGGCTCCAGGGCGAGGAGCTGGAGCGGCAGGCGCGCTACTGGAAGGGGAAGCTCTCCGGGAACCTGCCCGCGCTGGAGCTGCCCACCGACAAGCCGCGCCCCGCGCAGATGAGCCTCAAGGGCGGCACGGAGCCCTTCGTCCTCACCGGCGCGGAGGTGGACGCGCTCACGAAGCTGGGCCGCGAGTCCAACGCCACGCTGTACATGGTGCTGCTCACGGCGTTCAAGACGCTGCTGCACCGCTACAGCGGCCAGGAAGACCTCGTGGTCGGCACGCCCATCCGGGGCCGCTCGCATCCGGAGGTCGAGGACCTGCTGGGCTTCTTCGTCAACACGCTCGTCCTGCGCACGCAGCTGGCGCCGGAGCAGACGTTCCGGCAACTGCTGGAGCGCGTGCGCACCACGTGCATGGAGGCGTTCGGCCACCAGGACATGCCCATCGAGCTGCTGATGCAGCAGCTGGGCGTGCAGCGCGACCTGAGCCGCACGCCGCTGTTCCAGACGTTCTTCACCTTCCAGGACGTGCGCAACCGCGGCGCCGGCCTGGGGGACCTCACCTACGGCCAGGTGCACGTGCACGCGCACGCGACGCCGCTGGACCTGAGCTTCTGGGTGAAGGAGACGGCGAACGGCATCGTCGGCGGCATGGACTACAACACCGACCTGTTCGAGCGGGACACCGTCGTCCGCATGCTCGAGCAGATCCGCACGCTGCTGCGGGCCGCGGTGTCCGACGCGGAAGTCCCCGTGTCGCGCCTGCCGCTGTTGCCCGAGGCGGAGAAGCAGCGCGTGCTGGTGGATTGGAACGCCACCGAGAAGCCGTTCGACCGGAACGCCTTCGTCCACACGCTCGTCGCCGCGCAGGCCCAGGCCACGCCCGACGCGGTGGCCCTGCGCTCCGGCGCCGTGACGCTCACCTACCGTCAGCTCCTGCAGCGCAGCCACCAGGTGGCGAACGCGCTCAAGCAGGAGGGCCTCGCGCCGGGAGGCCTCGTCGGCCTCTTCACCGAGCGCGGCCCGGACATGGTGGTGGGCCTGCTGGGCATCCTGGAAGCCGGCGCGGGCTACGTCCCGCTGGACCCCGGCTTCCCACCGGAGCGCCTCGCCTTCATGGTCGAGGACGCGAAGCTCTCGCTCATCGTCACGCAGCGCGCGATCCAGAGCACCCTGCCCTCCACCACGGCGAAGTCCCTCTTCGTCGAGGACACCACGTCGCAGGCGGACACGGCCCCCGAGGTTCCCGACGTCACGCCCGAAGCCGTGGCGTACGTCATCTACACGTCGGGTTCGACGGGCAAGCCCAAGGGCGTGCGCGTGCCGCACCGCGCGGTGGTGAACTTCCTGGGCACCATGCAGGAGGCCCCGAGCCTCTCCGCCCAGGACGTCCTGCTCGCCGTCACCACGCTCTCCTTCGACATCGCCGTGCTGGAGCTGCTGCTGCCCCTCACCACCGGTGCCCAGGTGGTGCTCGCCTCCCGTGACACCGCCTCCGACGGCGCGCTCCTCAAGGCCGCCCTCGAAGCCAACGCCGTCACCGTCATGCAGGCCACGCCCTCCACTTGGCGCCTGCTGCTGGAGGCCGGCTGGCAGCCGCGTCCCGGCTTCAAGGCTCTCGTCGGTGGAGAAGCGCTTCCCCGCGAATTGGCCGAAGCCCTGCTCGCTCGCGTCGCCAGCCTCTGGAACATGTACGGCCCCACGGAGACCACCGTCTGGTCCACCACCTGGCGCGTGCAGCCTCCCCTCTCCTCCATCCGCATCGGCCGCCCCATCGCCAACACCCAGCTCTACCTCCTCGACTCTCACCTGGCCCCCGTGCCGGTGGGCGTCGCGGGCGAGCTGTACATCGGCGGTGACGGCGTGACGCTGGGCTACCTGCACCGGCCGGAGCTGACGCAGGAGCGCTTCCTGGCCAATCCCTTCCGCCCTGGCGAGCGCATGTACCGCACGGGCGACCTGGCCCGGTGGTTGGCCGACGGCACCGTGGAGTACCTGGGCCGCAATGACTCGCAGGTGAAGCTGCGCGGCTTCCGCATCGAGCTGGGCGAAGTCGAAGCGGCGCTGGCTTCGCACCCGTCGCTGGCGCAGGCCGTGGCCCTCGTGCGCGAGGACCGCCCGGGTGACCGCCGCCTCGTCGCGTACCTCGTGACGAAGCCGGGACAGGCCTACACCGACACGGAGCTTCGCAAGCACCTGCGCACGCAGCTGCCGCAGTACATGGTGCCGCAGCACTTCGTGGAGCTGGAAACGCTGCCGCTCACGCCGAACGGCAAGGTGGACCGCAAGGCCCTGCCGCCTCCGGCGGGCACCACGCGTCCCGTCGAGGACGCCTTCGTCGCGCCGCGCACGCCGATGGAGCAGCAGCTGGCGCGCATCTGGCGGGAGGTGCTGGGCATCGCGCAGGTGGGCGTGCACGACAACTTCTTCAACATCGGCGGGCACTCGCTCCTGTCCTTCCAGGTGGTGATGCGCGTCCGGAAGGAGCTGAACCAGGAGCTGCACCCGCGCACGCTCCTGCTCAACACGCTGGAACAGGTGGCCTCGCAGCTCGCGCCGGTGGCCCAGGCCCCGGCTCCCGCCGCCAGGACGCAGCCCGTTACGCCGCCAAAGACTGCCACCCAGGAGACTTCTGTTCCCCTGGCGCAACGCTTGTTCAATAAGCTGAAGCGGAACCTGCCGGGGCGCTCGGACTGAGCGGCCCTTCGAGGAGAATGGTCAGACCGTGACGCCTTGCTTCTTCGGCAGCTCCGAAAGACAGCTCTTTGGCATCCACCACCCCGCCCAGGGCGCCGAGCGCTCCACCGGGGTGGTGCTCTGCTATCCCGCCGCCCAGGAGTACATGTTGACTCACTGGGCCTTCCGGAAGCTGGCCGGAATGCTCGCGCGCGAAGGCTTCCACGTCTTCCGCTTCGACTACTACGGCACGGGGGATTCGTCCGGCGAGGTCCACGAGGGCCGCGTGGCCACGTGGGTCCAGGACATCCGCCATGCCGCCAATGAATTGCAGGACGTGACGGGCGTGCAGCGCGTGGCGCTCGTGGGCCTGCGGCTGGGCGCGGCGCTCGCGGTGCGGGCCGCCCTGGAAGGGCTGTCCACCGCCGCGCTCGTGCTCTGGGAACCGCTGGTGCAGGGGGAGGCCTGGCTCCAGGAGCTGGAGCTGCTCCAGGCGCGCCGGGCCACCCGCACCCTCTTTCCCCAGCCGGAAAGCCCGCTGGAGGTGCGCGAGGAGCTGCTCGGCTTCGAGTTCCCCCGCGCCCTGCGTGAGGACATCCTCGCGCTGGACCTGGCAGCGCTGCCCGCGTGGCCCGCGACGCGCACGCATCTGGTGGTCGGCACACCCCGGCCCGAATACCAGCGCCTCCAGGAGCGCCTGGAGGGGACGGGCCTGCCCTTCCAGCACCACCTGGTGCCCGAGGAGGGCGCGGGCGGCCAGGAGTCCACGCTCCTGTCCAACCGCATCCTCCAGACCATCACCACGCTGCTGAAGGAGGCCGCGTGACGCGCGAGCGCATCTGTACCTTCGGCCCCGAGCAGAGCCTCGTGGGCATCCTCACGGAACCCGACCCCGCGAAGGTCCTGCCGGGAGCACCCGTGGTGGTGCTGTCCAACGTGGGCCTCAACCACCACGTGGGCCCGTACCGGCTGTGGGTGGAGCTGGCGCGGCAGCTGGCGGGGCGCGGCGTCACCACGCTGCGCTTCGACCTGTCCGGCCTTGGCGACAGCCGCCCCCGCCGCGAGGGGGGCTCCGACGAGTTCCAGCGCGCCCGCGAGGAGACGCGCGCGGCGCTCGACTACCTGGAGCAGAAGAAGGGCCAGAAGCAGTTCGTGCTCATCGGCCTGTGCTCCGGCGTGGACAGCGTGCACGCGGTGACGGTGGCGGATCCGCGTGTGGTGGGCGCGGCCTTCATCGACGGGTACACGTACCGCACGCTGGGCTACCACCTGCGCTTCCACCTGCGCTACCTGAGCCCCCGCCGTTGGACGCGCTACCTGCGCAAGCGCAAGCTGCCCGCCCGGCTGCGCGAGGCCGGCGAGGCCGACGAGGTCTACACGCGCGAGTACCCCGAGCGCTCGCAGCTGACGCAGGACTACAAGCACCTGCTGGAGCGCGGCGTCAGCCTCTGCTTCGTGTTCTCCGGAGGCATGGGGCTGTCCTTCAACCACGAAGGCCAGTTCTTCGAGATGCTCTCGCCGCTGAAGCTGGAGGGCCGCGTCACCTACGCCTTCTACCCGCGCGCGGACCACCTCTTCTCCGTGCCGGAGGACCGCGGGGAGCTGTTGCGGAAGCTCACCGCCTGGGCCGTGGGCACGGTGCCGCCGCGCGCGCTGACGGGCTGAAAGGCCGCCTGCCCGCCCCACAAGCGGGGATGCGGCTTGGGGGTGGGTGTGCGTCAAGCGCTTGTTTCCCACCCAACGGTCGCCACCTTCGAAGCACACACGTTCTTCGAAGGAGCGCCACCCATGAAGCTCCCCCTGATGGCAGCACTGGCCACACTCACCTTCACCGGCCAGGCATTCGCGCAGAGCCACACCGACCACGAGACGCCGCCCCTGCAGGAGCCGTCCACGGACGCGCCCCAGGACAGCGCGGAGCGCTGGGACAAGGCCACGGGCGGCTCGGGCTCTTCCGAGGTCCTCCAGCCGGCGGACGCGGTCGATGACGACGCCGTGGCCCCGGACCGCATCGACGAAGGGGTCGGCGGCTCCGGCTCCACCGAGCAGGGGAGCAACAGCACGAGCGACCACTCGTCCTCGGCGAAGCCGGGCACGCCGAACTCGGGCACCCCGGGCAACAAGGGCGCGCAGATGGAAGTGACGCCGCCGGCCTGGGATCAGAACAAGAAGATGGGCAGCTCCGCGAGCCCCACCACGGGCACGCCGCCGGTGGAAGGCAGCGCGGGCAATTAGCTCCCCTGCTTCGACAGACACGGCAATGATAGACGTGGACGGGCTTCGAGTGAGCGAAGCCCGTCCATACCTCTTGTGGGTGACAGACCCCAGGGCCTTCCGACCGCTAAGTCCTTGCATGGACCAGACGGACGGAGGCCTGTCGGATGAACCTCACCACGCGCGAGCAGGCGCTCCTGCTGGAGCTGACCCAGACCCTCTCCAGCTCGCTGGATCTGGCGGAGGTGCTGGCACGGGCTCACGGGACCCTCGCGAAGCTCCTGCCCTGTGATTACGCAGCCTTGTGCGTGTCGAGGCCCGAGCGGCCCGGCGACTACGAGTGGCTGGGATTGGGAGCCCCGGGCATCCTCTTCGCGCACTACCCAGAGCTGGCCGCGGTGGATTTCGTGCGGGAATCGGCGATGCAGCAGTCCAGCGTGCCGCTACGGAACCCGGACATGCTTTCGCGCAAGGAATTGATGCGCAACCTCCTGTACCTGCGCGGCCGGGAGCTGGGACTGCCCTTGGAGCACGTGCTGGCGGTGCTGCTGGACCTGCGGCAGGACTGGCACGGTGGCTTCACGCTGTACCGGGAGCAGTCCCTGCCCTTCTCCGAGCGGGAGCAGGCCATCCTCGACGACCTGACACCCCACCTGGCGAACACGGTGCGCAACTGCCGGCTGTTCGGGAACGAGGCCACGCGGGGCGACCTGCTGGACGCCCTCTTCCGCCACCAGGGTGCTGAGTGCGTCGTGATGGATCCCCCGGAGCACGAGAAGCTGCGCACACCGGGAGCGACGGAGCTCCTGCGGCGCTGGTACCCGGAGGAACTGAAGGCGGACGACTCGCGACTGCCCCAGGAGCTGCGCGAGCATCTGGCGAACCTCCGGGCGCTGGGGGCGAAGCGGGCCCCGGGCGTGGACACGTGGACGCGCTCCGGGGGAAAGCAGTACCTGAAGGTGACGTTCGTGGAGCTGCCGGAGCAGCGCGGCCACCGTCCCTGGGTGCTGGTGCTGCAGGAATGTTCGCGGGCCATCCCCATACCGGAGCCCTGGCGACAGAAGCTCTCCAAACGTGAGGTGGACGTGGTCCAGGGGATCCTCAGCAACTGGACGAACGAAACCATCGCCGAGGACCTGGGCCTGTCGCTCAACACGGTGAAGACGCACCTGCGCAACATCTTCCCCAAGCTGGGCATCGAGAGCCGCACGGACCTCCTCTACCAGGCCGCCTGGAGGCAGAAGCGGGGTTGAAGAGGCCCGGGCTTGCGCTCAGGGATCCCGGAAGAACTTCGGGAACAGGATGCGCGTGGTGCGGGCGGAGTGGAGCAGCGCGGCCTGCTCCTCCGGGGACGTGACCGCGCGCAAGGAGGCCTCCAGGTCGGCCACGTGGTTGCCATCCGCGGCGCCGTGGCCCTTGAGGAAGAGGACAGCCTTGTCGATGTTCGGGATGCCGCTCTCCGCGATGAGCCGGTCCACGGAGCCCGGGGCCCGGTTCACGGAGAGGTACTCCAGCACGTAGGCCGTGCCCAGGAACGCGGTGGGCACGCCCGCCTGCGCGGTGAAGCGGTTCCACGCCACGTAGGCGCGCACGGCGGGGCTGATGGGCGCGCGCTCCACGCGCTCCTGCGTCCAGCCCAGCGCCTTCAGGTCCTTGAGCAACCACTGTTCATGGCCCTGCTCCTCCCACGCCTTCTGGAACAGAAGCTCCGCGAGCACGGGGGCGCGGCCCTCGCGGTGAACGCGCTCGGCGGACTCCGTGAAGAACCCCTCGCTCCAACGCACGTACTGATACGACTGGACGAGGTAGTGGACGTAGTCGTCCTGGCGGATGTGCCCCTCGAACAGGCGGCGGACACCCGGAGATGCGTCCAGTTCATGCACGAGCATCCGCGCCTCGTGCCGCAGGGAATCCAGCCAGTCCGTCTTCGCCGTCTGCTCGGTCTTGGGATGCTTGCACATACACGTCTCCTGACTGGGGCCCGTGAAGGCCCGGTGGGTGTTGCGTTGAGGGTGAAGGGGGAAAGGAGCGCGCCGGCCTGGGTTCAGGCGGCGTCGGCGTCCAGGGAAGCGAAGAGGTCCAGCGTCCGCTCGGGAATCGCATCCAACGCGGCGACGAGCGGCACGGTGAAGCGATTGAAGGCGGGATCGAAGTGCGGCGGCGCGATGAAGCGCGCGCCCATCTTGTCCGCGAACAGCGACAGGATGCGTGGCATGCGCAGGGTGTCCAGGTGGCCCTGCCGGGCCTGGGCGCGCTGCTCCGCGGTGAGGCGGGCCGCCAGCGGCTCCGGAGGCGGCGAGGGAAACTCCCGGGTCCGCACGCGGAACGTATCGCTCACCCAGCCCCGGCGCGCGGCGGCAATGAAGTAGAGGTCCGCCTCCTCCTGCGAGTCCGTCTCCATGTTGGCCGCGGCGATCCAGTGGGTGACGCCGCGCTTGCGGCTCTCGCGGTACAGGCCCGCCTGGAGGCGCAGCACCGCCGAGTTGCGGTGGCGCTGGGTGACGCAGTAGCGCGTGGTCTCCGCGAACACACGCCCCGGCGCGACGAGCTCCGACAGGTCGAGCTTCTTCTCGATGTCCAGCCCCACGACCGTGTCCGCGAAGGCAGCCACCTCCGCGTTGGGCATCAGCAACCGGGCGGTCGCCACCGGCTCCGCGCCCGAGTAGACGACGACGTGGGCGGTGGTCCGGAGCGTGTCGAAGCAGTCCACTTCGCGCGGGGCGCGCGGCCGCTTGGGCCCCAGCATCCGCATCTCCTCGCCAAAGACTCGGTAACGGATGCGGAGCGCGTCATCCAGTTCACGCTGCGCGGTGGCGACACGGCAACTCAATGAAGACATGGCGGGTCTCGTTTCCACGGTGCTTGCCGGACTGTGTGTCCGGCCCCGACCTTTCATTCGTCGCTGCTCGCCCAAGTGCGCTCGCGGGTTGTCATTTTTTGATGAGCCCGGCCAACCGCCCGCCAGGTCCGGCCGCCCCGCCCCGTGGCGCATGGTCCGCGTCGCCGGGGTGATTCACCTTGGACGGACGCAGGAGGAGGACGCCATGACCGAGCAGACGCCCGAGGACCCGGGAGCCCCTTCCGACCGTGAGCTGCGCAAGCTCAGTCCGTTCGAGCTGAAGGACGCGCTCCTCCAGGTCACGGACGAAGCCGTGAAGACCCGCGAGGCGGTGATGCTCAACGCCGGCCGGGGCAATCCCAACTGGATCGCCACCACGCCGCGCGAGGCCTTCTTCCTGCTGGGCCAGTTCGCGCTCGCGGAGAGCCGGCGGGCCTGGGACGAGCCCGGCGTAGGGCTCGCGGGCATGCCCCGGTCTCCGGGCATCGCCAGGCGCCTGCATGACTTCCTGGATGCGAGTGACGACGAGCCCGCCGTGCAGTTGCTACGCGGCGCGCTGACGTATGGGGAGCACACGCTGGGCTTCAACCCGGACCGGTTCGTCTGGGAGCTCACGGACGCTGTCATTGGAGACAACTATCCGGTGCCAGACCGGATGCTCCCCCACGCCGAGCGCATCGTGCAGGAGTACCTGGCGCGGGAGTTGTTCACGGGGCGGCCCCCTTCCGGCAGGTTCGACCTCTTCGCGGTGGAGGGTGGCACGGCCGCGATGACCTATCTCTTCCACTCCTTGATGGTGAACGGCCTGCTCCACAAGGGAGACACCATCGCGCTGGGCTCGCCCCTCTTCACGCCGTACCTGGAGCTCCCCCGGCTGGACGAATTCCAGCTGCGCACGGTGGACATCCAGCAGAGCGCCACCGCGAAGGACGGCCGCCACACCTGGCAGTACCCGGACGAGGAGCTGCGCAAGCTGGAGGACCCGCGCATCAAGGCGTTCTTCGTCGTCAACCCATCCAACCCGGGCGCGGTGGCCATGCGGAAGGAGTCCGTCCACAAGCTGGTGGAGCTGGTGCGCAAGCGCCGGCCAGACCTGTTGATCATCACCGACGATGTCTACGGCACGTTCGTCAACGGCTTCCGTTCGCTCGCCGCGGACCTGCCGCGAAACACATTGCTGGTGTACTCGTACTCCAAGCACTTCGGCTGCACGGGTTGGCGGCTGGGCGTGGTGGCGCTGCATGAGGACAACATCCTGGATGAAGCGCTGGCGAAGCAGCCCGCGTCGGAGCGCGCGCGGTTGGATGCGCGCTATGGCGCCATCTCGCTGCATCCGGGGCGGCTGAAGTTCATTGACCGGGTGGTGGCGGACAGCCGGGCCGTGGCGTTGAGCCACACGGCGGGCCTGTCCCTGCCCCAGCAGTTGCAGATGACGTTGTTCTCGCTGTTCGCGCTGTTGGACAAGGACGACGTCTACAAGAAGTACTGCCAGCGCATCTGCCAGGACCGGCTCCAGGCCCTGTTCGAAGGCATGGGCATCCCCCTGCACGAGGATCCGCTGCGCACGGCCTACTACCAGACGCTGGACCTGGAAGCCTGGTGCCGCGAACACATTGGCGAGGACTTCGTCCGCTTCGTGCAGGAGCACCACGACCCGCTGGACATCGTCTTCACACTGGCCCGGAGACACGGCGTGGTGCTGCTCAACGGCAGCGGCTTCGAAGGGCCACCCTGGTCGGCCCGTGTGTCATTGGCGAATTTGGAGGATAGCGCGTATCCCCGGATTGGCAGGGACCTCCGGGATGAGGTGCGCCGGGCCATTGACGCTTGGAAACAATCCGGAGGGGAACCGCCTCCAGACATGCACTGAAACACATCACGCAGGGATGAAACGGACCCTGGCCTCCCAGTGCGGAGGCCAGGGTCTTTTTCGATCCTGGGGGGATCACGCGAGACCCCGTCCCCAAAGGCAGTACCACTTCAGAGGTACAGACACGGATCCTCGACCTCGCCAACCTGTCGGCTTGGAAAAGCGACATGTCGCCATCGAACTCAACAGGGCTGTAGCGAACGTTCAGGCGAATCGCAGTCCAACCTGAAACGGGGGCACGCATGCCGGTGAGGAGTGGGGGATGAACAATCCATCACGACAACAAGTCGAGCAGCTTCACGAACGGATGCTGGGCCATGACCCGGCGGCGACCTACGACGTCTTCGAGACGTTCATGGATCCGCTGGTCCGGGGATTGGAACGCTTCCTGGGGTGCACGCACGACGACGCCAACGCCTCGGCCGCGGATGCCGTCTTCGCGTATCTGCGGCACCCTGAACGCTTCGACGCTCGCCAGTCCACGCTCTGGAATTTCCTGAACCAGATCGCCAGGCGTCGGGCCCATGACAGCCACCGGTCCAGGACGGCCCGGACAAAAAGGGAAAAAAACCCGCTGACGATTGTCGAAGTCCACCCACCGGCTCCGAAGGATGGAGTGGAGGGTTTCGCGATTGCCAGGGACCTGTTGAAGCGGCTGGAGGAACGAATCGAGAAAGCCCGCCTGCCGCAACGCGACATCGCCGGCATCCGCGTCATCGTCCTCCACGAGGGCCGCGTCCCGGCCAAGGAGATGGCGGAGGCCCTGGGGTTGTCCCACCTGCCCCCCGGTGAGCGGCTGCACGAGGTGAGACGCCACACCGAACGGTTGAGGAGGCTTTTGCGAAGCCTCTGGATGGAGGATTCCGATGTCGACTCTTGATTGGCTGACGTACGCGGCGAAGCGCAGCACCACCGAGCATGGACTCCTGGGTCAGGTGTTCGCGACCTACCAGTCCATCGAGGACTGCACACCGGACGCGCTCGCGGACGAGCTGGGTTGCGACGAGAAGACGCTCAAGCAGCTGTCCTTGTGCCGCAAGCCGTCCGGGGACGCGTTCGCCGAACAGGTGAAGATCCTCTGCGGCCGGTTCGGCCTGGAGCCGTACGCACTCGCCAACGTCCTGCGGCAGGTGGAGATCATGGGCGAGGACTTCCTCAACGGGAACGAGGGGGCCGGCATGCATCGCACCGGCACGCTCCAACTCGCGGCGCTCGACCGGCGCAAGAAGGACGAGCCGGCCTCATGAAACCGGCCTGGCTGAGGGAGGCGGTGGAGGCCAGCGGCCTCCCTCCGCCAGAGGTGTTTCCCCGAGACCTCGCGGCGGACGCGTCCATGCTCCTGCCCGTGAGACCCGTGGGATTGAAGGACCTGACCTCGGAGAAGGTGCGCCAGTGGTTGGCCCAGCGGGGCCGCTCCGTGGAGATCGGCTACCACCGCCAGATGCACGGCTGCATGGTGGCGTGGGAGGGAAAGGGGCTCGTGTTCTTCGACCGGGACGACAGCCCGGCCGATCAGCGCTTCACGCTGGCGCACGAGTTGGGCCATTTCTTCCTCGACCATCTGCTGCCACGCAGGCGGGCACTCGACTTCTTTGGCGACGGTATCCGGGACGTCCTGGACCAGAAGCGTCTTCCCACCCGGGAGGAGTCGCTGACCGCCGTGCTGGAAGGCGTCCCCATCGGTGTGCAGATCCACCTGATGGACCGGGGGCCCACTGGAGACATCGGCAAGGGAGTGGTGGCCCGTTCAGAACAGCGCGCGGACCGGCTGGCCCTGGAGTGGCTCGCGCCCTCGAAGCTCGCTCGGCAGGTCATGCAGGAAGGCCCTGACGACACGCAGGTGCAGCGATTGGCGCACTCCTTCGGGCTACCCCAGCACATGGCGGAAACCTACGCGCGGCTGCTTCGCCGCGAAGAGGGCCGCTCCCGTTTTTCCATTGTTTCATTTCTCGGTGAGGACGCAGGGTGACCATGGGCGGCCACGGGCGCTTTGACGACGATGATGAGGAATTGACCGGCGACGAGGACTTCCGCGGCTCGTTCCGCGAGGACCTGGAGCGCACGCTCAATCTGGAGACGTGGGCGGAGGGCCTGGATCTCCAGGTCATCATGGAGCGCTACCGGCGGGAAATTGGCGGCGCCATCCAGAAAGAGGACCAGCTCCGGTCCATCATCCGCCAGGAGTTGCTCCCCCGGCTCAAGACACGGCCTGGAGCGCCCGAGGGCGCCGGGCTCTACCAGTTGAGCATGGAGCAGTTGGCCGACATCCACTCGGGACTGCTCTTCGCCGGGCAGGTGGAGGCGGTCAACGGCATCTCCGTGACACATGAGACGCTGCCGCTGGACATCACCCAACTGGGCATCGCCGCGATTGGCTATGGCGGCACGGCGGGCACCTTCTCCCAGCGGTTGTTCCGCCGCGAGGTGACGGTCGACGCGCCGGACCCCTACCAGGAAGCCCTGTCCTATATCGAGATGCGCCAGAACCGCACGCATCCGGGCCGCGGCGGGCCGGACAGCCTGTCGCGGCTCGCGCGGCGAGGCATCCGCGCCTACGCGGAGCGCGCCATCCTGGTGGAGAAGCTGAAGGCCCCCTGGCGCATGGGCCAGGGCAATCCACTCGCCCGGGAGCTCATCACCGGCTCCGGATACAAGAGCCTGCTGAAGGTGTCGCTGGAGATGCTGAAGCGCCTGATGAATGCGCATCCCCGCTTCGTCTTCGTCTCCGCGCGGATGGAGGACCGGGGCTTCCTCACCATGGGCCACGCGCTCAGGCCCGGCGAGTTCGTCATCCTCGAGTCGCTGAAGCAGGAGGGGAAGGACATCCTGGAGGGATGGCAGTACGACCTGGAGGAGTACGACCTGGCGCGCGAATTCATCAACACGTACTCGCACAAGGTCGTGAAGGGCCTGTTCCGCGCCTCGGACAACGCCCCGCCCCGCGTCTTCTATGCGCACGTCGACCATGCCCACATGGCCGCGTGCGTGGCCATCGCGGACAGCATGCTGCGCCCGGAGCAGGGCTACCCGATGCTGCTCGACGTCGCGGAGGCCACGTGCCGCAGCGCCTTCGGGGTGGATGGCTTCGAGGGGCTTGTCCAGGACGCCTACGCGCAAGCCGATGCACGCCTTCAGTACTTCAACGGTCGCAAGCAACGTCGCTGATGGGGGAACGACAGCATGCCTGACAATGGAAACACCACCGTACCCGGCCGCAATCCCACGCAGAACGGCGTGGCCCACAACGGAAATGGCGTGAATGGTCACGTCGCCACCGCACCCAATGGGCAGCGCCCGGGCGCGTCTCCGCCGGGAGCCCGCCCGCCGGGCTCTCCGCCCGCGAACGTCCAGATGAATGGGCCGCGCCCGATGCCCCACCCCGGTGCGCCACCGAAGCCCGCCGCCAGCGCGACGTCCCCCACCCCGGTCCCGGTCGTACGGGGTCCCGCGCCCCAGCCGCCTCCCGCGGAGGCTCCGCACAACGGAGTCGTGCTGCCCCTGCCGGACAGGGCGAAGGGGGAAATCGACGCGGCGAAGGAGCGCGCGGAGGCGCTCAAGGCCGACCCGGAGCTGGAGAAGGCCGTGGGCTTCACCCACTTCGACACCAGTTCCAGCCACGACAACCTGGTCACCGTCCTGTCCACGAAGGAGGACCTGCACCGGCTGGCGTCGCAGACCCTGGTGCGCATCAAGTGCCGCGGGAACGAGAGGACCTACCTGGGCGTGGTCGTGCAGGGGCCCTTCGCGGAGCCCAACGCCGTTCCCGCGAACTCCACCATGGCCATTGGCGTGGTGACCCACGGCAAGAAGCTCACGTACACCTTCGAGTACCACGGCCGCGCGGAGGTGGAGATCCTCGGGGAGGAGGTCGCGGGCGTGCTCAAGCCGCACCGCTTCCGGCCCCGGCCGCAGAGCGCTGTCTTCGTGCTCGAAGAGGAGGAGAGCGCGAAGGTGCTGGGAGTCAGCGGGGAGATGAGCATCGGGACCGTGGTGGGCTACGAGCGGATGGAGGCGCGCATCAACGCCCGCGACAAGTCCGTGCTGCCCCGGCACACGGGAATCATCGGGACGACGGGCGGTGGCAAGTCCACCACGGTGGCCACGCTCATCCACCGCGCGCAGAGCTCGGGCATCGCAACCATCGTCTTCGACGTGGAGGGTGAATACACGCACGTGGACCGGCCCACCGACCACCAGGCGATGGTCGAGACCCTCAAGCGCCGGGACCAGAAGCCCGAGGGCGTGAAGGACCTGCACATCCATCACCTGGTCGGTCGCGAGAGCCGCAACCCGCGCCACAGGAACAAGCACGCCTTCTCGCTGAACTTCTCCAGCCTGTCGCCCTACGCGCTGGCGGAGATCCTCGACATGTCGGAGGCGCAGCAGGAGCGCCTCCTCAAGGCCTACGACGTCACGAAGCTGCTGCTGGAAGACTTCGAGGTCTATCCCGTGACGGAGGAGGAGCGGCGCGACGCGCTGGAGGTGGACGAGCTGTCCACGGGCTACCCGAAGATGACGATCCAGCACCTGCTGGATGTCGTGACCGCCTACCTCTACAGCTTGAGCGACGAGGGCAAGGGAGAGGGGAAGAATGGCGCGAACCGCGTCGCGAAGGCCAAGGGTACGGTCGCGGAAGAGATCAAGGTGTTGAAGGAGGACGAAGGGCCTCCGGCCAATTCGCTGACGCTCTACAGTGTCTTCAGAGACGACCCCGGCAATGTGATGCGACGGGTGTATGGGCAGAGGGGCAGCAGCATCTCCAGTTGGAGGGCCCTGGCCAGCAAGCTTCATCGGCTGCGCCGACTGAACATCTTCGACATGGGGACCACGGAGGGCGTGAAGTACGACACCATGCTTTCGCCAGGGCGCGTGTCGGTCATCGACCTGTCAGATACGGAATCCCCCCAGCTCAACAACCTGGTCATCGCGGACATCCTGCGCGGCGTCCAGGAGCGGCAGGAGGCCAGCTACGACAGGGCCCACCGCGAGGGCAAGGACATCACCCCGGTCCTCATCATCATCGAGGAGGCTCACGAATTCCTGTCCGCCAGCCGCATCGCGCACATGAAGACCCTCTTCGAACAGGTGGCGCGCATCGCGAAGCGGGGCCGCAAGCGCTGGCTGGGGCTCGTCTTCGTCACCCAGCTTCCCCAGCATCTGCCTTCCGAAGTGCTGGCCCTGCTCAACAACTTCATCATCCACAAGATCACGGACGGGGCCGTCATCAACCAGCTGAAGAAGAGCGTGGGCAGCATCGACGAGAGCCTGTGGAGCCGCGTGTCACGGCTCGCGCCAGGTCAGGCCCTGATGTCGTTCAGCCACTTCACCCGGCCCTTGATGGTGGCCGTGGACCCCGCGCCCGTGAAGCGGTTGCTCGTGGATTAGTCACCCAAAGTCCAGGAAGCGTGGAGGCGGGAGCGCTATAGAGCCAGCTGTCATGCTCTCCGCGCTCCTCTCCTCCGTCATCGTCGCCCAGGCACCCGCATCCCCCGCGGCACGTGCCGCGGAGACGTTGGGCCTGGGTCCCGTCCTCGACTCGGTCGTTCACCAGGGCGTGACCTACGCCGCGCTCGCGCGTGGCGGCATCGCCGTGCTCAAGGCCGATGGCGCGGCACCCCGGCTCGTGCGCATCGTCGAGGGAGGCCGACGCTTTGTGAGGCTCGTCGTCATGGGCCAGTCGCTCCTCGCCATCGAACAGCGCGAGGAGGCCCATGCGTTCTCCCTCGCCACGCCGGAACAGCCGCAGCCGGACTCGCTGGCCTCCGCGCTGGGCGCGACGCGCGAGCTCACCGTCGTCACCCAGGCGCCGCCTTCTCCCCAGGCCCCGCCGCCCGCGGCCGTCCCCTCCTCCGCCCGGGTCACCGTCACCGCCGTCAAGGATGGCGACGTGACGCTCTCCGGTGGTGCCCTGACCGGCCTGGGTGAAGGCGCCCGTGTCCGCGTGCGCACGCAGGATTCCCGCGAGGTGGTGTTGAAGATCATCGAATCGCGCGAGGACACCGCCATTGCCCGCCTGGGCAGGGGTGAGAACGTGCGCGTGGGCGACACCGCCGTCGTCACCGACGCGCCCGCCACCGCGCGCCTCTTCTTCCCCGAGCCTGGCGTGCCGCGCCTGCGCTACGGCTTCCATGCCCGGCCCTTCCTCGCGCTGGATGCGAAGACGCGGCTGGGCAACTCCGCTCGCGCGGGCGGCCTGCTGCTGGATGCGTTCGTCGCGTGGCGGCCCGGGGATCTGCCCCTGGTGCTGAGCGCCCAGCTGGACCCCGTGGGCTTCGGCCTGGGCACCGGCCTGCGCCACACACCGGGCTCCGCGTACTTCGCCGTGGCCTACTCCACCGACTTCCTCGAAGTGGGCATCGGCGCGGGCGCGCTGTTCGGGCAGAAGGCGTGCTCGCCCGAGCTGAGCTTCGACCCCATCACCTACGAGCCCATCGAAGGCAAGAACGTGTGCAGCTCCAACGCGGGGCCCTCGTTCCAGCAGGTGCTGCGGCTGGGCGCGCTCGACGGATTCCACGTCGCGTGGAACTCCGCCATCCTCTCGCGCGACAACCAGTTCCGCTTCGGCTCCGGGCGCGGGGAAATCCAGGTGCCCCTCACGCCCAGCCTCTCCCTCTTCGGCGCGGGCGGTGGCTCGGCCAGCGGATGGAACTTCGGAGAGCTGGGCGTGCGCAGCTTCCTCAAGGGCACCGGCGGCTCCGGCACCACCGTGATCTCCGCCAGCCTGGGCATCGTGTCACTCTCCGACGGCACCGGAGAGGCCCTCAGCGGCCCCTCCATCGCCATCGGCATCGAGCGCCGGCCCTGACGTCAGTGGCCGGACGCCATCGACGCGGCGAACTCCTCCGGCACCATCGCGCCGGAGATGGGGAAGTCCTTCGGCGCCCGCTTCCACGCCTTCCCGCCCGCCGGGCGGGCGGATGGCCGAGGGATCCGTCCCAGGCCCATCAGCGTCAGCGACAGCAGGCCCAGCCCCACGGCGCCCGCGGCCAGCTCGTCCACGAGGCCCACCCGGCGAAGGCCGCCCACCCCCAGGAGCGGGAGCGCGGCAACGGGCGTGGCCACCCACGCCAACCACGTGCGCCAGTTCGCGCGAGCTTGTTGCCTCAGTGAATCCATTGAAGCCATCGGGGCGTCCTTCCGAACAGGAGGGTTGTTCAGGAGGATGGGGATGGTCCCGGGGCCAATGAAGGCCCCCTCTTCATGCTCGCCCGCTTCCTCACGGGCGGGGCGTTTGTGCGGGGCGCCAAGGGGCGAACGTCTCGCGCCCACCTCCGCGCCCGGGACACAGCGGTGCTCAGCCGCTCAGCGCCCGCACGCGCGCCGCGAGGTTCTGCGTGAAGAGCCGGTAGATGTGCAGCGAGGCCGCGTCGTGCGTGGCCAGGAAATGCTGGAAGCTGTCGCGGGTGATGCGCAGCGCACGCACCGCCGTCTTCGCGCGCACGTTCGCGGACACCGGGCCGTCCTGCACGAGGGAGATCTCCCCCAGGAACGAGCCCGGCCCCAGCGTGTTGAGGTGCCGCGCGTTCGCCTCGTTGCCGGAGAAGACGTCCACCGTGCCCTCCAGCAGCACGAGCAGCCCCGTGCCGGGAGCGCCCTTCTCCAGCAGCACCGAGCCCGGCGTGGCCGTCACGGGCCGCGCCAGCCGGTACAGGTCCTTCATGTCCTCCAGCGTCAGCTCGCCGAAGATGGGAATGGCCTTGAGGAAGCGATAGCCACTGGCCTCCGGCACGTGCGCGCCCGCGGCGAGCCGAGCGAGCAGCGCCTCCGCCTCCACGTCCAGCCCCATGCGCCGCAGGAGCCGCGCCTTCTCCGTCACCAGGACCGGATCCGCGCGCAACAGTTCGGAGCTGCTCAGCGCGTCCGCCAGCACCGCGAGCGCCCGGTGCGTGAAGCCTCCGGAGTCCAGCACCTTGCAGGTGCGCAGCACGGCTTCGACGTAGCGCGGATCCTCCGCGAGCACGCCGCCCAGGGCCTCGGCCTCCGCGTGGGCCTGTCCCAGCTCCTGGTAGAGGTCCGCGGCCTCGAAGGGGCGGCCCAGGCGGACCAGGCAGTGCGCCATCGACTCGCGGGCCCCCAGGCCCCGGTAGACCTCCAGCGCGCGCTCCAGCGCCCCGCCCCGCTCGAAGGCCGCCGCGGCGCGCTCCACTTCACCCGCGCGCAGATACGCCTCCGCGGCCGCCACGTGCTGACCGCCCTGCGCGTACAGGTCCGCCACCGACACGTCGTCGCCGCTGCCGTCCAAGAGCCGCGCCGCGCCCGTGAAGTCGCGCGCCCGGCGCAGCACGTCCACCAGCCAGTGGCGCTCCTTCACCGTGCCCTGCGCGGCCTCCTTGCGAAGACGCTCGCGCTGCGCCGAGCCCAGCTCCTCGTAGAGCTGCGCCGCGCGCTCCGGCTCGCCTTGCGCCGCCAGGGACTGCACCACCTGGAGCGTGCTACCCCGCAACGAACCGCCCCGACTGTTGCCCGCCGTTTCGCCTGCCATGTCACGCGTCCCTTCCCAGGCCCGCCCCGACGGGGCGACGCGCCCGGTTCCACAAGCGCCTGACTAACCAGGAACCCGGGCGTAAAGCCAGCCTCGACCGGCCCCCCCGTGGCCCTGGAGACACCGGGTCCGGTAGGGTCCCAGCATGGTTGTTTCCGTCCCGGCCGGGAGGTTTCCGGCCCTTCTGCCCGGGCCCTCGCGCCCGCGCTCCTGGTACCTGGTGGCTCCGTCCGCGGCCCTGCGGCCCGGTCAGACCCTGGGCGTCCAGGTGGGTGGGCAGGAGGTGGTGGTGTTCCGGAGCCAGGAGGGCCGGGTCCACGCCCTGTCGGCGCACTGTCCCCACCTGGGGGCCCACCTGAAGCACGGCACCGTCCAGGGGGAGCTGCTGCGCTGTCCGCTGCATCATTGGAGCTTCGACGGAGGGGGCCGCTGCCGCGCCGCGCCGGGGCGGAGCGACGTGTCCGCCCTGCCGGGGCCCCGCGCGTGGCCGGTGGAGGAGCGCTTTGGCGGGGTGCTCGTCTTCAACGGCCCGGAGGCGCTGTTTCCCCCACCCGACCTGGGGGGTGGGGAGCACGTCTGGAACGTAGGACCTCCGGTGACGGTGGGATGTCCCTGGCTGCCGCTCGCGGCGAACTCGTTCGACCTGGAGCACCTGCGCACGGTGCATCACCGGGAGCTGTGGGACACGCCGGCCTGGGAGACGCCGGACCGGTACACCCTGCGGCTGCGCTACACGTCGCGCGTCATCGGCACGGGCGCGAGTGACCGGCTGATGAAGGCGCTGTCGGGCAACCGCATCCGCGTGGAGCTCGCGCTGCACGGCGGCACGCTGATGTCGGTGAAGAGCGACCTGGGCCGGGCGCGGGGATTGCTGCTCGCGAGCCTGACGCCGGTGGCGGAGGGAACGTCGGTGCGGCTCGCCGTGGCGGCGCGGCGGGGGCGGATTCCGGGCGCGGCGGCGCTGGTGCTCAAGGTGTCGCGGTGGCTCTACACGTCGTTCCTGCGCCGCGACCTGTCCGTGCTGGACGGCATGCGCTTCAACGTCGCGACGGCGACGGCGGATCCGGTGATGCGCCAGCTGCTCGACTTCGCCGTGGGCCTGCCCGAGGACGGGGACGATGCGCGCCGATGACGCTCCGCCGATTCCCGCCGCGCTCAACGCGGTGCTGCTCGTCACGGCGATGGGCGCGGGCGCGCTGTGCCTGTGGACGGCGTCGCATGCGGAGGCCCTCTGGGTGCGGCTGGTGGCGGCCGGGGTGTTCTCCTTCGTGAACAACACGGTGTTCTCGCTGTTGCACGAAGCGACACATGGCGTGCTGCATCCATCGCGGCGGATCAACGACGGGTTGGGCCGGCTGGCGGCGACGTTCTTCCCCACGTCGTACACGTTGCAGCGGGCGTTCCACCTCACGCATCACCGGTACAACCGCACGGCGCGCGAGCAGTTCGACTACCTGCACCCGGGCGACCACCGCTTCCTCAAGTATGCGCAGTGGTACGTCATCCTGACCGGCTTCTACTGGCTGTTCGTGCCGCTGGGAGCGCTGGTGTTCGCGCTCGCGCCGGGCCTGCTGCGGAGGCTGCGAGGGCCGGGCACGCGTTATGGGGAACAGACGGGCGCGGACGCGTACCTGGGGCGGCTGGAGGATGCCCCCGGGGCGGCCATCCGCGTGGAGGTGCTGGGGATGGTGGCGGTGCAGGCGGTGCTGGCGTACGCGCTGGACCTGACGCTCGTGGGGTGGGCGCTCTGCTACGCGGCGTTCGCGGTGAAATGGAGCTCGCTCCAGTACGCGGACCACGCGTGGTCGCCGCTGGATGTGCGCGAAGGCGCGTGGGACCTGAAGGTCGCGGCGCCGGTGCGCTGGGTGTTCCTCAACTACCACCACCACCGCGCGCACCACCGGCACCCGCAGGTGCCCTGGCTCTACCTGGGCCGCTACGTGGACGACGGTGCCGAAAGGCCGTCCTTCCTGCGGGTCTGGCTGTCGATGTGGCGGGGGCCCAGGCCCTTTCCGGAGCAGTTGAAATGAGTGCGTCCTCCGGTGGGACTGTCTCCGGTGCGGAAGTGCAGGCGGAGGACCCGCTCTTTGGCTGGCCCGCGAGGAAGGAATTGAAGCGCACGGGCGCGATGACGTTCGGCTTCGCGCTGTTCTTCCTCATGGTGTACGGCGGCGCGAGCTGGGTGACAGGCTTCTATCCCGGTGGCCTGCGTGTGGATTTGCCCTTCGAACAGCACATCCCGTTCATGCCCGGCTGGGCCGCCGTGTACGTCAGCATGGACGTGCTGCTGCTGCTGTCCCTGTTCATCTTCCGGACGTGGCGACGGATGCTCCCCTTCGCGCTGACGCTGTGCGCGGAGACGGTGCTGGGCGCGCTCTGCTTCCTCGTCCTGCCGGTGGAGGTGGCGTGGCCGCCGCGAGCCGTCACCGGAGGTTGGACGGCCGTCTTCCACGCCGCGGACACGATGAACCTGGAGCGCAACTACCTGCCGTCGCTCCACGTCGCCTTCGCCTGCACGGCGGCCCTGGCCTACCGCGAGCGTTCAGGGCCCGTGGCACGCACTGTGTTCGCGCTGTGGGCGCTGGCCATCGCGGCGTCCACGCTGCTCATCCACGAGCACCACCTGGTGGACGTGATCGCGGGAGCGTTGCTCGCAGGGGGCACGTGGCGTGGCGTGGCGCCCCGGGTCCGGCGGGAGGCGTTCCTTGAAGCCGTGCGGGTGGAGGCCCTCTGCGCACGGGAGGTGTACCGCTTCGCGCGCAGGCATCCGCGTTACGGCCTCATCGCGCTCGCGCTGTATCAGCAGTCCCTGGGGCGCTGGCGCAAGTCGCGAAGGGCGCGGGTGGGGTTCTGCTTCCTCCAGATGGTGGATGACGTGCTGGATGGAGACCGCCCCATCGAAGGCGAACCGCTGGACGCCATCGACGCGCTCCTGCGCACGCTGGAAACGGGAGCACCGGTCACCGCCACGGAGTTCCACGACACGGCGACGACGCTCGGCCGCGTGTTGCTCACGGAGCTGACCAACCCGGCGGCCCGCGAGCAGGTATTCGAGCTGGTACGCACGATGCGCCGGGACCGCGAGCGGGTGCGCGATGGGCGATGGTGGGACACGGCGACGCTGCAGACCCAACTCGGGAACACCTTCCGGCTGTCCGTGGGGCTGATGCTGCACGTCGCGGACGCAGGGGTGCGAGCCGAGGAGGCCCCTTCCCTGCTCGCGGCATTGGGTTGGTGCTCGGTGATGCGCGACCTGCGCGAGGACCTGGCCCAGGGCCTGTTCAACATCCCCGCCGACGTCGCCGCGGAGGTGCGCGCCCAAGGTCATGCACCCGAGGACTTCGACTCGCTGCTCACGGCGGAGGCCGGGCGGGCCTGGATCCGCGGCGAGTACCAGCGAGCCCGCGCCCTGCTGGACCGCTCCGCGAAGGAACTGGCCCACCTGGAAGGCAGGCCCGGCGTCGCGCTGCTGCGCCTCTTCCACAGGTCGGTGGAAGCCTTCTGGGCGCGGAAGCTGCCGCGTCGCATGCCCTTCCTGCGCGAAGCACCCGTGCTGGAAATCTCCTGAGTCCTTCTCCTCGCGGCTGCCGCTCACGCACGTAGGGTGAGGCCGCCACGGACGACGCGGTGCATGCGTTGACGCGAACCGGGCGGAGGCATCTGCTGGACGCATGTCCGACTCCGCCCCTTCCGCATCCGGCGCCCGTCCGGTGGATGCCTCCGAACGGCTGCCTCTTCTGGACGTGCTGCGAGGCTTCGCGTTGTGGGGCGTCTTCGTGTCGAACAGCTTCGCCTGGTTCAGCGGGCGCGTGCTCATGCCGCGGGAGCAGGCCCAGGCACTGGCGGCGCCGCCGTTCGAGGCGGCCGTCACGGCGCTCTACCACTTCTTCGTGAACCAGAAGTTCGTCACGCTGTTCGCATTCCTCTTCGGGCTGGGGTTCTCCATCCAGCTCCAGCGTGCCGAGCGGCGTGGGGCCTCCGTCGTCCCCGTGTACTCGCGGCGCCTGCTGGTGCTGCTGGGCATCGGGGTGGTGCATCTCACCGCGCTCTGGGCGGGAGACGTGCTCTCCACGTACGCACTGCTGGGGTTCGCGCTGCTGCTCTTCCGGGAGCGTTCCGACCGGACGCTGCTGGTGTGGGTGGGCGTGTCCGTCATCGGGGTCCCCCTGCTGGTGCCGGCGCTCCTGCACTTCGGTCCCATCCTGCTCCACGGCGCGCAGGCAGCGGCCGACGCCGCGAAGGCCACCGAGGCCATGGAGGCCCAGACGCGGGAGCAGTTGTTGCTGGGCCTTTCCAGTGACTCGCTTTGGACGACCCAGGCCGCGAACGCGCACTTCCTCACGTACATGCTGCCGACGCTCAAGCGGCTGCTGTGGATGATCTTCATCCTGGGCCGCTTCCTCTTGGGGTTGCTGGCGGGCCGGCATCTGCTGCTCCAGGACGTGGAGCGCCACCGCGGCTGGCACCGGAAGCTGCTGGGCTGGGGCCTGGTGCTGGGCGTGTTGGGAAATGGCGCGGGGGTGGTGGTGCAGCACCTGCGCCTCGCGGGGCTGCTGGACCCGTCGAAGGCCCACTGGATGTTCACGCTGTCCGCCATCCAGGAGCTGGGCTACCTGGGGCTCGCCGCGTTCTACGTGGCCGCCTTCGCGCTGCTCTTCCAGAAGGAGCGCTGGCGCCAGGGGCTGGGCGTGCTGGCGCCGGTGGGGCGCATGGCGCTCACCAACTACCTGATGCAGACGGTGGTGAGCCTCTGCCTCTACGACGGCTGGGGGCTGGGGCTCATCGGCAAGCTGCCGCCGTCACGCTGCATGGCGCTGACGCTGGGGGTGTTCGTGCTCCAGATTCCGTTCAGCCACGCATGGCTGTCGCGCTTCCGCTTCGGTCCAGCCGAGTGGCTGTGGCGCTCGCTCACCTACGGCCAGCGCCAGCCGATGCGACTCGCGCTCAAGCCGACGCCGGCCGGCGTCCCCGACGTCCGATGAAGAACCCCGCCCCGAGCGCGGCGACAGCCACCAGCGCCCCGAAGCCCAGGGCGGCGTTCTTCACCTTGGTGAGCAGGGGGTTGTCGAACACGTTGGTGGAGTAGTGGAACGCGGCGATGAGCCACTGGTCCCCCTCCTTCACCAGCGTGCAGGTCCACCGCCCGTTGACGACGAGGTCCGTGCCGTCGTTCAGGATGTAGTGGTCCAGGGAAGAGCCATAGGCGACGCCCGAGTTGCCATACAGGCGGGTGAGCGCATCCACGTCGAACTTCGCCGTGACCTTCTTCACGACGCTCTTCGGGCCGCCCAGCATCTCCGCGTAGTACGCGCGGATGGCGTCCTTCCCCACGCGAACGTCGTTGTTCATGGTGGAGAACACGACGTCCGGGTGCAGGTGCGACAGCAGCCGGTCCAGGTCCTGCTTGTTGAGCGCGTCCTCCATGTCCTGCTTGATGGCGCGCAGCGCCTGATGCGTCGCCTCGTCACCAGAAGCGACCGCCGCCGGAGCCACGGCATCCTGGGCCCCCGACACGAAGGGGACCGCGACGAACAGCAACGCCAGAAGACCTACGAGCCGGGTGCGCACCATCGAAGCTCCGTGAAGGAGGTGGACAACGCGCATCCTAGGTAGGTCGCCAGGAGTTCGTTGACAAATCCGGCGCGAAAGTAAGGCCCGGGAGGAGACATCCACGATCAATCGACTCAGGGGCTCCCCCATAGGGGGTATGGGCAAAGGCATCCAAAAGGATTGTTGTTCCCGGATCCCGCCATCGACGGGTTGCAGGGGGGAACCACCGTGGACGCGAATCAACTGCTGGAGCTGGTCAAGCGCTATCAGGACTCCAAGGCTTTCATCACCAATGAAGAGACCGCCAAGCTGGCCCTGGTGGTCCCCTTCATCCGGCTGCTTGGCTACGACCCCGGTCATCCTCGGGAGGTGCGTCTCGAGTACGCGGCGGACTTCGTCCAGGGCGACGGCAAGAAGCTGCCCGATCGGATGGACTTCGCCATCTTCGACCAGACCGGTCAGAAGCCCCTCATCGTCATCGAGACCAAGCCCCTGGGCACGGACCTCAAGTCACGCGCACAGCAGCTGGCCCGCTACCTCTCCCAGCTCCCGGAGCTCCACTTCGGCATCATCACGGATGGGTGCCACTACCTGTTCTTCGGTGACCTGGAGAACCCCAACGTCATGGACCCGGAGCCCTTCTTCACGTTCTCCCTGGAGGACACGAAGTCGGACTGGGCCAAGGTCGCGAAGTTCCTTTCCAAGTTCAGCCGCGAATCATTCAACGCGACGACGCTCATCACCGACGCGGAGAACAGCCGCTACCGCCAGGGGATGATCGACAAGCTGTCCGCCGCCCTGAAATCCCCCGGCGAGCACGAAGGCTTCCTCAAGTGGCTCACCGAAGACATCTACAAGGGGAAGCGGACGACCGCCGTGATGGAAAGGCTCTCCGAGGTCGCGAAGGAGGCCATCGAGCCCACCCTCCTTCGCGTCATGGGCGATGACTTCCTCGACAAGCTCAAGGAGCGCATCCAGCGGCTGAACGAAGGCGTGGAGCCGCCCACCGCCAAGGATGGCCCCAACGTCGTGAAGGCAGACAGCGCGAAGCCCTTTGAAACGGAGCCCCGCGCCACGGGCGACGACAAGGGCCGCGCCACCGTGGAGACCACCGAGGAGGAGCTGGCCTTCTTCGGCGTCATCCGGGACATCTGCACCAAGAACGGCCACGCGGCGGAGGACGTCCTCTACCGGGACACCTCGAACTACTTCAACGTGTCCTTCAAGAAGCCCACGAAGTGGTTCGTGCGGTTCTTCGGCAATGGCAAACGCAAGTGCATCGCCACCTGGGTTCCCCTTGATGAGGCGAAGGCCCTCGCCGCGGGGTTCGAAGTCGAAGCGTCCCCCGCGGCCTTCGGCGTGAGCCGGGTCTACATCCAGACGATTCCGGAGGTGTGGGCGCTCAAGGCACTGGTGACCCGAAGCCTGGAGCTGTCCCTCACGGCCAAGGAGGAGGCTCCTTCGGAACCCGCACGCGAGGACGCCAGGGCCCCACTCAAGGTGGTCGCCAGCCAGTAGCCCTCACCCCGCCGGCAGACCTGGCTGGGTGGATGCCCTGGCGGTGGATGCGGCGTCACATCGTCTTGGCGGCCAGTTCCATGGCCACTTCGATGAACAGCCGCAGCGGTCCCGAACGCTGTGCGCGGCTGGGGAAGTAGAGGAACAAGCCAGGCACGCTTGGCGCGTACTCCTCGAGCACACGCACCAGTCGCCCCGTGCGCAGCGCCTCCTTCACCGCCGGCTCGAAGGCGTAGGCCAACCCCAGGCCCTGCTCCACCAGGGCCTGCGTCAGCTCACGGTGGTTGGTGACGACACTGCCGCGGACCGGCACCCGCCAGTTCCTCTTCCCCCGCTCCAGCTCCCAGGCATAGAGCGGCCCGTTCAAGGGGATGCGGAGGGTGAAGCAGTCGTGGCGCAGCAGGTCCTCGGGCTTCTGGGGCGTGCCGTGCCTCGCGAGGTACTCGGGGGCGGCCACCACGACGAAGCGGAAGGCCCCGGTGAGGCGCACCTGCACCATGTCGCGCTCGAGGGCCTCGTGCAGGCGAACGCCCGCGTCGTAGCCCTCCGCGACAATGTCCACGAATCGGTTCTCGACGACGACCTCCACCTCCACCTGCGGGTGGCGCGCACGGAAGGCCGGCAACACCGGCGTGATGACGTAGGGCACCGCCATCTCCGGCACTGTCAGCTTCAACCGCCCTGCCGCCTCGCCCGGCCTGTCGGAGACCACTTGCAGGGAGGCGAGCGCCTGTCCGAGGCCTGGCCCCGCGCCCTCCAGCAGCCGACGCCCGGCATCCGTGAGCGCCATGCTGCGGGTGGTACGGGTGAAGAGCACCACCCGCAGCTGCTCCTCGAGCTGGCGCACGGACTGGCTCACCGCCGCCGGCGTGACCCCCAGCTCGCGAGCCGCGGCGCTGAAATTCTTGAGGCGCGCCACCACGAGAAACGTCTGCAGGTGCGGCAGGAGGTTCGTCTTCATCGGGAGGCGTCCGATCGGGCACCTGACAGGGCGCCCCGCTGGCGCTCCGGCCAGGCAGTGTCTTGGCAGCAGTCATTTTAAACCACAGCTTCAAGGCCCTTCGCTCTTCCGCCACCTAGTCCGGTGCAGTCAGCGGGGCTACTTCTCTTCGTGTCGGCTTCGCAAACCGCGCGACGGACGCGCAGGGAAGACAGAGCCATGAGCAGGAAGAGCCCCTTCATCACCTTCAACAACGGCGTACAGATGCCGGCCCTGGGGCTTGGCGTCTTCCAGAGCCCACCGGCAGAGACCGTGGGTGCCGTCGAGGCAGCCCTCAGGACCGGCTACCGGCTCATCGACACCGCCGCCGCGTACTTCAACGAGCGCGAGGTCGGTGAAGGCATCCGCCGCTCCGGCCTCGCCCGCGACGAAGTGTTCATCGAGACGAAGGTCTGGATCAGCGACTACGGCTACGACGCCACACTGCACGCGTTCGACAAGAGCGCCCGCAAGCTCGGCGTCGAGCGGCTCGACCTGCTGCTCCTGCATCAGCCGCTGTCGTCGGCGTTCGACCGCACCCTCGAAGCCTACCGGGCGCTCGAGAAGCTGCTCGCGGATGGCAAGGTGCGCGCGATCGGCGTGAGCAACTTCATGCCCGAGCACCTCGACCGCCTGCTGAGCGCAGCGTCCGTCGTGCCCGCCGTGAATCAGATCGAAGTGCATCCGTACTTCCAGCAGACGGCACTGCAGCGCGTGCACGAGAAGCACGGGATCGTGACCCAGGCATGGTCGCCCATCGGCGGTGTCATCGCCTATGGGGGCCGCGAGAAGACGACTTTCGATGACCCGACGCTGCTCGGAATCGCTCGCCAGTACGGAAAGTCGGCCGCCCAGGTGATGCTCCGCTGGCATCTGCAGAAGGGCCTCTCGGCGATCCCGAAGTCGGTCAAGCCCGCCCGCATCGCAGAGAACTTCGACGTCTTCGACTTCGAGCTCACGCGCGAGCAGGTGGCCGCGATCGACGCGCTCGATACCAAGGTCCGTGGCGGACCGAACCCCGACAGCATCACCCTCGCCAATTACGGCATCGCGATCCCAGAGGCGTAACGCCTTCCGTGACGTCGACGGAGGCACCTGGGGATGAACGGATCAACGACCGCACATGACATCAGAACGCAAGAACAAGATGGGACGCCGCTCCTTCCTGATGTCGGCGGGAGCCCTGTCCGCCACGCCGCTCCTGGGCTGTGCGGCCACCCAGGCCTCCACGAAACCAGCGGCGCCGAGCGGGCCCACTGCACCGCAGGCGCTTGGACGGCGAAAACTGGGCTCGCTGGAGGTCTCCAGTGTCGGGCTCGGCGTCCAGAACATGAGCCGCACCTACCAGACCACGGTCCCGAACCGGCCTGAGATGCTCAACATCCTCCGGACCGCCTTCGACCAGGGCGTCACCTTCTTCGACGCAGCCGAGGCGTACGGTCCTCATGAGGTCGAGCGCATTCTCGGAGAGGGCGTCGCCCCGTTCCGGGACAAAGTCGTCATCGCATCCAAGTTCGGCTGGAACATCGACCTCGAGACCGGTGAGCGCCGCCCAGGGCTCAACAGCCGGCCGGACCACATCCAGTTGGCCGTCGAGGGAATGCTCAAGCGCCTCCGCACCGACCGCATCGACCTCCTCTACCAGCATCGGGTCGACCCGGAGGTCCCGATCGAGGACGTCGCCGGAGCGGTCAAGGACCTGATGGCCCAGGGCAAGGTGCTGCACTGGGGCCTGTGCGAGATGGGGCCGCAGACGTTGCGCCGGGCGCATGCCACGCTGCCCGTGAGCGCCGTCCAGAACGAGTACTCGATGCTGTGGCGTGGCCCCGAAGCGGTCATCCTCCCGCTCTGCCAGGAATTGGGCATCGGCTTCGTGCCGTGGAGCCCGCTCGGCGTGGGGTTCCTCACGGGGGCCATCGACGCAAAGACGCGCTTCGCTCCGGGCGACATTCGCGGCATCGAGCCTCGCTTCGCTCCCGAGAACCTGCCGCACAATCTGGCCCTCATCGAACAGGTCAAGCGCTGGGCCGAGCGGAAACGTGCGACGCCCGCCCAGATCCCGCTGGCCTGGCTGATAGCGCAGAAGCCCTGGATCGTCCCCATCCCGGGGACGACGCAGATGGCGCACATGCTCGAGAACATCGGGGCGGCGGACGTGGGCTTCACCCCGGCCGAACTCGCTGAGCTGAACAGCGCCGTCTCAGCGGTCGAGATCCGCGGCGCCCGGCTCCCGGAGCAGGTGTTGGTCTTCTCGGGGGTGGAGGCGCCCCCGAAGAAGTGAGGCCGGGGCGCGTGTCCCGCGCCCCGCTGCCTCAAACCGCTGGCAGCGGCTTCACCGTGAGCTGCTTCGACGCGAGGAACTCCGGGTTGAAGACCTTGGAGGCGTAACGGCTGCCGTGGTCGCACAGGAACGTGACGATGCGCAGGCCCTGGCCCTGGTGCTTGCGCGCCACCTCCCACGCGGCTCTCACGTTGAGGGCCGCCGAGGTGCCCACCACCAGCGCGTCCTCGCGCGCCAGGTGGTAGAGCATCTCCAGCATGTCCTGGTCCTCCAGGCGCATCGCTTCATCCACGCGCGCCTGCCGGAAGTTCTCCGTCACCCGCATGATGCCAATGCCTTCCGTGATGGAGCTTCCCGCCGTCTCCATCTTCCCCGTGCGCACCTGGCAGTAGAGCCCCGACCCCGGCGGATCCACCAACACCACGCGCAACGCCGGGTTCTTCTCCTTCAGGTAGCGGCTCGTCCCGGACAGCGTTCCGCCGCTGCCCACCGACGCCACCAGCACGTCCACCTTGCCTTCCGCCTGCTCCCAGATCTCCGGGCCCGTCGTCTCGTAGTGGAAGTCGCCGTTCGCCGTGTTCTCGAACTGGTTCATCCACGCCCAGCCGTTGGCTTCCGCCAACACCCGTGCCTGATGGAAGAAGTGCGAGGGATTGGAGAACGGCACCGCCGGCACCCGCCGCACCTCCACGCCCATCGCCTCCAGGTACTCGTACTTCTCGCGCGCCTGGTTGTCCGGCATCGTCACCACCACGCGGTAGCCCCGCTCGCGCCCCAGCAATCCCAGGCCGATGCCCGTGTTGCCCGCGGTGCCTTCGACAATCGTGCCGCCCGGCTTCAGCTGCCCCGTCCCTTCCGCGCGGTGGATCATCCCCTTCGCGGCCCGGTCCTTGATGCTGCCCCCCGGGTTCATGAACTCCGCCTTGGCGACGATGTCACAGCCCGTCTGGCGGCTCAGCGACCCAATGCGCAACAGCGGCGTGTTCCCCACCGCGTCCCAGAGCGAACCCATTCGTGGAGCCATGTCCGTCCTCCCGAACTACAGTTTGCGCATCCGCACGCGGCGGACCTTGTGGTCGTTGCCCTTCACCAGGATGAGCCGCGCCCGTGAACGCGTGGGCGCGATGTTCTCCGCCAGGTTGGGGCCGTTGATCTCCGCCCACACCGACGCGGCCCGGGCGATGGCCTGCTCGCGCGTCAGTTCGGAGAAGCGCCGGAAGAAGGACCGCTCGTCGCGGAACGCCGTCTCCCACAAGCTCAGGAAGCGCTCCACGTACCAGTGGCGGATGTCCGTCTCGCTCGCGTCCACGTAGATGGAGAAGTCGAAGAAGTCCGACAGGAACGTCTGCGGCAGCCGCCCGCTGTCCACCGGCCCCGTCTGCAGGACGTTGAGCCCCTCCAGGATGAGGATGTCCGGCTGCCGGATGGACTGCGCCTCCTCCGGCACGATGTCGTAGACGAGGTGCGAGTACACCGGCGCCGTCACCTCGTCGCGCCCCGCCTTCAGCTCCGCCAGGAAGCGCACCAGCGCGCGCCGGTCGTAGCTCTCCGGAAAGCCCTTGCGGTTCATGATGCCCCGCTCGGCGAGCACCCGGTTGGGATGCAGGAATCCGTCCGTCGTCACCAGCGCCACGCGCGGATGATCCGGCCAGCGCGCCAGCAGCGCCTGGAGGATGCGCGCCGTGGTGCTCTTGCCCACCGCCACGCTGCCCGCGATGGCGATGATGAACGGCACCTTGCGCACCGAGTACCCCAGGAACGCCTGCTGCGCCGCCCACAGCGACTGCGCGGACGCCACCTGAAGATGCAAGAGGCGCGACAGCGGCAGGTAGACGTCCTCCACCTCGTGGATGTCCAGCCGGTCCCCCAGGCCCCGCAGCTTCTCCACCTCCTCCGCCGTCAACGTCAGCGGCGTGGAGGCCCGGAGTTCGCGCCACGCGTCGCGGTCCAGGTCGACGTACATCGATGCGGCGCGGGGTTTGGTCACGGACATGCCACCCAGCATGAACCAGACCTCCCCGGATCCGGCAAGTGAAGGTGACAACAGGTCTTCCCTGCGATTCTTGACAGCAAGACTTTCCCACCGCCAACGTGACCGCCCGCTTCCCGGTCGCGCCCTCCTGGCGCGGGGGCACCCCGCCCTCCTGGAGCCCGTCCCCCAGAGGTCCCAGCGTGTCCGTCTTCCCTGCTCCCGCCCTCGTCGCCGCCACGGGCCTGCTGCTCGCTTCGCCCCAGGCGCGGGCCCAGGCCCCGGAGCCCCAGAAGGCCGCGGAGCCGCCGGTCGTCCAGGTGTCGGAGGAAGGCTTCTCGCTTTCGTCCGCGGACAAGGCCTTCGTGCTCAAGCTGCGCGGGCAGCTCCAGGGCGACGGGCGCTTCTTCCTGGACGACACGGACCGCACCGGCACCAACACGTTCGTCATGCGGCGCGTGCGCCCCATCCTGGACGGGACGCTCTTCGGCTTCATCGACTTCCGCCTCATGCCGGACTTCGGCAACGGGCAGCCCCTCATCCAGGACGCGTACATCGACTTCCGTCCGGGGGAATGGGTCCGCCTGCGCGCGGGCCGGTTCAAGACACCGTTCGGCCTGGAGCTGCTCCAGTCGGACATGGACAACCCCTTCATCGAACGCTCGCTCACGGTGGACCTGGTCCCCAACCGCGACGAGGGCCTGGAGCTGCACGGAGAGGGCGAAGGCGGCCGGTGGCAGTACTCGCTGGCGGTGGTGAATGGCGATCCCGACGGCGCCAGCACCGACTTCAACACCGATGACAGCTTCGACCTGGTCGCCCGCGTCTTCGCCCTGCCCTTCAAGGGCCGTGAGCCGTCCTTCCTCCAGGGGCTGGGCCTGGGCATCGCGGCGACGCGCGGCCTCCAGTTCGGCACCGCCACCAACACCGGCCTCGCGCCCTTTCGCAGCACGGGCCAGCTGGTCATCTTCAGCTACCTGAGCAACGCGGACACCGGTGCGGTCGTCACCGCGCACGGCCAGCACCTGCGGCTCGCGCCCCAGGGCCACTTCTACTGGGGCTCCTTCGGCCTCCTCGCGGAGTACGTGCGCTCGTCACAAGAGGTGCAGATTGGGGACGCGCGCGCGAGGCTGCGCCACCATGCATGGCAGACGGCGGTGTCGTGGGTGTTCGGCGGGAAGGCCTCCTTCGAGGGCGCCAGGCCGACGAAGCCCTTCGACCCGAAGACGCTCGAGGGCGGCGCGCTGGAGGTGGCCGCGCGCTACCACGCGCTGGACCTGGACGACGCCGCCTTCCCCCGCTTCGCCAACCCCGCGCGCTCCGTGCGTGGCGCGAAGGGCTTCGGCGTCGCCACCACCTTCGCCTTCAACCGGCGCGTGCGCTTCGCCCTGAACTTCCACCGCACGAACTTCGAGGGCGGCGCCACGGACGGAGACCGCGCCCCCGAGAACGTCCTCATGTCCCGCTTCCAGCTCACCTTCTGAAACCAGGCCACGCACCCTGAAACATTGGGTGACGCCGGGTGTCACGGCCGGCTTCGTCCTGGTGCGTCTTGAAGCGCATGCGTCAGGTGCACGACGCTCCCGCTGCCCATGACGGGTGGCCCCGGCCCGAGGGCCCCTCCCGTGGACTCCCGCAGAGAGGACGCATGCCCGCGAACGTGTACCCGCAACGCCCGACGTCTGTCCGCCCCTCGTCCCTGTCGAAGGGGCTCACGCGCGCCGCGTTGCTCGCGCTGCTGGGCCTGGGCGCGCCCGTGGCCGCGCAGCAGCCCCAGCCCCCCATCACGGAGGACGTACCGCCCCCGGTGCAGCCGCCCCTGCCCGACCGCCGCGTCTACTTCACCACCCTCAACGTGGTCCGCTACAACCCGCTGGGGCTCGAGTCGCAGAACCGGCTCGTCTACCAGAAGCGCCTCTTCGACAGCCCCTCCATGCTGCTGCGCGACACGTACGCCAGCGCCGGCGCGAGCCTCAAGCTGAGCCCCGCGTTCTTCAAGCTGGGCCCCGTGGTGGAGCTGCAGCCCGTGGCGATGTTCAACGTCCGCGCCGGCTACGAGTACGTCCAGTTCTTCGGCACCTTCGGCAGCATCCAGTCGTACCCGGACTCCTTCCAGCCCTACGACGACGACCTGCGCAGCGAGACCAACGACGCCGCCTACGGCACCTCCGGACACCACTTCTTCGTGGAGCCCATGCTCCAGGCGAAGGTGAAGTCCGTGGCGCTGCGCACGAAGCTGGCCATCGAGTATTGGAACGTGTCGCTGCATGACGGCGGGCCGCGCGGCACCTTCTACGATCCGACGCTGGACACGCTGGTGCCCGGCAAGGGCTGGGTGCTCGCCAACGACACGGACCTGCTCTGGCTGGCCGGCCAGTGGACGCTGGGCGCCCGGCTGTCCGCGGTGTGGCCCCGCTACGACGAGGACACCAGCGCGGTGGATCCGCTGCCGGGACGAAAGCTTCCCACCAACCAGCACGTCCGCGTGGGCCCCATCGTCGCGTATGCCTTTGACACGAAGCCGGGCGGCCTGATGAGCAAGCCCACCGTGCTGCTCATCGCCGGCTGGTACCTCAAACACGAGAACCGCGTGAACGCCATGCCCTACCTCCTGGGCGGCTTCTCCTTCAGCACGGAGCTGCTCTCCGGCCGCTGACCGCGGTCCCCTGACTGTTCAAACGCCAAACCCACACTGCCCTCCGGGGCAGTGTCCCCACGCCCGGGTCGTTCCTAACTCGCACTGTCTGTCTTTGGGGGACAGCGGGGGCGCACATGGGAACAGCATGCAGGGCGATGGGCTGGCGGCTTCTTTGGAGCATGGTGGTGGCGGTAGCGCTCGGAGGATGCGGGCCGCCAGAGGCACCCGAAGCAGCCCCACGGACGCAAGAGGCCGGGCTCGCCGGAGGCAACTTCGTCTGGGTGAAGCACCTGGGCTCCCCCCGGTTCGATGAGGCCCATGCGGTGGCCTTCGACCGCGACGGCAACATCCTCGCGCTGTTCCTCTATCAAGGCAGCGTGGACCTGGGCGCGGGCCCCGTCGGGTCCGGGAACGTCAACAGCTTTGGCTTCGCGGTGGCGAAGTACACGACGGCCGGTGCGCTGCTGTGGACCCGCTCTTTCGAGGGCGTGCTTCCCCCTGGCGGACAGAACTTCGTCAACGCGGTGGCGCTCACGGTGGACCGGGAGCGCAACGTCCTCATCTCGGGCAGCTCGAATGAGTCCATCAACCTGGGCGCGGGACTCCAGCCCCCGGGCGCCTTCCTGCTGAAGCTGCGCAAGACGGGGCAGTTCCAGTGGGCCCGGCACTTCACGGGCAACATCTCGCCTCGGGATCTGGTCACCGACTCGCAGGACGCCATCGCCATGACGGGCGCCGCCTTCCTCACGGTGGACTTCGGCCTGGGGCCCAACTCGTCGATGGTGACGGACGTCCAGACCGCCTTCCTCACGAAGTTCAATGCCGCCGGTACGGCTCAGTGGACCGTGCGCGAGCAGTGGAACCTGAGTGGCGGTGCCAGCGTCGCCGTGGATGAAACGGATGCCTTCTACTTCGCGGGCATCCAGTACCCCGACCCGCAGGTCTGGAAGGTGGGCCCCACCGGCACGGTGGCCTGGACGCGGGCGCTGGAGGGCGCCTCCGGCGGCGCCATTGGCATCGCGGTGCACGGCAACCGCGTGGTGGCGGGAGGCCAGTTCAGCAGCCCCTTCACGTTCCGAGGCCAGACGGTCACGCCCCCGGGCTCGGGCAGCGGATTCCTGGTCGCGTGGACGCGCGCTGGAGAGGAGCGCTGGGCGCGCAGCTACCCGCAGACCGTGGGCGCGGTCGCCATGGGCGAGGACGACAGCGTGGTGGTGGGCGGACACTCCATCTCGCCCGACTCGGCCGCCGGCTACACGCTCTTCACCGCGAGGCTGGAGCGGCTCGAGGGGCATCAGGCCTGGCGGCGGACGTACTCCTCGACGGGGCGCCCGTTCTTCACGGACGTGTCGGTGAACAAGCAGGGCGAGTTCGTGGGGATCGGCTACTTCTCGGGCACGCTCCACCTCAACGCCGACTACGTCTCCCGAGGCTTCGACGACGACTTCCTGTTCAAGGGAAAGACGGGCCCCTGACGCTCACCCGAAGCCCTGGGCGCGCAGCACCGCGCCCAGCGGCACGGAGCCCGCGCGGTACGCGTCGAACCACCGCGCGGCCTCCTCGGGCGTGGGCTGCGTCCACCGCCAGCCGCCTTGTCCCGCGCCAATCTCACAGCGGATCAACGACGTGCGCAGCTGCTCCGCGTTGGCGAACGCCACGTGTTCGAACAGCAGCGGGTTCTGGCTGGTGACGAAGGACTGCCGGGCGCCCAGGTCCTCCACGCACGCGCGCACCAGGTCCGGATGCAGGCCGTCCGCCAGCTCGTCCGCGATGACGAAGGCCTCGTGCACGTCCAGGTAGTAGAGGAAGGACAACAGCCGCTTCTGGCCGTGGCCCAGCTGCTCCTGCGCCACCGGCGTTCCGTCCGCGCGCACGAACGCGAAGCGGAAGCCGCTGAAGCCCAGCCGGCCGCCCTGGGACAGCGGCGTCGTCTCCGTCACGTCCACCGAGAGCGTGCCCGAAGCGAACCCCGCCAACGTCACGAAGCGCGCAAGGAAGCTCCGGGGCATCGCCTCATGGCGCAGCAGCAACGACGGCGGCACGGGCTCGCGCTCCACCTGCTCGCGCAGCCAGCCGGGCATCCACGTGGGCAGCGCCATGAGGCCCAGGGGGAACAGCTCTTCTCCCCGCTGCTCCATCGCGTAGCGGATCGCGCCGATGCGCTCGAACATGCCCAGCGCTTCATCGAAGCGCGGCGGCGCCAGCAGGAACGTCTCGCGCAGCAGGTCCTTCAGCCGGTCCTTCACGCCGGGCGCCAGGTACTGCGCGGCCATGAAGAGCAGCGTCCACACGGACCGGTCCAGCACCGACCAGTGCATGCGCTTGGAGAAGCCGGCCGCGCCCGCGACCTCGCACGCGAAGCCCGTGGCGCTGGCGCGCATCACGAGCCGCGCGTCCTCCGCCGCGTCCCACCGCACCGTCGCCACGATGGAGGGCATCAGTCCATGCGCCAACGCGCCCGGCGGCAGCGCCAGCGCGGCACCCGGGCCTGTAGGGCCGCCCTCCCCCGCCGTGGCGGGCAGCGCCGCGGGCGGCTCGTTGCGCACGGCCACGTCCACCGTCAGCGCGTCGAAGCGCAGCGCGTAATCCAGCGCGAACGGCTCACGAAGCAGCCCGGAGAAGTCCGAGCACAGCACCGCGGACACCAGCTCCAGCAGCGTCGTGCGGCCGCTGCCCGTCGCGCCCACCACCACGTTGAGCGCGGGGCCGAACGTCAGCACCGTGTCCGGCGCGAGCCCGCGGTAGTGGTGGACGTGCAGGCGGCTCAGCTTCATGGCGTCCGGCCCTCCCCATGGACCGCCGTCAGCGTAGGCCCTTGGCCAGCTGGTGCGCGAGCCGGTGCAGCAGCTCCGTGTTCTCCGCCTCCGCCGCCTTCAGCTTGGGCAGCTGCGCCTTCAGCGCCGCCACGTCCTTGCCCCGAGTGACGAGGTCCTCCTCCCCCAGCTCCAGCCAGCGCCCCAGCTCCTGCGCCGTCAACTCCAGGTGGAACTGGAAGCCGTAGGACTTCCCCAGCCGGAACGCCTGCTGCGTGTACCGGTCCGTGGACGCGAGCAGCGTCGCGCCGGGCACAGGCGTGTACGTGTCCCCATGCCAGTGCGCCACCGCCGTGCGCGGCTTCGCGCCCGCCACCACCGGGTCCTTCAGCGCATCCTGCGTCCAGCGCACCGGCCCCACACCCACCTCGAAGCCGTTCTTCCCCGGCGACACCGTCGCCCCCGCCGCCGCCGCCAGCAGCTGCGCACCCAGACACACGCCCACGCACGCGCGGTCATTCGCCAGCCGCTCTCCCAGCAACGCCAGCTCCTCGTTGAGGAACGGATGGGCGTCCGCCTCGTACACGCCCATGGGCCCACCCATCACCACCACCAGCGGCGCGTCCACGTCCTCGCGCTTCACCGTCCGGAAGCGCCGCACCAGCGTGAAGCCCGCCGCCTCCAGCGCCGGTCCCAGGAGTCCCGGCCCCTCGTGCTCCTCGTGCTCGAACACCACCGCGCGCATCGTCCGCCACCCCTTCCCTGTGTCTTCGTTGGTGCCGCAGGCAATGGCTGCCGCGTGAAGACTAACGCTCCGGGCCACGGCCGGCCGCGACGCGGCGTGAACCTGGATTGTCGGTAGGCATTTATTTCACAGTATTTCATGCCATCATCAGCGGGCCCGTTTTCTCCTATAAGCATGCGGACCCGGGCATCCCCCCTTGGGTTTTCCGTCGCGTCATTTCCGAAAGGAAGTTCCTCGTGAGCAAGAGCCTTCGCGGTTTCAAGTGGCTGATGGGCACGGTGGTCGGCGTTTCCCTGCTGAGTGGTTGCGGCGCTCCTCCGGCGGAGGGTGAGGCCACCCCGGCCGAGGCCACCGAGCAGGCCCAGGGCGCCCTGACGGCGCAGGTGTCCGCGGGCAAGGCCTCCATGGCCGCCAGCGAGCGCGTGACGGTGGAGGTGACGCTGACCAACACCTCTTCCGCTCCGGTGAGCATCTACAAGTGGGACGCGCCGGGCGAGGGCCTCAACGAGGGCCGCCTGTCGGTGTCCCGTGACGGCCAGGCCGTGGAGTACACCGGCGCGCACTTCAAGCGCGTGCTGGGCCGCTCCGAGGACCTGATCACGATCGCCCCCGGCCAGAGCATCTCCGGCCCGGTCGTCGTGTCGGACGCGTATGACCTGTCCGTCTCCGGCACCTACACCATCCGCTACGAGCTGGAGGCTCGCGCGGGCGTGACGGCGCTGTCCTCCAACCAGGTCAGCCTCTTCATCGAGGGCCGCGGCAACACCCGCGACGGCGCCGAGGCGATGCGCGTGGTGACGGGCCAGAGCCTGGCCTACTCCGGGGCCTGCACGGCCTCCGAGCAGACCACCATCACCAACGCCTACAACAGCGCGAAGACCTACTCCAACAACGCGTACAGCTACCTGAGCGGCACGCCGTCCGCGACCAGCCGCTACACCACCTGGTTCGGCACGTACTCCAGCACCAACTGGGGCACCATCAAGACGCACTTCAACAAGATCGCCAACGCGTTCGCGTCCGCGGCGGTCGTCGTGGACTGCAGCTGCAATGAGAGCGGCACCTACGCGTACGTGTACCCGGGCTCGCCTTACAAGATCTACGTGTGCGGCGCCTTCTGGAGCGCCCCCAACACGGGCACGGACTCGCGCGCGGGCACGCTGGTCCACGAGATGAGCCACTTCACCGTCGTGGCCGGCACGGACGACTGGGCCTACGGCCAGACGGCCGCCAAGAACCTGGCCAAGTCCAACCCGACCAACGCGCGTGACAACGCGGACAGCCACGAATACTTCGCGGAGAACACCCCGTCGCTGCCGTAAGGTGACGGTGGGCCGTTGACTCGAGGGGCGCGGGCCACATGGGCTCGCGCCCCTTTTCTTTTTGCCGCACGCACACAAGGAGCGTCACGTGATGGGGCTGGGACGAAGGAACCTCGCATGGCTCGCGGTGCTGTCCGCCGCCGCCGGTGTCACCGCCTGTACGCCGAAGCCCGCGGAAGCGCCCGCGCAGCAGCAG
>NZ_RAWE01000109.1 GCF_003611695.1 Corallococcus carmarthensis | reverse complement strand
CCCTGCCAGTGGCGCCACCGCGGCGCAGCCTTGCCGGGGACTGCTGGATATCGGTCGGCGTCCGCGATCGGGGTTCGATTGAGCCCACGCGCCAGCAGCGCGGATCGTAGGTCCACCGTGAACGACCCAGCCACCCTCAAACCCGGCACGCGCATTCCACGAGCCGGAGCAGAGGTTCTCCTGGCGGGCAGCATTTCCGACACGCCTGTTCGAGGAGAATGCCCATGAGCGAAGCGACCAGCCGTCGCGGCTTCTTGTCCGCCGCCGTATTGCTAGGGGTCGGAGGCACGGCAAGTGATGCCATCGCCGCGGCGCCCAAGGTGGAGGGCAAGACAAAGCCCGCGGAGGTGAACGCCACCGAGGACCTGATGCGCGAGCACGGCGTCATCCGCCGCACCCTCCTGGTGTACGACGAAATCGCTCGCCGCCTCGGCGTTCCCGACGAGAAGGCTCCCGTGGAGGTGCTCGCCCAGGCCGCCCAGCTCATGCGCCGCTTTGGCGAGGGCTACCACGAGAAGACGGAGGAGACGGAGGTGTTCCCTCGGCTGGTGAAGGCGGGCCAGCAGAAGGAGCTCGTTCAGGTGCTCATCGAGCAACACGCCGCCGGGCGCAAGCTCACCGAGTCCATCCTCGCCGCGACCTCGGGTCACGGCGCCCTCACGGAACCCCAGCAAAGGGCTGGGATTGCGCGGCAGCTCACACAGTTCATCCGCATGTATCAGCCGCACGCCGCGCGTGAGGACACGGTCCTCTTCACCGCCTTCCGCGACCTCTTCGATGAGAAGCGCTTCAAGGAAATCGGCGAGCGCTTCGAGGAGCAGGAGCAGCGATTGCTGGGAAGCGGAGGGTTCGAGAACGCGCTCAAGGAGGTCGCTCAGTTGGAGAGCGCGCTTGGAATCCACGACCTCGCCCGGTTCACGCCCTCGGAGAAGTAGGGGCCGTTCATCCGGCAGGAGACTCCGTGCGCGCGAGGAACGCGGCCAGCAGGGTCCGCCGCTCCTCCTCCCCCAACACCCCATCCAGCGCGGGGAACAGGTACGTCTCCTCGCGCAGCGAGTGGTGGTGCTCCAGGTGCTTGAACGTGCTCTCCATGTCGAACACGCGAAGCACGGCGCGGCGGTAGTCCGGTGCGCTTGCGTCCAGCGCGTCCACGGCGTCCTGACACTTCGCCAGCAGCTCCCGCATGCGCTGGTGCTCGCCAGTGAAGAGCTCCGGCGCGGCCCCTCGAATCCTTCCGGCCCGGGGCAGCTCCGGCAACAGCAGCGCCTCCTCCGCCTCCAGGTGCCGCGTCAGCTCCTCGCGGTAGCGCTGAAGCCGCTCACGGGCCGCGGGGAGGTCCATCCCCATCAGCGCCTCCTGGTGCAGGAGGAACAGTTCTTCCAGGTCGCGGTGGAGCGCACCCAGGCTGACGAAGTCGGTGGGCCCGGAGGACATCCCAAGCCCTTCAGTGCACCTTGTCGTCGCGCACGTGGGCCTCGCGGGCCACTCGCGGACGCGGTGTCACCATGCGGGCCACGCCGGAGTAGAGCTGCTCCTCCGTGTAGACCTTGCGCACGCGGCGGTGCGACGCGCGCGGGTGGTAGGCCGGGCCCGGACGCTCCAGCCACTGCAGCACCCGCACCTCGCCCGAATGTGCCAGGGCCGTGAGCAGCGCCTCCGGACACAGCTTCAGGTAGCGCCGCACCAACGGCCGCAGGCGACGCCCGAACTCCGCGCCCAGCTTCGCGTGGCGGCGGCCCGCGTGCAGCGTGCCGTCGAAGCGCAGCGAGATGTGGAAGAGCTCGTGCATCAGCGTCTCCAGCCGCGACTTCGCGGTGGAGCCCCGGAAGAAGAGCGGGCGCAGCGTGATGCAGTACAGGATGCGGCGGCCCCGGATGCGAACCACCGGCTTGCGCCGCCCCGCCTTGTCGATGCTCTTGCCCCCCTTGAAGCACAGGGGCTTCACCGTGCCTCGCGACGCCCTGCGGGCCTCGCCGGCGACGACGAGGATGCGGCCCACCTTCACGTGGCTGAACTCGGGCATGCGCGCGGCGATGTCCCGGATGAGGGAGCGCAGGGTCCGGTTGAAGTTGGGACGTCGGGGAGCCACGGTTGGTGGACAGTCTAGCGGAAAACCCCTTGGGAGCAGCCCCTGCCCTCCCCAGAATGTCCTCCGTGAATCGCTCGACCTGCCTGATGACCCTGGTGTCCGCGCTGTTCGCCCTTTCCGCCGGGTGCGCCTCCGCCCCGGTCCGCTCCGGCGGCCCCCCCGCCCTGACGGCCCAGGAGACCACCGTGGTCTCCCAGGGGCTTACCGATGCCTCCGTGCGATACACCGGACAAATCACCGGCACCGCCACCGGCGTCGTGGAGCGCGCCGACTACGAGCTCGTCGCGGACGGGCAGGTGGTGAAGACGGGCTCCGCGAAGCTGGGGGTGCCGTTCGCCCCGGGCACGCCCGCGGAGTTCTCCATCGAGGAGAAGTCCGCCTACGTGAAGAGCCCGGACGACCTGGCCCGCCTGAGCGCCCAGGGCGGCACGGTGCTCATCGCGCTGCGCGGCACGCTGGTGGTGCGCTCCGGCGACAGCGAGGACACCCTGCCCTTCGCCGCCAGCCGCGCCGTGCGCGTGCCCCACCTCCCGGAGGTCATCGTGGAGAGCCTGGACGCCGCCCGGTACTCGCCGGAAGAGGTGCAGATCAACCTGCGGCTGGGCGTGCGCAACCCGAACCCGTTCCCGCTGCGGCTCGACTCCCTGACCTACCAGGTCGCCGTCGCGGACCGCCCCCTGGAGGAGGGCACCGCCGCGCAGGCGGACACGGTGGATGCGTCCGCCACGGGCGTGTACCCGGTGGAGATCGCGGTAACGGCGCAGTCCTGGGGGCCGGGCGTCAAGGCGCTCATCTCCAAGGGCGTCCTGCCCTACAGCGTGAAGGGCGAAGTGAAGGGCCCCATGCTGCAGGTCCCCTACTTCCTCAAGGGTGACGTGAAGCTCAACGTGTCCCGCTAGGGGCTGTCCCTGATCTCCGGTCCGAAAATTCAACCTGCCGGATCGAACATCGGGGTTGGACCCGGCTTCGGGAGGCATCAGGAGGTTGCCAGCCAGCGTCAGGCATGATCAACGCTGGCTGTGCGCCGACATGAACTGAGCGATGCCGAGTGGAGCCGCATTGAGCCCCTGCTGGGCTTGCGCAGCGGTCCTCCCTCGAAGCGTGGGGACCGCGACTTCATCAACGCCGTCATCTGGCGTGTGAAGACGGGCGTGCAGTGGCGCGACCTGCCCGAGCGATTCGGCCACTGGAAGACGGTCTACAACCGCTTCCACCGTTGGGCGCAGGCTGGGAGATGGGAAGCCATCTTCAAAGCCTTGCGGCTTGAAGTGGATGAGCGCGGCTCCCTCGCGGATGCCTCCGTCGTCCGAGCGCACCAGGACGCCTCGGGCGGAAAAGGGGGGTCCGAAGAAATGCTCTGGGACGTTCTCGAGGAGGTTTTTCAACGAAAGTTCACGCCGTCACAACGACGGGCGGTAAGCCGCTCCACCTCGAAGTAACGCCCGGCCAACAGCATGAGTCCACGATGGCCGAGGAGCTGCTGGTGCACGCCGAAGGCGACGCCTTCATCGCGGACACGGGCTACGATGCCGACCGCATCCTCGCCAACGTGCGCAAGCTCGGGATGACGCCTGTCATCCACTCCCACCCGGGCCGCAAGCACCCGCCGCCCTTGGACCGCACCCTCTACCGGTTGCGCTACCGGGTGGAATGCTTCTTCCACGACCTCAAGCGCTTTCGGGCTGCTGCTACCCGCTACGACAAGACGGCGACCTGCTACCTCGCCGTCCTCCACGTCGCCTCCATGCTTCTCTGGCTGCGTTAATCAGGGACAGCCCCTAGACTGGCGCGTACGCGTGCCCATCTACCTGCTGAGTGACGACGAGCCAGAGCTGTTCCCCCCGCCCGCCAAGGCGGACAAGAGCGGCCTGCTCGCGGTGGGCGGCGACCTGCGCCCGGAGCGGCTGGTGGCGGCCTACGCGCAGGGCATCTTCCCCTGGTACAGCGAGGGGCAGCCCATCCTGTGGCACTCGCCGGACCCGCGCTTCGTGCTGGAGCCGGAGAAGGTCCACGTGGGCCGCTCCCTGCGCAAGGTGATGAACCGGGGCACGTACACGGTGCGCTACGACACCGTGTTCGCGAAGGTCATCGACGCGTGCTCGCGCGTGCACCGGCCAGGGCAGGACGGCACCTGGATTACGGATGCGATGAAGCAGGCGTACATCCGGCTGCACGAGCTGGGGCTGGCGCACTCGGTGGAGGCGTGGGACGGCGAGGTGCTGGTGGGCGGGCTGTACGGCGTGTCGCTGGGCGCGGCGTACTTCGGCGAGAGCATGTTCGCGCTGGCGCCGGACGCGTCAAAGGTGGCGTTCGCCACGGCGGTGGAGCGCTTCAAGGGCTGGGGCTTCCAGCTCATCGACTGCCAGGTGGAGACAGAGCACCTGGAGCGGTTCGGCGCGGAGTCCTGGCCGCGCAAGCGCTTCCTCGCGGCGCTCGACCAGGCGCTGAAGGAGCACACGCGACGGGGGCCGTGGACGGAGTAGGCTTCGCGGGATGGACGTCCACTACACTTGGATTGGCCCTCCTCCGGCGGACCGCAACCGCGACATCACGGCGCCGAAGGCCCTGGCGACCCGATGCGCGGGGCAGAGCGTCAAAATCTATTTCTGGTGCCTCGACGCGCACGTCACGGCGTACGAGCGGGACTTCGCCGCGCACAAGAACGTCACCGTGCGAGGCATGGAAGCGTTCCTGACGAAGGCGGGCTCGAGGGCGTATCGCTGGTACTACTGGTACCAGGAGTCGGATGACTGGGCCGTCGCGGCGATGACGGACATCCTCAACTGGGGTCTGGCGCTGGCGACGCCGCCTTCGTACCGGGCCTTCGTGAAGGACGCGTGGTCGCTGTTCCTCATGTACACGTGGGGCGGCTACGTGCTGGACGCGGGCGTGGGTCCGCACGGTGGCGGCACGTTCGCCCTGCCGGAGCCGACGGCGTTCATGGCGCCGTCCCTCACGCGCGACGACGCGCTGTCCATCCGCCGCTTCCAGTTCTCCCGGCTCGCGGGGTGGCAGGGCGAGGGCGACGTGACGCTCAACGACAGCCGCGCGGACGAGGTCTGCGAGGCGATGAACTACGGCGCCGCGGACGACGGCGACGCGGAGATGTGTCCCCAGTTGGAGGTGTGGATGCTGGGGAGCCCGCGCTACTCCAAGGGAGCCTGGGCCGCGCTCAAGCAGTACTGCGTGGTCTGGAAGGAGATGCAGCAGAACAACACCCTGGTGAGCGCGAACGCGCCGCAGGTGTTCCGCTACCTCATCGCCGGATCCGTCTACAACGGCCTGACGCGCACGGCGAAGGGCGGAGTCCAGGCCCCGCACGGTTCATTCTGGTACTGCACGGACAACAAGGACGGCACGGTGGACGTGCCGACCTTGAAGCTGCGCAAGACGTACCACGGCTCCAGCGCGCACTGAGCGACCGTATGGGGACGTCCCAGCGGGGCATGCCGCGCCATTGGCCGTCCCCGTCGCGATGTAGACCTCCAGTCCATCACGGACCTGCAGGCCGCCAGCCGGAGCTGGCGGGAGATCGCGGTCGCGTTCAAGGTTCCGACCCGGCCCCTGCACCGGGCGTGGCAGAAGGTGCCGGTTGTGGCGCTATCCCGGTCGCCAGTGCTGAGACCCGCTACGATTCCAGATCCCGTCTTGCGAGGTCGAGTGCCACTGCCAGCTGTATGCGCCCGCCCCTGCCAAGGCCCGTCTCGTATTGATTCAGCGGAATAGCCACCACCTTCGGCTGGATCTGTAGATCCATCCGATCCAATTCGACAGCCGCGACCGTGTTGTCGTTTACGAGAATCCTGAATAGGTCCTCGCCCTGCTCGGGCGTCCAGCTCAGAACGTATGCAGTCGCCATGTGCGGGAAGTGCGCCCGGAGCGCCGATAGCAGACGGCGCTGGCCTGGATCCCGAAACAATGAGTCGCGAGAACCCGACAGCTCTGTGCGGAAGTCTTCTTCTGTCTTGCTCCCTATGAGTTTCACTTGCTCACTCCGGGTGTAGCTGTCACCAGGTTCCCGAACTTGTCCGTGAGGACCGTCATCGTTGAGGTCGGCTGGAATCCGCTGAACTTGTCTACCCCTATCGGGCTGTCCAAGATCAGTTCGCGCACATAGCGGCCGGCCGGCGGCGCAACGCTTCTTGCCAGAGCTGTTCGAACGCTTCTGGCGGCATGGCGTGCTCCGCCTCCAACCCCAACTCCGAAAAGGGCTGATCCGCCAGCCACTCGCGATGCTCGGCGTCGCCCCACCGCCACACTTCGCCGTAAACCTCGACCTGGCGACTCGGCCACCCGTCGCTGATTTCCAGGTAGGCCATTCCCTCGCCCAGGTCGGACTCGGCGGCGCGTTGGAAGTATTGCTTCATGAAGGCTGAATCCCCAGCGGCAGCTCCGGGAATGCCCCGCTCCACACCTTGCGGATCGCTTCCAACACCTGGGGCCCGCTCTCGTTGGCGAGCTGCTCCCAATAGGGGAAGTGCAGGAACACCGCTTCGTGGTTCGCGGTCACCTCCCCGTGGAAGTCCATCCCGTTGTACCCGTGGATGCCAATCAGGGCCTCCAGTTGGGTCCGCGCATCCTTACCGCGCAGGGAGAAGGCCTCCGGAATCCTTCCAATGAAGTGGGGACCGAAGTCCGCGGCGGTCACGACAATCCGCCCCTGGATGTGATTGTTGAACGCATCCAGGGCCTCAGCCTGGACCCAGAGTTCCTGATGCATCCGAGCGCCGACCTGCTGGACCTCGAATGAGGCCGCGTGGGTGTCCTCCACTTCGAACGCCGTCACGTAGCCGGCCCCTTCAGGGCTCGTCGCGTTCCAGTCCAGGCTGATCTGCCGGGCGTACGGCTCGTTGAGCACCGGGTAGAAGATGGGCTGCTCCGGAAGGCGCGGCGGAAAGCGCCGCATGCCCGACCGGTAGATCAACAGCAGCTCTTGAAGCCCCACGGGACGATAGAGACGCATTCCACCCTCGACGTTCACCTTCCAAGGACGGGCTGCAACTGAAGCTCGTATCGAGCTTGAACACCCGCCTTCTCCAGGATGACCTCCAGAAACCTTGCAGCCATCACGCTCGCTTCATCACGAGAGACATCATCCAGCCGAAAATACACCTCGTCGCACCCGGGCCTCTGTTGGCCGACGCAACCGCCATCGGGCACGACCTCATTGAGCACCTCAGCGACAGACTGTCGCTCCGCCTCTGTCAGTGGGCGCGACAAGTCGGCGTAGACGGACCAATTCATCACCAGGCCTCCGCCTCAGAGGGTTCGGAAAGAAACCACCCGCGGGGCTGGGTAGATCTGCAGGTCTTCCACGGCGAGAGCCTCTTCCCCTGCAACCAGAAGCCGTGCACCGAGCCGGGAGATCTCGGTCTCCACGTCGTCCAAAAAGGACAGCATCTGACCTTCCACTACCTCCTCGAATCGCGTGAAGAGCGACACGACGCTCGGTGCAGTGCCGCCGAGATCGATTTCTCCCGACCAACGGCCCCCCTTCGCTGACACACGCACCCTGCCGATGAGGTTGCCTTGAGCATCGACCAACCGACCCTCGAGCAGGGAGTGTGACATCGCTGAACGCCTCCGAGCGCCGTCGCTACTTCTTGCACGGAGACAGCGAGCGCTTCGCGTGGATGAGGTCCTCTTCCGTGGGGCTTCCGTAGCGCACGGCCTTCGGCGCGGCCTTGAGCTTCTGGTAGTCGTACGCGTAGAGCACGCCCATCTCCCGGCTCAGGATGAAGCGCGGACCGCTGAAGTCCCAGAGCCCTCCGAAGAGCTGCCCTCCCGGCTTGAGCGGCGTCAGCGACGTGCTCTCCCGCGTCCGCACGAACAACATGGACAGGTCGTCCGTCGCCCAGTTGCACGGGTTGCTGCCGTTCCTGTGCAGATAGGACACCGTCAGGTCGAACGCGCCCTCGCCCTCTTCGCCCGTCACGCCGAAGTACTCCCACAGCCGCGCGCACTCCGGCGCCGCGCAGTCCTGCGGCGGGATGTGCTCCGCGTAGTCCGGGGGAATGCCATCCGTCTCCTTGCCCGTCAGGTTCCGGTTGGGCCGGCGCAGCACGCACCCCGTGGGCTCGTCCTTCTGCCGCATCGCGATGGGCGTGCCCGCGAGCCGTCCGGGCGGCAGCACCTCGCACTCCATCGCCAGCTCCGCCATCAGGTACGTCTGGCGGTCCTCATCCGTCCCCATCCGCACCGCCCAGTACGCGATGGGCGTCCCCTTGCACGCCTTCGACTTCTCCTTGCCGAACACCCAGATGGGCGCCTTCGTCGTGTCCAGCGCGCCCAGCTTCTTCGCCTGGTCCATGGGCACCGGCTTCACCCCGGAACGGCTGCGCGCCCCCGCCTGGAAGAACTTGTCCTTCGAGGACGGGATGATGGCCTGGTGCACCAGCCAGCCCAGCCGGTCGATGCCCACCTGCCCCATGGGCGTCATCGGCAGGAACTCTGGCTTCACCGGGCAGCCCCGGTCCGGCTCCGGCATGTCCACCACCACCGCCGAGCCATCATCGTCCTGCGCCCACGCCGCGCCCGGCCCCACCGTCAGCGCCAGCACCAGCGCGAACCCCGCGCGCATCACTCCATTCGTCATTCCGTCGGTCCTCCACCCACGGTTCTACCGCAAGCGGAGCCCTCCGGCGCGCCCCACGCTCAGCGCGGCTTCTTCGGAGCCGCCTTGCGCTTCAACGGCGTCGCGGGAGCCACCACCCCGGCATCCGGCGAGGGCACGTCCGACACCGTCGCGTCGACCGCCTCCTGCTTCGCGGAGTCCTCCGGCTTCGACGGCGGCGCCTCCACCTCCGTGCGGTCCTCCAGCGGCACGCGGCCCACGGCGCGGTTGAACAGCTCCCACAGCGCCTTGCGGTGGCCCTCCCGGTCCGTCTTCCCCGTCAGCACCAGCCCCGCGCCGCTGTAGCGCACCGTCAGCCCCGGCGGCATCCCCGCCGTGAAGTCCTCCAGCTGCGCCTGGATCTGCGGCACCGCGAACGTCAGCTCCAGCTCCGGCGCCAGGTACGCGTGCGTCTTGAGGAAGGTGCGCAGCGCCAGCCGGCACGCGTTGTCGTTCACCGTCGCCGTGAGGCTCCGCTCCGCCCCTTCCGTCGCCTTCAGGTCCGGGCACGCCTTCTTCGCCGCCGCGAGCTCGGCCGTGGTGTTCTGCAGCTCGATGGGCCCCACCATCACCCGCCACACCGCGAAGCGCCCTTCCGCGTACAGCAGCACGCGCGCGATGCCGGCCCCGTGGGGCGTCAGCAGCAGCTCGCCGCTTTGGGAGAGCGCCTCCGCCGTCACCACCGAAGGCGCGTCGGATTCCGCCCAGTCCACCGCGGCGAGCTTCTGGAATCTCTCCTTGCCGGGCTCCAGCGTCAGGGCCTGGTCCACCGGCCAGGCCAGGGCCGCTGAGGGCGCCGCCAGCATGCCCAGCAGTCCGCCAATGACGTACATCCGACGTCCCCGCATGGTGCCTCCCGCCAGGGTGGTATGCCCCTCTAGCACGGGATAAGAACCTCCCCCTATGCCTACCTGGACCCTCTGGGTCGCCTGCCTGGCCCTCTGTTTCACGAGGTCCCTGGTCGCCGCCGCGGAGTCCGCGCTCTATGGGACGTCCGACCTGCGCGCCCAGGAGCTCGCGGAGGAGAGCAAGAGCGTCGCCGCCCGCCGGGTGCTCCGCCACAAGACGGAGCGTGAGCCCGCCGCCACCGCCCTGCGCCTGGGCATGGTGCTGTCCGGCTTCCTCGCCGCCGCCATTGGCGCCTTCGTCCCGCCGCGCATGCTGGACTTCAGCCGCTACGCCGAGGCCACCTGGGTGCCCATCGCCACGGTGTGCGCGGGCGCCCTCTTCGTGGGCGTGCTCGCCAGCCTCATGGAAGTCACCCTGCGCGGCCTGGCCAACGGCAACCCGGAGCGCTGGGCGCTGCGTCTGTCGGGCCTGGTGTCCCTGCTGGTGACGGTGCTCTACCCGCCCATGCGCCTGATGCTGGGCCTGCTCAACCTGGGCGCGCGCACGTTCGGCCGCACCCTGCGCTTCGAGCCGCCGCCCCCTCCCCTGGAGGAGCTGGAGAAGCTGCTCGCCGCCCAGGCCGCTCGCAACGAGGTGGACAAGAGCGCTCCTCAGCTCATCCGCTCCATCTTCGAGCTGTCCGACAAGCGCTGCCGCGACGTGATGGTCAACCGCACGGACGTCATCTCCGTGGACGTCACCACGCCGCCGGATGAGGTGCTGCGCATCCTGGCGGAGGAGAACCACTCGCGCATCCCGGTCTACAAGGATGACGTGGACCACATCGTCGGCGTGCTGCACGCGCGCGACCTCATCCCGCTGCTCCAGCACCCGGAGCTCATCGTCCTGCAGGACGTCATCCGCCCCGCCCACTTCGTGCCGTGGATGAAGCCCGTGGGCGACCTGCTGCGCGACATGCAGAAGCGGAAGATCCACATGGCCATGGTCGTCGACGAGTACGGCGGCTTCATGGGCGTCGTCACGCTGGAGGACATCCTCCGCGAAATCGTGGGCGACATCGGCGACGAGTTCGAGGTGGAGGAGAAGCTCGTCGAGAAGATGGCCGACGGCAGCTCGCTGGTGGACGCCGCCATGGAGGTGGATCAGTTCACCAAGCTCTTCGGCTTCCCGTTGCCGGAGGGCGACTTCGACACGCTGGGCGGCTACCTGTCCTCGCTCGCGGGCCACCTGCCCGACGTGGGCGAGCGCTTCGCCTACAACGGCTGGCAGTTCGTCGTGGCCACCAAGGAGGGCGCCCGAATCGACCGCGTGCGGATGTTCAAACTCAAGAGCACCGCTCCCGGCCTCACGGACGGCGCGCACCGCGATGGCGTCCCCGCGCCCAGGGACGACGGCCAGGGCCCGCCGCGGCAGCCCCCCGACTCCGGCACGTCGCCGGACGCGAAGAACTGAGGGCGTCTCCGAGCATCAGGGAGCCTCAGGGAGCCTCAAGGCGCCGGGCTGGATTCCCCGCCCGGCACCCACGCGACCTCCAGCGAGCGCGCGTCACGGAAGGGCGCGCGCCGCTCGGAGCCTCCGAAGCGCAGCACCACGCCCCCCTCCACCCGCACCGCGTGCGAGCCCGCCTCCGGACGGCCGCCCCCGCGCGCGACGGCCAGCGGGAAGGAAACCTCCAGGGGGACCTCACCCTGGCCGTCCAGGGGCACGCCCAGCACCTGTTCGCCGGTGGCCACGCGCCGTCCGTCCACGCGCAGGTCGAAGTCCACGCGGGTGAGCGTGGCCGCGTCCGAGGACGGGTTCTTCACCTGGAGCTTCAGCGTGAGCGCGCCGGAGCCGTCTCGCGTGAAGGCCACGTCCACCGCCTCCACCCGCACCGCCTCGTCGTACGCGCGCGGGCTGAAGGGCACCACGCCCAGGCAGCCGGGCAGACAGAGGGCAATGGCCAGGCCCAGCAGCCCGAGCACCGCCCGGCGCGAGCGCATCAGCCGCCCAACAGAGGCTGCAGCGCCTCCACCGTCAGGGGCCAGTTCGCGCGGCGCGCCAGCACCTCCAGCGCCTTGATGAACTCCGCCGCGGACTGGAAGCGGCGGGCCCGGTCCGCGAACAGCGCCTTGCGCGCCACCCGCGCCGCGTAGTCCGGCAGGTCCGGCGCCAGCGAGGACAACAGCGGCACGCGCGCGTCACGCACCTGGTGCATGAGCTGCGCTTCGTTCTCGCCGGTGAAGAGCCTGCGTCCGCCCCACAGCTCCCAGAGCATGACGCCCACCGCGTACAGGTCCGTGCGGGCGTCCACCGCCTGCCCCAACACCTGCTCCGGGCTCATGTACGGCAGCGTGCCGCGCAGCGCGCCGGAGTCGCCGCGCATCATGCCCTCCACCTCCGCCACGCCGAAGTCGGTGAGCTTCACGTCGCCCTGGATGCCCAGGAGCACGTTGGCGGGGTTCACGTCGCGGTGGACGATGGTGGCGCCGTTCTCCCCCACCTTGGCGCGGTGGATGTAGTCCAGCGCCTTGAGCACGCACCACGCGATGTAGCAGGCGGACTCCGGCGGCATCGCGGCGCCCGCCTTGATGAGCAGCTCCTGCATGTAGCCCAGCGTCCGGCCACTCACGAGTTCCTGCACCATGAGGTAGTCCGGCCCGGCGCGGAACAGCCGGAACGTCCGCACGATGTGCGCGTTGCGCAGGCGCACCGTCAGCTTCGCCTCGTCGACGAAGGCCTTCACATACGCGGGGTCGTTGCGGAAGGACGGGTGCAGCCGCTTGATGACCACTTCCTCGGGCTCGCCCGGGGAGCGTTGGGTCGTCTCACGGGCACGCGCCTGATACACCTCGGCCATGCCACCGACCGCCAGCCGGCCGACCACTTCATAGCCACCCAGGTCCGGAGCTTCCGCCACGGGACCAAGTTTAACGCGGTTCCGGGAGGGGCCCCACTATTCCTCCACCAGGGAATGGAACAGGGCCTCGTACTTCCGGGCGGACGCGGCCCAGGAGAAGTCCTTCCCCATGCCCCTCACCTGGAAGTCCCCCAGCCGTCCGGGGTCCGCGTACAGGGAGAGCGCCCGGCGGATGGCGGCCAGGAGCGCCGAGCGATGGAAGGACTCGAAGAGGATGCCGTTGCCGTCCAGCCCCCCCTCCACCGTGTCCACCAGCCCGCCCGTGGCCCGGACGATGGGCACCGTCCCGTAACGCAGTGAATACATCTGGTTCAGGCCGCACGGCTCATAGCGGCTGGGCATGAGGAAGAAGTCCGCCCCCGCCTCCACCAGATGTGACAATTCCGGGTCGAACCCGATGTGGACGCCCACCTGCTTCGGGAAGCGGGCCTGCAACGCCTGGAGGCCCGCCTCCAGCGCGGGATCGCCGTTGCCCACCGCCACGAACTTCAGGTCCGCCTGGAGCGCCGCGGGCAGCGTCTCCAGGAGCAGATCCACGCCCTTCTGCCACGCCAGCCGGCTGACGATGCCGAACACCGGCGCGTTCCCCTGCGTGGGCAGGCCGAAGCGCTCCAGCAGGCCGCGCTTGCACATGGCCTTCCCCGTCATGTCGTCCGGGCCGTAGCGCGCCGGCAGGAAGGCGTCCGTCTGGGGGTTCCACTCGTGCGAATCGATGCCGTTGAGGATGCCGGTGAGCGCGTGCGAGCGGCGGCGCAACAGGCCATCCAGCCCGTAGCCCTGCTCCGGCGTCTGGATCTCCCGCGCGTAGGTGGGCGACACGGTGGTGAGGGCCTCGGAGTAGACGAGCCCCGCCTTGAGGTAGTTGACGTGGTCGTAGAACTCCACGCCCTCTGGCGTGAAGAGGTCCCACGGCAGCCCCAGGTCCTCCATGGTCCGCTTGGGGAACTGCCCCTGGTAGGCCAGGTTGTGGATGGTGAAGACGCACTTCGCCTTCGCGAGCGGCGTGCCCTGGAAGCCGCGGCGCAGCGCCACGGGGACGAGGCCCGTCTGCCAGTCGTGCAGGTGGATGATGTCCGGGAAGAAGCGCAGCCGCTGCGCGGCCTGGAGCGCGCCCACGCACAGGTAGGCGAAGCGGCGGGGGTTGTCCGCGAATTCACCGCCCGCGTCGCCGTAGAGGCCCTTGCGGCCGCCGTAGAAGGCCTCGTTCTCCAGGAAGAGGACCTCCAGGCGTTCGGTGAGGCGCGCGGACAGGATGGGGCCGCCGGACTCACCGAAGGGGAAGCGCAGCACCAGGGACTGGCCGGTGGGCAGCAGGTGTCCGGTGTTGCGCACATCCTGGTAGCGGGGCGTGACGATCTTCACGTCGTGCCCCAGGCCGGCGAGCGCCGTGGGCAGGGCCCCGGCCACGTCGCCCAGTCCCCCCGTCTTCGAGAAGGGGGTGACCTCCGAGGCGATGAAGAGGATCTTCATGAGGCCCGCCATTGCGTGCGAGTCCCGACAGGGAGTCAACCGCGAACGTGCGCGCCGGGGCGGTGTTTCCTATGGTGCGCCGCGTGACGAATATCCCTCCCGACCCCATCCAGCGTTTCGCGGACCTCTTCGCCCAGGCGAAGGCCGCCATCCCCGTGGACCCCAACGCCATGGTCGTGGCGACCGTGGACGACCAGGGCCGCCCCAGCGCACGCGTGGTGCTGCTCAAGGACTTCGATGCGCGGGGCTTCGTCTTCTTCACCAACTACCACAGCCGCAAGGGGCGTCAGCTCACCGCGCACCCGTTCGCGGCGCTGTGCTTCCACTGGCAGCCCCTGGAGCAGCAGGTGCGCATCGAGGGCCGCGTGGAGCAGGTGACGGACGAGGAAGCCGACGCGTACTTCCAGAGCCGCGCGCGCGGCAGCCAGATTGGCGCGTGGGCCAGCCTCCAGAGCGAGGAGCTACCCTCGCGCGAGCTGTTGGATCAGCGCGTGGCGGAGGTGGAGGCGCGCTTCCAGGGCCGCCCGGTGGAGCGCCCGCCGCACTGGAGCGGCTTCCGCGTGGTGCCGGACCGCATCGAGTTCTGGCACAGCCGCCCCAGCCGGTTGCACGAGCGCAACCTGTACCTGCGCGACGGCGCGGGCTGGAAGACGCAGCTGCTGTTCCCCTGAGCCGCGCGCCTCAGGGCACGCGGTGCTCGCGGAAGGTGACGCGCAGCGTGTACGTGCCCGCCGGGGCCTCCACGCGCACGAAGTCCCGCGCGTGCGGCGTCTGGAGCGTCAGCGTGCCGCCCGTGGCCTGCTTCTCCCAGGCCACCAGCGCCAGGTCGTCCACCGCCGTCACGCCCTGGCCGGACTTCGGAGGCGCGGTGTTGAGCGTCAGGTCCAACGCCCACGGCGCGTTCCACAGGTCCGGCTTCGGCGGATCCGCGGGGAAATGCAGGTCCTCCGCCACCAGCGTCCAGTCGTAGGTGCCGCCGTCGTGGCGCAGCAGCGTCTGCTCGCCGAAGAGTGTGTAGGACTCCACGGGCAGGTACTGCACCTTCGCGGAGAAGGCGCCACCGCCCTGCCCCTTCAGCCACGCCACCGCCGTCAGGTCGCGGTTCGGCGGGCCTTCCGCGAAGCCCGGCGGACGGAAGCGGTTGACCAGCTTCACCGCCGCGCCACGTGAGTCGGTGGACGCGCGCCGCTGGCAGAGGGCCGCGGCGCCCCGGTGCGGACCGTCCTGGCACACGTAGCCCGCGCTCGGGCCCAGGCTCCAGCGCGCCGCCTCGTTGGCGTCGTCGTCCACGTCGTGGTCCTCGAAGTCGCCGTGCAGGAGCACGTCGCGCCCGGCCTTGAGCTTCGCGCCCGTCACGTCCGCGCCCGTGAGCTTCGCCACCGCCACGGACTCGCCTTCATGGCGCAGGGCCCGCAGGTCCACCGTGGCGCGGCCGTTGGCATCCACCGTCACCGGTACGTCCACCGTGCGCTCGCTCACCGCCGCGTGTTGGTCCTCGGCGAGCAGCTCGCCCCAGGAGGACTGGGGCACCAGCTCCACCCCGCCCTCACGGGACAGCTCCGCCAGGTTGCGCAGGAAGCTCTCCGCCAGGTCGCCCGCGACAGGCCGGGGGCGGTAGTCCTCGATGTACACGGGCACCGCGCGAGCCCGGTCCACGTGCGCGCCCGTGGCCTCCACCTCCGCCATCAGGCCCACCATCGTCTCCAGGCGGTCCTGGTCGAAGGCGAGGTTGCCCAGCGACTGCGCCATCAACACGCCCTCATGGCGCGCGAAGCCCTGCGGGATGTGCGGATGGTGCGCGATGACCAGCCCCGCGCCCGCCTCCACCAGGTCGCGCATCCGCTGCGCCGTCGGCGTGGAGGGCCGGACGCTGTACTCGACGCCGGTGTGCAACACCGCCACCGGCACGCGCCCCTGCGCCCTCTCCGCGCCCAGCAGCGCTGAAACACGCGTCAGGTTGCGCGCGTCCGCCGCGCCGCCCTGGTTGGGACCCGCGACGTATTGCTGCTCGTGCTCGCTGCCGGTGATGGAGCACATGGACACCAGGCTGTAGTTCGCGCCCGCGAGCGACACACGTGCAGGGACGAAGGCCGCGGCCTCGTTCTGGCCCGCGCCGCTGAAGGCCATGCCCGTCGAGGCCACGTGCGCGAGCGTGTCCTCCAAGCCCGGCGCCAGGTAGTCGTAGACGTGGTTGTTGCCCAGGCTCACGTAGTCCACGCCCAGCCACGGCAGCGCGGGCAGCGAGCCGGGCAGCGTGAAGAACGCGTAGGCCTTCTCGTCGTGGGGCGTGGCCGGGTGGTCCGTCACCGGCGTCTCCAGGTTCACCGCCCGGAAGTCCGCCGCCTGGAAGTAGGGCCGCACGTGCGTGAAGACGGCCTTCGTGCCCGGCAGCGGATCCGACACGCGGATGAGCGCCGCAGGGTCGTCCTCCGGCATCTGGTTGCGCGGCGTGGTGTCGTCCGGATCCAGGAAGCGCCGGCCCAGCGACACGTCGCCCCCGAAGAGCATCCGCACGCCGTCCTCCGGCGACAGGCGCACCGGCGGCAACGTCACGCGCGGCTCCGTCAGGCTCCGGCGCAGCTCCACCGCGACCACCGCCGGGCGGAAGCCCTCCGCCTCCACCGTGAGCAACCGGTTGTGTCGGGCCAGCACGGGGAACCGGAAGTGGCCGGCCTTGTCCGTGCGGGCCTGCGCGTCCCCCACCTTCACCACGACGTCCGCCACCGGCGTGCCCGCCGTGGAGACCAGCGTGCCCTCCAGCGCGATGCCGGTGCAGGCGTAGTCATGGCGGGCGGTGCGCTCGGCTTCGGGCACGGAGGCATCCACCGCGGGTTCCGGTGCGCAGGCCGTCAGCACCGGGGATTCCTCCTCGGGTGGCGGTTCTTCCGCTGTCTCGTCGGGAGGGGGCTCTTCGTCCGGCGGAGGCTCCGCGGGCGGGGGCGGCTCCTCGGTGGGTGGGTCGTCCGGAGGCGTCACCGGCGACGAGGGCTCCTCGCCCGGCGTCACGGCCTCCTGCCCATGCTTCGACGTGGAAGCGCCCGGACCGCACGCCACCAGACACGCCGCCACCCACCCCATGGGCCACCACCGCCGCCACGCCATCCCGCCCCCTCCACCGCGAACGTCCTCGCGACGAGATGGGGACGAAGGCAGCCGGGCGCCAGGGAAGGCATCGTCCCCGGGGGCTGCCTGCCTGCCCTCGTGGGCCGGGGCGTGTTCACCCGGGAACAGCGCCCCTGCCCTGGCGGGTGCCTACTTCACCAGGGAACCTCCGCGCCCTCGTAGTCGAAGAACCGGCCGGAGTGCTCCAGCGAGACGCTGTCGATGACCCGCAGCATCCCGCGCACGGACTCCTCCGCCGGCAGCGGCGCGTCCTGCCCGCCCATGTCCGTCTGCACCCAACCCGGATGCAGCAGCACGCACGCCAGCCCTTCGCGGCGCAGGTCATTGGACATGGAGCGCACGCCCATGTTCAGCGCGGCCTTGGACATGCGGTAGGCGTACGCGCCCCCCTCCGTGTTGCTGGAGAGCGACCCCATGCGCGACGTGACGTGCGCCACCTTGCGCCCCGCCCCGGTCCGCAGCGCGGGCAGCAGCGCGGAGGTGATGCGCAGGGGCCCGAGCGCGTTCACCGCGAACGTGCGCTCCAGGTCCTCGTAGTCCAGCTCATGCAGCCCCACCCACTGGCCGGATACGCCCGCGTTGTTGATGAGCACGTCCACCGGCTCAAGGGAGACGCGCTCCGCGAAGGCCTGGACGCTCTCCGGGCGGGTGACGTCCAACGGATGGATCCTCAGGCGGTTACCGGCTTCGAGCAGCAGCGGCTCCAGCCGGCGCGCCAGTTCTGGGGCACGAACGCCCGCATCCACCGTTTCTCCCCGCCGCAGCAGTTGCTGCACGAATTCGAAACCGATGCCACGGCTGGCTCCCGTGATGACATAGCGCATGCCTTTATTAACGCGCCGGGTGGCTCTCCTTGGCAAAGCTCTTGCCTTCGCACTAAGGCGCCCAGGGTTGCTCACCTCACGACAAGCTCGGGAGTAGGACGTCATGACGGTCGCGGTCATTGGGGGAGGAATCACCGGACTGGCCCTGGCCCACCGATTGCGGGCTCGCGGCACAGCTGCCGTGGTGCTGGAGTCGACTTCGCGCGTGGGTGGAAACGTGCAGACCCACGCACGAGGGGGCTACTTGCTGGAGGCCGGACCCAACAGTTTCCTGGACCGGGAGCCCACGACGCGTGAACTGGCGGAGACGCTCGGTGTGTCTTCCCGTATCCGTCCGGCGGATGCAGCGGCAAAAAACCGCTACGTCTTCACACGGGGTGCGTTGAGAGCCCTCCCTGCGTCACCTCCGGCCTTCCTGAAATCCGACATCCTCCCCCTCGCGGCCCGCCTGCGGGTGCTGGGGGAACTGTTCAGCGGACGCAACCCCACGGGTTCGGACGAGTCCCTGGCCCAGTTGGGGCGGCGCCACCTGGGACGTGAGGCGACCTCCGTGCTGCTGGACGCGATGCAGACAGGCACCTACGCGGGCGACCCGGAGCAGCTCAGCGCGGAGGCCACATTCCCGCAACTCGTGAAGTTCGAGCGAGAGCACCGCAGCCTCATCCTGGGCGCCATCCGTGCGCAGCGCGCGGCGCGGCAGGCGAAGGCCTCGGGAACGGCGGAGGCGGGCCCCGCGCTCACCGGACAGATGAGCACGTTCGACGGCGGCCTGGGCGTGCTGGTGGACGCGCTGGCGAAGGCGCTGGGCGGCGCGGTGCGCACGGACGCGAAGGTGGAGGGGCTGGAGCGCACGGCCGACGGGTGGAAGGTGCGCTTCCGTGAGCAGGGCCAGCCGGCGGAGCTGACCGCATCGCACGTGGTGCTGGCGGTGCCCGCGCACGTGGCGGCGGAGCTGCTGCGTCCGCTGGACGCGGAGCTGGCTCAGAAGGCCGACAGCATTCCGTACGCGCCCATCGCCGTGGTGCACCTGGGCTTCGCGGCGGGGACGGTGCCGAAGCCGGACGGGTTCGGGTTCCTGGTGCCGGCGGTGGAGGGCAAGGCGTTGCTGGGCACCATCCACGTCTCCACCACGTTCCCCTTCCGCGTGGAGGGCGGACGCGTGCTGCTGACGTGCCTGATGGGCGGCGCGCGCCGGCCGGAGGTCGTCGCACGGGACGAGGACGCGCTGGCGGCGTTGGCGCGCGAGGAGTTGAAGACGATGGCGGGCCTCACCGCGACGCCGGAGCTGACGGAGGTGATCCGCTGGCCGCGCGGGATTCCGCAGTACACCGTGGGCCACCTGGAGCGCCTGGCGGCGATGGAGGAGCGGCTGAAGCGCTGGCCCGGCCTGCACCTCACCGGCAACGCGTACCGGGGCGTGGGCGTCAACGACTGCATTCGCGAGGCGACCCGGTTGGCGGACGCGCTGGGAGGACAGGCGGAGGGAGCGGTCCGGAGCGCCTGAGCGACCGCTCACCCCTGACTCGCGACGGCCGGGGGCAACCCTCCCCGGAGGGTCCCTGGGTCGATGCCAGAGTTCGTGGGCATGTTTCACGGACACTGGAGAAACCCCCCATGTTCTCACTGCGCTCGCCGCTCCTGTTCGTGCTCGCCGTCCTCTTCTTCCCCGCGGTCCTCGCCGGAACGCTCGTCCTGGACCTGGTCCCCGCGCCCGTCCCCCAGCGTTAGGAAGCGGGACGGTGTAGCCTCCCGCTTCCGCATGCCGGAGACGTCGTCGGAAGGCTCCATCGTTCGCGCCACGCTGCTCGCGCTCGTCGCGCCGTGGCGGCTGGCCCCCATCGTCCTGGTGTCCCTTCCACTGCTCGCGGCCCAGGTGCGCTGGAGCGTGGATCCGCGCGCGTTCTGGATTGGCCTGCTGCTGTGCCTGCTGTGTGTCGCCGTGGCGCCCGTGTCGTACCGGGTGCTGTTCCCGGAAGGGCTGGACCTGAGCCACGGCGGCATCCGCGTGCTGCTCTACGCGGCGGTGGGCAGCGGCGTGGTGCTGTCGGTGGGCTATGCCCTGCCGCGCGTCATGCTGATGCAGCCCACGTTCCTGTCGGAGCCGTACAACCTGGCCATCTGCGGCGGCCTCTTCCTGGTCGCGGGCTGGGGGTTGGGGCGGGACATCGGCTTTGAAGAGACGCTGGCCCGCGAGCGTGCGCGCGCCACCCGCTTCGCCTGGGAGGCCGAGCAGGCACAGCTCCTGGCCCTGCGCAGCCACCTGGATCCGCACTTCCTCTTCAACACGCTGAACGCCATCGCGGAGTGGTGCCGCGAGGACGGCGCCGTCGCCGAGGCCGCCGTGCTGAAGCTGTCCACGATGCTCCGCTCGGTGCTCGCGGGCGTGCGCAGCGTCACCTGGCCGCTGTCGCAGGAGCTGGAGCTGATGCGCACGCTCTTCGACCTGCACCTCTTGCGCGACCCGGACCTGTTCCAGCTGCGCATGGACGTGGCGGGCGGGCTCGCGGACGTGCCCGTGCCGCCGCTGGTGCTGCTGCCCCTGGCGGAGAACGCGGTGAAGCACGGCCCCGCGGCCGGCCACCGGGGCCCGCTGAGCGTGGAGGTGGCGGCGCGCGAGGGGGCGGTGGTGGTGTCCATCGACAACCCGGGCGCGTCCAAGGGCCCGCGCGAGGGCAGCGTGGGCCTGCCCACCGTGGAGCGGCGGCTGGCGCTGGCCTACGGCGGCCACGCCCTCCTGTCCCTGGAGAGCGCCGACGGGCGCACCCGTGTCACCGTCACCCTGCCCCGCCAGGGCCCCCAACCCGGAGTCCTCACGTGAGAGAGCCCCTGCGCGTCCTCATCGCAGACGATGAACTGCTGGCGCGCAAGCGCCTGTCCCGCCTGTTGGCCGCGCTGCCGGACGTGAGCGTCTGCGGCGAGGCGGTGGATGGGGACTCGGTGCTCGCGGCGGTGCGCGCGGGCGGCGTGGACGTGGTGCTGCTGGACATCCACATGCCGGGCCTGAGCGGACTGGACGCGATGGCGCTGCTGCCCGAGGGCGGGCCCCACGTCATCTTCTGCACCGCCCACGCGGAGCACGCGGTGAACGCCTTCGAGCACGGCGCGGTGGACTACGTCCTCAAGCCCGTGGAGGCGGCGCGGCTGCAGAAGGCGCTGGAGCGCGCGCGGACGCGGCTGCCGGCGCGGGTGAAGCCTCCCTCCGCAACGCCGCCCGGGGTGACCGCCGGAGAGAAGCCCGCCTTCGCGCGGCTGCCCATCCCGACGCGGCAGGGCCTGGTGCTGGTGTCGCCGGACGCCATCTCCCACGCGTCGCTGGAGGACGAGCTGGTGACGGTGTTCACCGCGCAGGGCGACTTCCTCACCGACTTCACGCTCAACGAACTGGCGGACAAGCTGCCCCAGGAGCACTTCCACCGCGTGCACCGCCGGGCGCTGCTCAACCTGTCGCACGTGACGCGGCTGGAGCCCCTGGAGACGGGCGGCTACCTGGCGCGCACGGCACGCGGACATTCGGTGGAGGTGAGCCGCCAGTCCGCGCGCGAGCTGCGCCGCATGCTGGGCCTGCGCAAGGGCGCGGAGGACGAGGGCTGAAACAACGCCTCCCGCGCGCCTAGCGTCCGGGCCTCAGTTCCAGACGAACAGCCGGTGCACCTGCGCCGCGTCGTCGCCCAGCGTGTCCAGCAGGGCCTGCTTCGCGGGCCCGGGCAGCTCCGCGCCGCCGCGCGCGCAGCGGGCCGCGTCCTCGATGGCGAAGGCGGGCGCCTTGCAATACGAGTCCTGCCAGCGCGCCAGGAGCGAGGCGAAGAAGGACTGCTCGTAGCCGCGCAGCTCACCGTCCAGCCAGCCCTCCTTGTTGGGCCGCTCGAACTTCTGCGGCCGCACGCCGCCGGGCTCGAAGGTGATGTTGTGCTCGTAGCCGGAGGCGGACAGGGCCTTCTCCGCCTTCACCGCCAGCGGCGCGTGCTGGTCCACGAGGATGCCCTGGGCCACCACCGCGAAGTGGTACTCCACCCCCCGGCGCAGCGCCTGGTAGCCGAATGAACGCGACACGTCGCGGTACTTCGTCACCTCCACCGTCGTCTTGTACTCCACCGTCTTCGTCTGGCGGACGAGGCGCTTCTTCATCTCACCCTTGTCCTCGTAGGACTCCTCCACCGTGTACGGCACCTCCGCCGTCGCGGTGCGGTCCTCGTGGTCCGTATAGGGGACACTCTCCGTCCACGTCGCCGTCAGCTCCACCGGCTGGCTGGTGGACCGCTCGACCAGGTTGCCCGCGATGGTGAGCGGCGCGTGGCGCGGGGACGCCGCGGAGAACCAGGGCGTGGACTCGAAAGCGCCCGACAGGCGCGTCATCAGGTACTGCACCACGTCGTTGCTGATGCCATCCACGGACGCCTGCCACGTGGGCAGCCCCAGGGCCTCCGGGAAGACAGCCGCGCTCGGAGCGGGCTGCTGGTAGTGCCCGCAGTAGCGCGACACCAGCTCCGTCCAGTGCTGCGCGCCGCCGGCCAGCGTGTGCTTGAGCTTCTCGCACGTCGCCACGCCGCCCTGCGCCACCGCCTCCTCCATGTCGCGCCGGATGGGCGCCATCTCCGGATGGCCCAGCAGCGCGCGCTTGCGGTCCAGGTGCGACTCCGCCGTCAGCGCGTTGCCCCGCTTCGCCTGTTCGCTGATGAGCTGGCGCAGATGCTGGTGCGTGCCGGCCATCTCCTCCAGCAGGGAGCTCTCCATGCCGCCGTCCAGCTTGGAGTTCCACTTCACCTTGTAGGCGAGGAACTGCTCCAGGTTCGCCTCCGCGTCCTCGTCCCGCCCCTCCACTCGCGCCTGCCGCGCCTGGGTGAGCAGCTGCGACAGGCCGCGCCAGCGCAGGTCGTCCAGCGACGCGCGGTACTCCGGGTTGTTGGGCTCGTCATTGACGAGCTTCAGGTAGACCTCGGCCGCCTCGACGAAGCGGCCCTTCTCCGCCAGGTCATTGGCCTGGCCCCGGATGGTCGTGCACGCAGTCAGTGCGCCCGCGCACAGCAGGGCGGGAACGAGGAAGGACCTCCGGCGGGCGCCGGAGCGGAACGAAGCAAGGAGGGAGGCAATCACGGAAACGGCACCCTTCAGCGCGAGGCACATGGCCCCGCAGGCTGACCACAGGATGGCCGCGATTATTCACCGCGACGCCCCCATCCCGACAAGGCCCCCCAGGGCTTCGAAGGCTCCGGATCCCAGGCCCCTCAGCGCGGTTCCACCGGCCAGGTGTGCACCGGCAGCCCCTCCTCCGACAGCTCCAGATAGCGCTCCAGCAGGGCCGCCAGCGCATCCTGGCGGGGCATGTGCGCCTCCAGCCGCTCCAGCACCGCCCGCTGCCAGCGCGACCCGGTCCGCTGGAGCGCCACGCGCTGGGCGATGATGTCCAGGAGCCCGTCCGCCTCCGCCGCGTCCACTCCGGCCTCCGTCAGCCCGCGCCGAGCCACCGGCAGCAGGTGCTTCACCAGATCCACCGCCGACATCACCCGGGGGCTGGGCGCGGCTTCCGAGGGCCACAACAGCTTCGCGCCCAGACCGTAGTGCGCCGCCTGCTTGAAGTTGCGCCGCGCCTGCCAGAAGGGCAGCGCCGGCAACAGCGCGTCCACCCGCTCCGCCAGCCCCAGCGTCAGCCCCAGCAGGAACGCGCCGTTGGCCACCATGTCCACCACGGTGGGGCCCGACGGCAGCGCGCGGAACTCGATGCGCACGTGGCCCTCCCCTTGCGGATCATAGATGGCCCGGTTCCACGACCAGACCGTCCCCTGGTGCAGCCGCAGCTCCTCCAGCTTCGGCAGGCCCCCGGCGGCCACCACCTCCAGCGGAGACTCCTGCCCCATCACCGGCAACAGCGGCGGGTAGAGCGCGACGGCTTCCGCGAACAGCTCGTGCAGGCCCTCGCGCACCCAGCCATGCCCGAACGTCACGCGCGGATGCAGGTGCGCGGCCTCGTCGCTGTCGTTGCGGTCGTCGGTGGCCTGCTGGAAGAGCGCGACGCGCGTCTCCTCCCACAGCCGCTTGCCCAGGAACACCGGCGAGTTGCCGCACGCGGCCAGCACCGGCGCCGTCGCAAGCTGCGCGGCGTTGTACACGCGCGCGAAGTCCTTTGGGGCCACGCGCAGGTGGAACTGGAGCGACGTGTTCGCCCCCTCCAGCGTCACGTCCTCCCAGGAGAGGTTGAGCGTGTCGTCGCCCGCGATGGCCACCTGGAAGGGCCCGTCGCGCCGCTTGCGGATGGCCGCGGACAGCGCCCGGTAGCGCGCCTGCGGCGTGAGCGCGTTCTTTCCCAGGTCCGCCTGCCGCAGCGTGGGCAGGATGCCGACCGCAGCCACGCGCGCGCCCTCTGTCGCCGCCGCTCGCTTGAGCTCCGCCAGCACGTCGTCCAGCTGGGCCTGGAGCCCCGTGAACGGCCGTCCCGCCAGGGGCGAGGGGCGCAGGTTCATCTCCATGTTGAAGCGGTTGAGCTCCAGCGTCAGCCGGTCGTCCTTCGACTTCGCCAGCACCTGCTGGTTCACCGGCAGCGGCGAGCCCGCGCCGTCCACCAGCGCCACCTCCAGCTCCGCGCCCATCGTCGCGGGCCCCACGCCGAAGCCGGGACGCTGGAGCACCTGGCGCAGCGCCTCCAGGCTCTCCGCGAGCCGCGCCACGAAGCGCGCGTGCTCCTCCGGCGTGAACTCCTCCTGCTGGATGGCCAGACCCATAGGCCCTCCACGATTGGCACGACGCGGCGCGCTGGCACGCGAGGTGTCACCCGCTGGACGCCGCAACGTCCCCAGGCTTCGTCCGTCGCCCCCCGCGCGCGCTCCCTTGTCCGCCCTCCAGGCCGGCGGACCCGGGTGTGACAGCGCCGGGTGTGTTATCCCAGCCCCCGTCATGCCGGACGCCACCGTGAACCTCTACGACCTGCCCCGCCCCGCGCTGGACGCGCGGCTCGCCGGCTGGGGCTTCAGTCCCCAGTACCGCGAGCGCGTGTGGACGGGCCTGTACCGCGACGGAGTGACGGCGACGGGCGACCTGACGGGGCTGCGCCCGGACCTCCAGGCGGTGCTCCAGGAGCGCGCGCACCTGGGCGTGCTCGCCACGCACCACGAGAGCTTCAGCAGCGACGGGCTCACCCACAAGCTGCTGCTGCGCCTGCACGACGCGCAGACCATTGAGACGGTGCTGATGCGCTTCAAGGGCCGCGCCACCGTGTGCGTGAGCACGCAGGCCGGGTGCGCCATGGGCTGCGTCTTCTGCGCCACCGGGCAGATGGGCCTGTCGCGCCACCTGACGCCGGGCGAAATCGTGGGCCAGGTGCTCCACGTCACGCGCGTGCTGCGCGCGCAGGGGGAAGCGCTGCGCAACATCGTGCTCATGGGCATGGGCGAGCCCCTGCACAACTACGAGCACACCATGGCCGCGGTGGACATCCTCGTGGACCCCAAGGGCCTGGCGCTGGCGCCGCGCTTCATCACCCTGTCCACCGTGGGCGTGGTGCCCGGCATCCTCCGGCTCGCGGACGAGGCGCGCCCGGTGCAGCTCGCGGTCAGCCTCCACGGCGCCACCGACGCGGAGCGCGCGGCGCTGGTGCCCGCGGGCCGCCGCTGGCCGCTCAACGAGCTGATGGACGCGTGCCGGTACTACGTGGCGAAGCGCAAGCGCCGCATCTTCTTCGAGTGGACGCTCATCGCCGGCCGCAACGACACCGCGGAGCACGCGCACCACCTGGGGCAACTGCTCCACGGGATGGACGCGCACGTGAACGTCATCCCGCTCAACCCCACCGTGGGCTACGACGGCGGGCCCAGCGTCCCCGACGCGGTGCGCGCGTTCCAGGACGTGCTCACGACGTACGGCGTGCCCAGCACGGTGCGCCAACGTCGCGGTATCGACATCGACGCGGGCTGCGGCCAGCTCAAGGCCGCCGTGGAGCGCAAGCCCCGCCGCTCCCTTCCCGTCGCGTCCTGAGCAACGTGCGGGGTCGCGCGGCACACCACCCGACCTGCAGTGTCACCCCGAAGCGCTAGCGTCCGTTCCGCCCGCACGCACGTAACGAGGTGTGGGCGGCACGCGGATGTTCGTGGGCCCTTGCATGGCATGGGCTCGTGGGCACATTCTTCAAGACGGCTTCCACGCAACCCCAACGGCTTCTCTGTCGGAGGTGGGCAATGCTTTCCATCCAGGAGCACGGCACGGTGGAAGAGGCGAGCAGCAACCTGCTCGACTTCATCCTGATCCCCGACAACTGGCTCGAGCAGGCGCCCCCGCAGCCCGAGGGCTCCTCCACGTGGCCGGCATCGGACACCCAATACCAGCGGCGCGTGGGACCGCTGCGCATCTGTGCGTCGGTGGACGTGGCGCCGTCGCTGGACGTGACGCTCCACATCGCGTTCCGCGCGCCGGGGCTCACGCCGCTCAAGGCCGCGGACCACCTGGAGAGCTTCCTCAAGCAGCGCCTGCCGCTGACGCCCAACAGCGAGTGGCAGGTGGAGGTGGACGAGCGCCGGTGGATCCACTTCTCGCGCCGCTACGCGGGCACGCACCTGCTGGCCTGAGGGCCCGGCCCCGCCGTTCCGATCGCGCTACGGCGACAGCTGGTAGTGCCGGAGCGGCTGGGCCACGTTCTTCACCGGCGTCTCCATGAGGGGGCCGAACTGGAGCTTGCGCACGAAGGGCTCCTGCGACTGCTTCAGCGCTTCGTGCACGCTCTCCATCACCAACGTCTCGCGGAAGCCCGCCAGCGACTGCAGGCGCGCGGCCTGGTTCATGCCGCTGGAGAACGCGGTGTAGTTGCGGTTGGGCCCGAAGAGGCCGCAGTTCGCGGTGGCCAGGTTCACGCCCACCGCCACGCCCAGCCCCGGCAGCTTCACCCGCCGGCACAGCGCGGCCACTTCTTCCCGCGCGCTCAACTCCGCGGTGAAGGCCTGGATGTCCTGCGCGGCGCGCACGGCGGCCTCCGCGCGGCGCACGCGGTCCGTCTGGAAGAAGGGCGGACCGAAGAGGCCGATGACGCAGTCGCCCACCATCTTGTCGAACACGCCGCCGTGCGCCCAGATGCAGTCCACGGCGCGCGCGCTCCACTCGTCCACGAAGCGGCCGATGCTGCGCGGGCTGTCGAAGCCCTGCTCGCAGATGCGGGTGAAGCCGTTGATGTCCGCGAACAGGATGCCCACCTCCTGCTCCTGCGCGCGCAGGTGCCGCGCGTAGTCCGGATCCTCCAGGAGCGCGTCGATGGCGCCCGTGGGGAAGAACTGCGACAGGTGGATGCGCTCGCGGTTGTAGTCCAGCAGGCGCTGGCTCAGCGTGGAGGCCAGCACGCGGATGAGATCCATCGCGTACGCGGAGAAGCCCTCGTTGCTCCAGACGACAATCTTGCCCAGGGGCTCGCTGCGCGTGGCCGCGGAGATGAGCACCGCCTCCGTGGTGCGTCCGTCGAACAGGCGCTTGAGCACGCCCGCGTCCCCGTGCAGGAGCCGCGTGCCGTGCTGGTGCACCAGCGACTCCAGCGGGGCGCTGGGCTGCTCTCCGCTCTCGTACTCCAGCTGCCCGTGCCGGTACGTGCGGTAGTGCAGCACGTGCGGCTGCACGGCGTCGCGGTACAGCAGCAGGAAACCCGGCAGCCGCACCCGCTGCGCCAGCGTGCGCACCGCGTGGTCCATGCCCGCCTCGAAGACGGGGTTGGCCAGGTGCTCGTTGCACTGGAGGATGAGCTGGTGCTTCTCCGACGCGGTGTGGACCAGCATCAGCACCGTGTCCAGCTCCTCCGCCACCACGTCCAGCGCGCGCAGGCGCTTCGCGGTGACGCCCGCGTCGCCCGGCGGCCCCGCGTAGAGCACGCCCAGCGTGCCCACCGGTGAACCCGCCACGTCCAGCGTCTGGGTGAGCAGCGTGCCCGTGTCGTGGACGCTCAGGCCCGTGGGCCCCGCCAGCAGGCCTCCGGCGAAGACGCCGCCCCAGTCGCCCTCGCTCCAGGTCTGCTCCACCAGCTCTTCGTCGCGCGTGGTGACCGCGATGCCGCGCGCGCCCAGGTGCTGGAGCAGCGTGGGGAAGCAGCGCCGGAAGCACTGGGTGAGCGTCTCGCGCTCCCGGAGGCTCTCCTCCAGGAGGTCGTCCGTGACACGTCCCAGCTGGCGCAGGAAGCGGTACTCCTCCAGGGACAACTCAACGGGTGGGGACGTGGGCGCCAGGGTCATGTGCGCCCCTTGTACCGCCGCTGGGCGGAACTGTCACAACGCCGGCACGTGCTTCGTGCCGCCCACGACGACTCCGTCCTGGACCTCGATGAGCCAGTAGCCCTCCTTCCCCGCCTGGGTGGAGGAGCCCGCGCCAAAGAGATGCGGCCGGTCCTGGGTGGCCGGGTGGTGGTAGCGCTGGTGGATGTGGCCATGAAGCACCGCGAAGCGCGGGCCCGGCAACAGCTTCAGGAGCGCGTCCGCGTCATGCAGCCCGTGGTGCCAGCCGTCCGCGTGGTTCGCGGGGCTCCTCGGCGCGTGGTGCACCACCACCAGGATGGCGCGGACGTCCAACCGGGCGTCCTTCAGCAGGGCCGCCAGGCCTTCGAGCTGCGCGGGGCCCACGCTGCCGTAGGACAGGCCCGGCGTGGGCAGCGGTCGCGCGGAGCACAGCCCCACCACCGCGGCGCCCTCGCCCACCAGGCGCACGAAGGGGAACGCGCCCTCGCGGCGGTATTCGGGCAGGTCGCTCTCCAGCAGGTCCCCGAAGTGCTGGGCGAAGCGGCCACTGCGCGCGGCGCCGGGGGTGAAGACGTCGTGGTTGCCGGGGATGACGGTGCAGCGAGCGGGCGTCGGGGCCAGGGGGCTGAGCGCGGCGCGGGCGGCGCGGAACTCGCCTTCCAGGGCGTAGGCGGTGAGGTCGCCGGACAGGATGAAGTGGTCCACGCCATGCGTGCCCGCGTCGCGGGCGATGGCGGAGAGCGTGGACTGCGCGTTCCGGTAGGCCTTCGCCCGGCCTCCCGCCGTCAGCTCGACGAGCGCCACCCAGCGGCGCCAGCCCAGCTTGCGCAGCGGCAGGGCGAAGTAGTCCTCGGTGATGTGGACGTCGGAGCAGTGCAGGAAGCGCATGGACGGAGTCACATCCCAGGGAACGGAAGGAAGCAGCGGGGCATTCTCTCCCAGCCCCGCGGGCGGGGAAGTTATGGTTTCGCCCACGATGCGAGGACGCTTCGCCCCCAGCCCCACCGGCCGCATGCACCTGGGCAACGTGAGAAGCGCGCTCCTGGGCTGGCTCCAGGCCCGGGCCGCGGGCGGCTCATTTCTCCTGCGCATCGAGGACCTGGACCGCGCGCGCTGCCGCCCCCAGTTCCTCCAGGACCTCTACGAGGACCTGCGCTGGCTGGGCCTGGAGTGGGACGAGGCGCCGCTCATCCAGAGCGAGCGCGACAGCGTCTACCGCGAGGCCCAGGACCGGCTCGAACGCGAGGGGCTCATCTACCCGTGCTTCTGCACGCGCGCGGAGATTGCCCGCGCGGCGAGCGCCCCCCACGGCCTGTCCGACGAAGGCCCGCGCTATCCCGGGACCTGCGCGCACCTCACCGCCGGACAGGTGTCCGAGCGCGCCCGCACCCGTGCCCCCGCGTACCGCTTCCGCGCGCGTGAAGGAGAAGTGCGCTTCGTGGACGAGCTGGTGGGCCCCCAGGCCCAGGACGTGCAGGCGCTGGTGGGGGACTTCGTGGTGCGCCGCAACGACGGCGTGGCCAGCTACCAGCTCGCGGTGGTGGTGGACGACGCGGCCAGCCGCATCACCCACGTGCTGCGCGGGGACGACCTGTTGCCCTCCACGCCCCGCCAGCTCCAGCTCTACGCCGCGCTGGGCCTGGCCGCGCCCGCGTTCCTCCACGTGCCGCTGGTGATGGGCGAGGACGGCAAGCGGCTGGCGAAGCGCGACGGGGCGTTCGCGCTCGCGGAGCTGCGTGCGCGCGGCCGTCCTCCCGAGCATGTCCTGGGCCTGCTGGCCGCCTGGAGCGGTCTGGGCGACGGCAGCCCGGTGACCCTGCCCGCGCTCGTCGCGCGCTACCGCACGGACGTGCTTCCGCGCTCGCCGGTGGTGGCGCGCGAGGCACTGCTCCTCGACGCGCTCGGCCTGCGCTGAGGCCACCCGGCCGTCCGTCCCACCCTTCGGGACGGGGCAGCCGTGAGCCAGTGAAATGAAGCGGTTTCCCTGGTGCACACCTTCATCCCAGACACGTACGTCCTGGCCGTGCCGAGCGCGGCCAGGCGACACACGGGAAGCGAGGGTGGAGTCCAATGGCAGCCATTGTTGAGAGCGAACGCGCCGGCAACATCCCAGCGGTGCCGGGCAGTGCGTACAAGCTGAGCTGGGGCGCCATCTTTGGTGGCACCTTCGTCGCGCTGGGCGTCTGGATATTGCTCTACACGCTGGGGCTCGCGCTGGGCCTGTCATCGGTGGACCCCGCCAACGCCTCGAGCGCGAAGTCCGCGGGCATCTTCACCGGCATCTGGAGCGTGCTCGTCCCGCTGGTCGCGCTCTTCGTGGGCGGTGTGGTGGCCGCGCGCAGCGCCGGCATCGTGGACAAGGCGGGAGGCGCGCTGCACGGCGCGGTGCTCTGGGGCCTGACGACGCTCGCGGGCGTCGTGGTGCTGGGCATGCTGCTGTCCAACGTGCTGGGCGCGGTGTTCAACGTGGGCAAGACGGCGGTGAGCGCGGGCGGCGCCGCCGCGGTGGGCGCCGTGACGGGAGGCGGTGAAGCGGCCAAGGCGTTCGGCCTGGACGCCAACGACGCGCTCGCGCCCGTGAACAAGCGGCTGCGCCAGGAGGGCAAGCCCGCCATCACCGCGAACCAGCTGGAGGCGGCGACCAAGGACATCGTCACCGAGGGCGTGCGCCAGGGCCGCGTGGACCGCGAGCTGCTGGTGAGCAACATCGCGCAGAACACCAAGCTGTCGCGCCAGGACGCGGAGGAGGTGGCCAACCGCGTGGAGCAGCAGGTGGATCAGGCCAAGACCCAGGCCAAGGCCAAGGCCGGTCAGGTGGGCCAGGAGGTGCAGCAGGGCGCGCTGAAGGTGGCGGACCGCTCCGGCCGCGTCTTCTGGGGCATCTTCGCGGGGCTCCTGTTTGGGCTCGTCGCGGCGGTGCTCGGCGCCACCCTGGGCGTCAGCCGCAAGCAGCGCATCCGCGCCGAAGGGGCGGTGGTGACGCCCCCGACGACGCCCACGACGACCACGACGACCACGTCGCGACGCGAGGTGTATCCGTAGCCTCGGGCGCTCGCGTGCATCCCCGCTTCACGGCTCCCCGTGAGGCGGGTATGACACGCGGGCTCCCGGCCCATGGCGTCCTCGCACCGCACCCTCGTCCGCTGGTTCCTCATCCCCGGCCTGAGCCTGGGCCTGTTCCTGCTGTTCGCGCTGGGGGCCGCGTGGGTGACGCGCTTCATGGACGCCCCGGAGCAGCCCGGACCCGCCGCGCCGCCACCGGCCCCGCCGCCGCGCGCGCCCTCACCGGCGTCTGAACCCTCC